>CAYZIJ010000001.1:0-127896 GCA_964478365.1 uncultured Terricaulis sp.
GCTTGCCCTGCGCAGCAGCATAGTGCGCCTGGATCAGCGCTAAGTCCGCGTCGTAATCGCCACTCGGAAAAACCACCGCCGCCAGCTTCACGCGGCGCTTGCCGTAGTCCAACACGCTCAACACGATCGGCACATTCGCCGCGACCGCGATGTGATAAAACCCACTCTTCCATTCGCGCACAGCGCTGCGCGTGCCTTCTGGAGGAATGGCGAGCACCATGCGTTCCTCGGCGGCGAACGCTTCAACCATCGCGCCGACCACATCATTGCTCTTTGAGCGATCAATCGGCACGCAGCCAAGCCATTTAACCAGCCAACCGAACGGGCCTTGCGTCAGGCTCTTCTTGCCCATCCACCTCAAGCGCACGCGATAATAACCCGCCGCCGCCAGCATATAGATGCCGTCCCAGTTCGACGTATGCGGCGCCGCCACCAACACCATCTTATCGAACGCCGGCCAATCGCCCTCGATGCGCCAGCCGCCGAGCTTCAGAAACGCACCACTGATCCAATGCACGAACTCGGTGAACGGCCCTCGCGCCGGCGCCGGGCGCGCGCTGTCGGGACTGAGAACGATCTGCTGTGGCGCGGTCATCGGCTGCTCATAGCGGGGCGCCCGCGCCGCTCAAAGCGCTTCTCTACCGGCAGCGCTTGACCCCGCGCCCCTCCCGTCCCAATCCACCCCGATGAAGATTCTGATCGTTGGGTCGGGCGGGCGTGAGCACGCTTTGGGCTGGAAGCTCGCGCAAAGTCCGCTCGTCACCGAAATCATGTCGACGCCGGGCAATCCAGGCCTCGCCGCACTCGGGCGCACGTTTGCGCTGAAGGTCGAGCAAGCGGCTGAGATCGCAGCGCTCGCCGCGCGCGAGCAAGTTGATCTAGTCGTTATCGGCCCGGAGTCCGCCGCGGCCGCAGGTCTCGCCGATCAATTGCAAACGCTCGGCATACCCTGCTTTGGCCCAAGCAAAGCCGCAGCCGAACTCGAAGCCTCAAAAGCCTTCATGAAAGAGTTCAGCGTCCGCCACGGCGTGCCGACCGCCGCATACAAAGTCTTCGACGACGCCATCCGCGCCAAAGCTTATCTCGGCGACCGCGAACCGCCATTCGTCATCAAGGCCGATGGTCTCGCCGCTGGCAAAGGCGTGGTCATCGCTGAAACGCGCCGCGAGGCGGACGAAGCGATCAACGAAATTCTCTTCCTGCGCAAATTCGGCACCGCCGGTCAGCGTATCGTGATCGAAGATTTCTTGCCCGGCGAAGAAGCCAGCTTCTTCGCGCTCTGCGACGGCGAGACCGCGATCCCGCTCATCGCCGCGCAAGATCACAAGCGCGCCTATGACGGCGACAAAGGCCCCAACACAGGCGGCATGGGCGCCTACTCGCCCGCGCCGGTTTTCACCGACGCAATGCGCGATCTCACCATGGAGCGCATCATCCTGCCGACATTGCGCGGTATGAAAGAGGAAGGCCGGCCATTCGTCGGCGTGCTGTTCGCTGGCCTGATGATCAGCGCCGACGGCCCGAAGCTCATCGAGTTCAACGTCCGCTTCGGCGACCCGGAGTGCCAAACCCTCATGCGCCGGATGAAGAGTGATCTGGCGCCCATCCTGCTCGCCGCTGCGAAAGGCGAACTCGCCAGCGCCGCGCCCATCGAATGGGATGCGCGCCCCTCAGTGACTGTGGTCTACGCCGCGCAAGGCTATCCGGACGAACCGCTCACCGGCTCGGTGATCCGCGGCCTCGCTCAGGCCGATCAAGTCGAAGGCGTCGTCGTCTTCCACGCCGGCACGCGCGAAGACGAAGAAGGCAATCTCCGCGCCGCGGGCGGCCGCGTGCTCAACGTAACGGCAATCGGCGACGATCTCCGCCAAGCCGTCACCCGCGCCTACGACGCGGTCTCCCGCATCGACTGGCCCGGCGGCTTCTGCCGCAGGGATATTGCGTGGCGGGCGTTGGAGTAGTTCGCCACTCGCTCTCAACACTTGTCGTCATTCCGGGGCAATGCGAAGCATTGAGCCCGGAACCCAGGGGCAAACGACCGTGCGTTTGCCCCTGGGTTCCGGATCGCGCTCCGCGCGTCCGTAATGACGAAGTACTGGAACCAAGAATGAGCGAACCGGCCGAAGATCCCCATGCGAACTTCAAAGGCGTGAAGCCTGTTGAGGAGCGCCATAAGCTGGATGAAGCGGCGCTCGATGCGTGGATGCGCGCGAATGTCGAGGGCTATGCGGGGCCGCTTGAGGTCAACCAATTCAAAGGCGGGCAATCGAACCCGACCTATCAGGTCGTCACGCCGACGCGGAAATACGTGCTGCGCAAAAAGCCGGGCGGCAAACTGCTCCCCTCCGCGCATGCGGTGGACCGCGAGCACCGCGTTATGTCGGCGCTCTATCCGACTGGCTTCCCGGTCGCCAAGCAATACGCGCTCTGCACCGACGACAGCGTGCTCGGCGCCATGTTCTACGTCATGGAGATGGTCGAAGGCCGCGTGCTGTGGAACGGCACATTGCCGGAGCTTGAAAAACCCGATCGCCGCCGCGTCTACGAGAACAAGATCGCGACGCTCGCCAAGCTGCACAACACCGATCACGAAGCCATCGGCCTCGCCGATTACGGCAAGCCCGGAAACTACTTCGCACGCCAGATCGATCGCTGGTCGAAGCAATACAAACTGAGCGAAACTGAAACCATCGATGAGATGAACAAGCTCATCGAATGGCTGCCGCAAACCATCCCGCCGGGCGAGCGCACGTCAATCGTCCACGGCGATTATCGCCTCGACAATCTCATCCTGCACGAAAGCGAGCCGCGCGTGATCGCAGTGCTCGATTGGGAGCTCTCGACTCTCGGCGATCCGCTCGGCGATTTCACTTATTACCTGATGAACTGGGTGATGCCGCATGACGGTCGCGCCGGCCTTGGCGGCGTCGATGTCGCTGCAATTGGCATTCCGACGCAAGCCGAAGCCGTGAAGCTCTACTGCGAGCAGACCGGCCGCGACGGCATCGCACAGCTCGACTGGTACTTCTCCTACAACGCCTTCCGCCTCGCCTGCATCCTACAAGGCATTGCCGGTCGCGTCCGTGACGGCACCGCCGCCAGCGCACACGCCGCGCAAATGATCGCGCGCATCCGCCCGCTTGCGTCCGCCGCTTTCATGTACGCGCAAAAAGCCGGCCTGAAATGAACGAGCGTCAGCGCGATCTTTTTCTCTATGTCTGGTCGCAACGACGCCGACGCGGCCAAGCGCGCGTTTCGCTTTTGGGCGCAGGCATCGGCGCGCTCGGCGGCTTGGTGTTTGCGATCGTGCTCGGCAGCGAGATGAGCTTTGATCGCAGCAGCTATACCGGCCTCTCCGCCATCATCCCGATGATCGAGCAGGGCGGGCGCTTGCTCCTGCTTTCGATAGGTGCGTTCGGCGCGCTTGGCTATGTCGGCGCAAACCGCGTCTATGCTTCGCAAGAAGCGATGTACCGATCGATCCTCGCGACCGGCGCGCGCGTGCCGGATCGCAAGCCCGACATGCGGCCCGGCGACCGTGGCCCTGCCATCGCAGTCGCGATCGCCTTCGGCGTGATCGCGGTGTTCATCATCGTCCTGTTTGCGATGTATTGGTGAGCGCAAACGCTTGACGGCGGCCCCGGCTTCGGTTCGATCAACGCACCAAATCAGGGGGATTTCATGCTGCGGCGCACACTCACTTTGGCCGGCGCTTTGGCGCTTCTAACCACGTCAAGC
The DNA here is from genome assembly GCA_964478365.1 of uncultured Terricaulis sp. Lineage (GTDB taxonomy): Bacteria > Pseudomonadota > Alphaproteobacteria > Caulobacterales > Aquidulcibacteraceae > Vitreimonas. The sequence goes on from CAYZIJ010000001.1 coordinate 3,739, forward strand.
TTTGCGCAAGAGGCCACGCCGCAAGTGGCGAGCATCATTCACGCCGGGCGCCTATTAGCTGATCCCGCCACCAGCGGCGTCACCACCGCGCAATCGATCCTCATCGGCGCAGACGGCCGCATCGTCGGCGTCGAGGCAGGCTACGTCACACGCGAAGGCGCAACCATCGTCGATCAGCGCGATCGCTTTGTGCTCCCCGGCCTGATTGACAGCCACGTCCACCTCTCGGGCGAACTCGGCCCCAATCAGTTGATCGAAGAAGTACAGCTCACCGCCGCCGACGGCGCCCTGCGCGCCGCCGCAAACGGCCGCACGACGTTGCTCGCAGGCTTCACGACGGTCGCCGATCTTGGCGCAGCCAATGACTCGATCTTCGCGCTCCGCCGCGCCATCGCCGAGGGCCGCATCATCGGCCCGCGCATCATCGCCTCCGGCTTTTCGGTGACGCCTGATGGCGGTCACGGCGACGCGAATGGCTTTTCGCCCGACGTGATCGACGTGCTGCGCAGCCCGGCCGCTTGTTCGGGCGCCGACGCTTGCCGCCGCGCCGTCCGTCGCCAAATCCAAGCCGGCGCCGACGTCATCAAGATCACAGCGACCGGCGGCGTGCTTTCCAACACCGCAGCCGGCGTCGCTCAACAACTCAGCAACGATGAACTCTCCGCGATTGTAGACGCCGCACACGCCATGGGTCGCCGCGTCACCGCGCACGCGCACGGTGTAGACGGCATCAACGCAGCGCTCCGCGCCGGCGTCGATTCCATCGAGCACGGCTCCTATATTGATCGCGAATCCGTGCGCCTACTGCGCCAAGGCAATCGCTATCTCGTGCCGACTCTGCTCGCCGGCTGGTGGGTTGGCCAATTGGCCGAGCGCGGCGGCGTGCTGACGCCGGCGCAAACCGCCAAGGCCCGCCAAGTTAGCCGCGACATGGCCAACATGGGGCGCTTTGCGCAGCAAAACCGCGTCCGCATCGCCTTCGGCACCGACACCGGCGTCTCGCCGCACGGCATGAACGCGCGCGAGTTCCAGCTTCTGGTCGCGTCCGGCTTCACGCCACTGCAGACGATCCAAATGGCCACGATCAACGCCGCCGATCACCTGCAACTGAACGGCACAGCCGGCCGCATCGCCACGGGCTATTCCGCCGATATCATCGCCGTAGATGGAGATCCGACTCAGGATGTCGCCGTGCTGATGAATGTCGGCTTCGTCATGGCGCGCGGGGTCGTGCACAAGGACGAGTAGTCGAGGGCCGCGAACAGCGCTAAGGAGCGCCATGCTTCGCGTGGTCTCCCGTGGCGGTTCGGAAGTAGCGTGCGAGAGCGCTTCGGCGCTCTGGTACGATCTTGAGTCGCCCACTGACGAAGAAGAGACCGACGTCGAATCCGCCCTCGGTATCGATGTGCCGACGCCGGACGAGCGCGCCGCATTCGAAGAATCCGCGCGCTATTACGAAGAGAATGACAGCCTCCATCTAACCGCGACGCTGCTCGGCCGCCGCGATGAAGGCATGCTCGTCTCCGGGCCAGTGACCTTCATCCTCTCCAAAGGCAAGCTCGTCACCGTTCGCCAAGTGCGCCCGCGCGCCTTTGAGATCGGCGAGAAGCGCGCCTCGGCCCGCGTCGCCTCGGCCCAGACTGGCGCCGATGTCATGCTCGCTCTAATCGAAGGCGCGGCAGAGCGTTTGGCCGATCTGCTCGCCGAAGCGACGCGCGACGCCAATGCGCTCTCCGTGCGCGTCTTCGATGAAGCCGACACGATCGATCTCCGCAGCGCGCTCCGCGATCTCGGCCGCATCGGTGCGCTCGCGGCGCTTGCGCATGACTCGCTCGCAAGCATGCAGCGGCTCTTGGTCTATGCCCGTTTGAGCAAGGGCAAATACGGGCTGGTGGATTCACGTCTCTCCGCGCTCGGCAGGGATGTCGCCGAGTTGGAGCGCATCGCCGAGCAAATGCAGCCGCGTCTTTCTTATCTTCAAGACGCGGTGCTCGGCCTCATCAATGCGGCGCAAACCAACGTGCTGAAGGCGCTCTCGCTCGCCACCATCGCGTTCGTACCGCCGACGCTCATCGCCTCAATCTTCGGCATGAATTTCGACCACATGACCTGGTTTCGCGCGTCATGGGGCCCTTGGGTCGGGGTTGCGCTGATGTTTGCGGCGCCGGCGGCACTCTTCGCGATCGCCAAATGGCGCCGCTGGTTCTGATCCGCCCATTTTGCCGCCCGGCGATTGCACCAGACCGGCGCCCCGTCTAAACGCTGCGCCTTGAGGCGTCCGTCTGTGCTGCGGGAGTGCCTCGTAGGATAGAACAATGCCTGCCTTGGAATTCACCCGTCGCTACGCGATGGCGCATCGCCTATTGGCGACCAAAAGCGCGAAATGCGCGATCCCTCACGGGCACAACGAGTTCGTCACCGTGCGGCTCGATCCGACATCGCGCTTCAACTTCAGCGACACGAACTCCGTCGCGCCGTTCGAGCAAGTGAAGAAGCGCTGGCACGAATGGATCGACGCACAAGTCGATCACACATTGCATCTCGCCGAGACCGATCCGCTGATCGGATACTTTCGCGAGCACGAGCCGAAACAGCTCGCGCAGATCATGACGTTCCAGGGCGATCCAACGACGGAAGCTTTGGCTGCGTGTTTCTTCCTGAAGCTTTCTGCTTTCGTCGCCGATGATGGTCTGGCCTTCACGGTCCGCGAAGTCCGCATCGAAGAAACGCCAACCAACACCGTCGTCGTCACCCGCGAAAGCTTCGATTCCACCACATGCGGCCTCCGTCCCGGCACATGGCCGCTGCGCGCCGATATGAGCATCAACGATTTCTAACACGTCAGGGCGACGACAAATTCATCGTCATCCCGGGGCTCAACGCAGTTGAACCCGGGACCCAGTGGCCAACACACCGCTGGAAGCCCCTGGGTTACGGGCTCAATGCTGCGCATCGCCCCGGAATGACGAAAGAGGCTCGCTTACGTTTTCAACGCAACAGGCTAGCGTGCCGCTACTTGCCGCGGAGCCCCGTATGCCAAGCTTTCTCGCCTCGCCCCAGATCGCGCCGATCCTGATGTTGATCGCGTCGAACGTGTTCATGACGTTCGCCTGGTACGGCCACCTAAAGTTCAAATCGACGCCGCTGCTGATCGCCATCGTCGCGGCGTGGGGCATTGCGTTCATCGAGTATTGCTTGGCCGTGCCGGCCAACCGCATCGGCAGCGCCGTCTATTCAACGGCCGAGCTTAAGACCATGCAGGAAGTCATCACGCTCTGCGTGTTCATCCTCTTCTCGTGGCTCTTCCTGCGCGAGCAACTCGGCTGGAACCACTTCCTGGGCTTTGCGCTGATCGCTGCGGGCGCGGCGGTTGTGTTTCTAGGCAAGACGCCAGCCGCTTAGCCTGCGGTGAAATACCAAACCGCCCATGGCGCAGCCAGCGCTGCCGCCACCGCCAACTCAACGAGGACGCTGATGCGATTGAACGGCGTGTTCGCGCCATCGCGCCACATGGCTATGACACGACCGAAGGCCGTCACCGCCCAACCCGCGCTCAACACCGCGACGGCTCCAGAGGCGGCCACGCCCACGACATAAGCGTTAGCCAGCAGATAACGCAGCGTGAGCACCAACGCGATGAGGTGCAGCCCCAGGAACATTCCGCCATAGGTCGCGCGAAATTCGGCAACGCCGCCGGCTGCATCTTCACGCAGACGCACCAACCGCGCCGCCCATTTCGGATCGACTAAACCGCGCGCGCCGAGCGCCACGCCAAAGGCGAGCGCAAGCACGTTCAGCACCCAAGCAAGTGTCATCATTTAGCGCATGCCGGGCAGGCTCCCGCCTTCGTCCTTCTTGCGCTTACCGGTCCAGCCATAACGCGCGAGCTCATTCAACGCGATGCCACGCGCGTGCACTTCGTCCGGACCATCAGCCAGACGCAAAGTGCGGATGCCAGCGTAGAACTTCGCCAAGCCGAAATCCTGCGACACGCCCGCGCCGCCATGCGCTTGGATCGCGTCATCGATAATCTTCAGCGCCATACGCGGCGCTGCGATCTTGATCATCGCGATCTCGTTCTTGGCGACCTTATTGCCGACCGTATCCATCATGTACGCGGCCTTCATGCAGAGAAGGCGCGTCATCTCGATGTCGATGCGCGCATCAGCAATGCGCTGCTCCCAGACCGAGTGCTCTGCGATCGTCTTGCCAAACGCCACGCGGGTGGTGATGCGCTTGCAGAGCGCTTCGAGCGCTGCTTCCGCCGCGCCGATCGTGCGCATGCAATGGTGAATGCGGCCCGGACCCAAACGGCCTTGCGCGATCTCGAAGCCACGGCCTTCGCCGAGCAACAAATTCTCGGCCGGCACGCGGACGTTCTTCAGCTCGATTTCCATGTGGCCGTGCGGCGCGTCGTCATAGCCGAACACGCTGAGCGGACGCTCAATCGTGATGCCTTTCGCATCGAGCGGGACGAGCACTTGGCTCTGCTGCGAGTGGCGCGGATTTTCCGGATTGGTCTTGCCCATCAGGATCGCGATCTTGCAGCGCGGATCGCCGGCGCCGCTCGACCACCACTTGCGGCCATTGATGACGTAGTCGTTGCCGTCGCGCTTGATCTCGCACTGAATATTGGTCGCGTCCGATGACGCGACGCCCGGCTCGGTCATCAGAAACGCCGAGCGGATCTCGCCATTCATCAGCGGACGCAGCCACTGCTCCTTGTGCTCGCGCGTGCCGTAACGCTCGAGCACTTCCATGTTGCCCGTATCCGGCGCCGAGCAGTTGAACACTTCTGAGCCAAAGCCAACACGACCCATCAGTTCGGCCAGCGGCGCGTATTCGAGATTGGTGAGACGCGGACCTTCGAACTCGAACGTATCGTCCACGTGCGCATGTCCGCTGCCCGGCGGCATGAACATGTTCCAGAGGCCTTGCGCCTTCGCCTTCTTCTTCAAATCCTCGACGACCGGGATAACCTTCCAGCGGCTGCCCTCTTTCTGCTGCGCCTCATAAGTCGGCACGGCCGGGAAGACATTGTCGTCCATGAACTGGCCGACGCGGTCGATCCATTCTTTGGTCTTGGCGGAATGTTCGAACTGCATCGCGGTCTCCCGTTTATCTCTTCGGTGGCGTCGGTATTTCCGCCACGCTAAGCCTCCCTGCCGGGAGGAGCAATGCGCGCATGAAGCTTGCCGCTGCGACACTTGAGAATGCATGGGTGCGGCTCGAACCCTTCGAGGAACGCCACCGCGCGGGGCTCACGGAAGCCGCCCATGCGGACGTGAACATTTTCCAACACATGCCCTTCGGCGTCGCCGAAAACGGCTACGGCGCATGGTTCGATTGGCTCAGCGCCGAGCAAGCCGCAGGCCGCTGGATCGCACACGCCGTCATTGCAAAACTTTCCTCCCCCGCGGGCGGGGGAGGTGTCGCGAGCGAAGCACGCGACGGAGGGGGCGACCGCATCGTCGGCCAAACCTGCTACCTCGCCATCCGCCCCGAGCACAGCGGCGTCGAGATCGGCGGCACCTGGTACGCGCGCGCCGCCCAAGCCACCGCCATCAACCCCGCCGCCAAACTCCTCCTCATCACCCACGCCTTCGCCTGCGGCGCCGAACGCGTCGAGTTCAAGACGGATGCGCTGAACGCGCAGTCACGTGGCGCGCTGACGAAGTTGGGCGCGACGTTTGAGGGGATTTTCCGGAGGCAGATGCGCAGGCCGAATGGGACGATGCGGGATAACGCGTACTTCTCGATTATTCGTGAGGAATGGGATGACGTGCGCAGCAGGATTGAGGCACGTTTGGCTCCGCGTAGCTAACCTTGCCGTTTATCACGTAGCTTATAGCGGACGAGCAGAGACGATAGCGCAGTTGTAGCGTTCAGCGTAGTCGCGCGCTCGATCATTTAGCCACGTTTCGCCCGGCCATTGATGGAAGTCACTTGTGCCTTCAATCTCGATCACACCGTAATTTTCCCGAGCCACCAAGATACTGACTCCACAGCCCGGCGTTTCCACGCTGAAACCAGCAACGGCGAGTAGCCGAAAGTCGCCTAACTCCATCGCCCGCCGCGCATCTCTCTCAGCGCTCGCCGGATTCAATCCGAACATTGAAACCTCGCGGCCTGCCGGAGCCTCGCCTGCGCAGGACGAGGCGAAGAGAGCTGCGGCCAGTGTGAAAAGAGCAATCTTCTTTGCCATGCCTGATCCTACCGAACCTAGATGATCCCTCAGAAGCGGCGTTGGCAATTCACTCTGACGTGCATATAAAAGCCTCTGACGCGAGCGCCGCGCACATGCGGCTTTCGGGGCGCTCCCCGCCGCGCCGTTTTCCAACCTTTAGCTTGGGAGGCGCGCGTGACATCGCTCACAACGTTCCTACTTCTTCTCGTCGTCCTCGTGACATCGACCGTGTCCGGCGTCTTCGGCATGGCCGGCGGCCTCATGCTCATGGGCGCGCTCACGCTCGCCATGCCGGTCGCAGCCGCGATGGTGACGCACGGCGCGGTGCAATTTGTTTCCAACGGCTGGCGCGCGGTTCTGCACCGCAAGCACATCAACTGGCGCATCATCCTCTTCTACGGCGCAGGCTCCGCCATCGCCGCCGCCCTGCTCGCGCTCGTCACCTATCAGCCGACGAAACCATGGGTCTTCCTGATGCTCGGCCTCGTGCCCGGCCTCGCCTGGATTCCCAAGGGCCGCTTCAATCTCGACGCCGCCAAACCAACGCACGCCGTCGCCTGCGGCTTGAGCGTGACCGGCTTGAACGTCATCGCCGGCGTCTCAGGCCCGCTGCTCGACGTCTTCTTCGTGCGCACCGATCTCACGCGTCACCAAATCGTCGCCACCAAAGCCGCGACGCAAGCCTTCAGCCACACCGTAAAAATGATCTTCTACGGCGTGCCGCTCCTCGCGGCGACGCAAAGCACAGGCTTGCCACCCTGGTGGTTCTTCGCGGTAGCAGCGCCGCTCGCCATGATCGGCGCCTGGCTCGGCGGCATGGTGCTCGACCGCATGAGCGACACGAATTTTCTAAAGTGGACGCGCTGGATCGTGACGGCGATTGGGGTTGTCTACTTGATCCAAGCCGCAGCGCTGTTCGCAGGTTAGCCCGTCATCCTGGACACTTCGCGGAACGCGAAGGGTCCGGGATCCAGGGGCTACGAGCTGTGCGTTGGCTCTGGGTCCCGGTCCTTCGCTCTGCGAAGGCCCAGGATGACGAGATCAAATATCCCCGCCACTCTCCGCCGCCACACCCTCTTCCACATCCAGCAAATCGCCCGGCTTGCACTCCAAGATTTCGCAAATCTTCACCAGCGTCTCAAAGCGCACGCCTTTCACCTTGCCTGTCCGCAAAAGCGAGAGGTTCGCTTCGGTGATGCCCACGCGCTCGGCGAGATCTTTCGCCTTCATTTTGCGGCGCGCGAGCATCACGTCGAGGGTGACGACGATGCGCATCAGACGATCTGATCGTTCTCGGCTTTGAGCGCTTTGGCGGCGTTTTCGAGCACGTAGCCGACGGTGAGCGTCGTGCTTGCGAAGAGGACGACGCAGATGTCGAAGATGTCGGGGTCGATGGCGGCCAGAACCGACTGGCCGCGCAACAGCGCAATGACGGGCGGCACGGCCACCAAATTGATCAATAGAGCAAGCGAGCCGCGCTCACCGACGCGCTTCAACGCGGCGCTCGAATCCAGCGACAAATAGCGCCCCATCTCATATTCCCGCAACACCTTGGTCAGACCGAGCATGGCCCATGCGAGCAGGAACGGCGGGAGGGCTTCAATGAGCACAATCAGGGCCTCGGCCCTACGCATCTCATCAGTAGCGCCAAGCGGCGGCTCAAACGCGGCGAAATAGAGCTTACCAATCACCGGCAGCACAATCGCGGCAAACATGACCGGGATGGCGATCTGCGCGATCGTGCGGGCTCTTCGCGCGGTTGAATTGATGGCCGTCGTCACAGGGTAAGCTCCAGTCATGCTCATCATACAATCTCGTCGTTCTCAGCTTTGATTTTCGCCGCCGCTTCCAGCACGCGGCCAAGCACCAGCACGGCCGCAGCGAATGCGAAGAGGCCGAGATCAAACGACTCCATCTGCCAGATGAAGCCGCGCCCCTCGTGTGTGATCCAGCTCACGATCGTCGGCGACGCCACGATCTTGAACACCAGCGCCCAGATCGCGCCCTCGCCCGCCTTGCGCAGGTGTGCGCTGGCCTTGAGCGTGAAGAACTGGCCCTTGCCGTATTCGTCGAGCACTTTGCTCAAATCGAGCAGCGCGCCGGCCAATAGGAAGCTCGGCAGCGCCATCAGCCAGAACACGCCGACGGCATTGATAATCGCGACGACGCCCGCCCAATCCGGCGTCACCTCCCGGTTGCGGGCGGCCATGATGATCGGGTCGACCTCGCCCGCCACGGCGCCCAAGACGATCAGCACCGCTGCGACCACCGCGACGGTGGCCGCCCCGCCGGCTAAAAGCTGCGCCCGCTCAAGGGGCGCTGCGGCTGCCTGGGTCATGGACGGAACTCCTCAAGTAAGACGATAATCTATTATCGTCTTACAATAATTCTGTCAAGTCCCTTCGGCATCCGGTTAATCCTCCGTCAACCGTCGGAGTCGCCCCATGGGAGCCGACAGATTCGGACGGCAAATAATGCCCATCATCACGCACATCCTGCTTTACGGGGCCTACATCACGATCTCGACCACAGTCGGCATCGCGCTCACGCAAGTTGGCGGGCAAGACATTGGCGCGTCCTTCCTGGGCGGCATCGCGCTCTTCTGCGCATGCGCCGTCACCCATGCGAGCATCTCAACGACCGCCGCATCAAGCCGCGTCGGCGACGCTGAGAAGGTGATCAAGCGTGACATGGAGCGCCTCCGCGTCGCGCACCGTGAAGTCACCGCTGACATCGACGCGATGCAAACGCGTATCGATCAGATTGAAGCCTCAGTCGGCGCGCAATCTTTCGGCACGCCGCAGATCGAGTCCTCGCAGCACTATCAATCCGGCGGGCCACCTCAAATTGAGTCACGCTTGATCGATCAGATCGTCGATAAGCTCGGCGCCGCGATGGATGCACGCCTCAACACGATCCAAAGCGCCGGTGTCACGCCGCTCAACGCCAGTGCTGCACGTGGCCCGATGGATCTCGTGCGCGAAGCTTTGCTTGAGAACCGCGTCGAACTTTATCTGCAGCCGATCGTGCAATTGCCGCAGCGCAAAACCGCATTCTACGAGGGCTTCACGCGCCTCAAGGATGCGAACGGGCGTTTGATCCTGCCGCAGGAATTCATCCCGGCGGCTGAGCAAGCGGGCTTGATGTCGACGATCGACAACGTGCTTCTGTTCCGCTGCGTGCAGATCGTGCGCAAACTGATGAAGCAGGATCGCCGTGTCGGCATCTTCTGCAACATCAGCCCGGCCGCGCTGGCCGACGAACAATTCTTCCCGCAGTTCCTCGATTTCATGCGCGAGAACCGCGACCTCGCTGGCAGCGTGATCTTCGAAATCCCGCAAGACGCCTACGAGAACCGCACCTCGATCGAAGCCCGCGCTATGGCGAAGCTGGTCGACCTCGGCTTCCGCTTCTCGATCGACCGCGTCACCAACACCGAAATCGATCTGCCCGACCTTGAGCGCTCAGGCGTGAAGTACGTGAAGGTTTCGGCCATGACGATGGTTGAGCAGACCGTCATTCGCGGCATGCGTCCGCGCTCGGCCATCACGCGCGAAATCGCCGCCACCGATATCTCGGCGATCTATCAACGCTACGGCATCGATCTCATCGCCGAGCGCATCGAGACCGAAGACGCCGTGCTCGAAGTGCTCGATCTCGACGTGCCATTCGGTCAGGGCCACCTCTTCGGCGCGCCACGCGCGATCAAAGAGAGCCTGATGGAAGAAACCACGCCGCCGCGTGAGTTCTACCTGAAGCAAGGCGGCCGCATCAGTTGAGGCAGTAGGCATTTGGCAGTAGGCAGTAGCCGAATGACCATTGCCTGCTGCCCACTGCCAACTGCCTCATGAAAATCATCGCAATCACCGGCGGCTCCGGCGCGGGGAAAACCACGATCGCCACAACGCTCGCGCGCCTCATTGGCGCCGGCGCGGTCGTCATCGCGGAAGACGATTATTATCGCTGCGCCACGTCTTACCCAGACTTCGATCCCGCCACGCACAATTTCGACGAACCCGCCGCCAAGGAGCATTCGTTGCTGCGCGAGCACCTCGCGTTGGCCAAGAGTGGCGCGGCTTTCGATAAGCCGGTCTATGATCTTGTCACGCACACGCGCTTGCCGAAAGTCGAGCGCATCGCTCACGCCGAAGTGCTGATCGTGGAAGGCATCCACTTGCTCGCCTCAGCCGATCTCCGCGAACTCTTCGATGTCAAAGTCTATGTCGAGGCTGACGAAGCTTTGCGCCTTGGCCGCCGCATGATCCGCGACGTTGAATCCCGTGGCCGCACGCCGCGTTCGGTGATGGCGCAGTTCTTTTCGACCGTGCGTCCGATGCACGATGCCCACGTCGCACCACAGCGCGACTTCGCTGACGTGCAACTCACCTGCCCGCCCAATGCAGGCCCCGAACAGGCCGAGCAAAACGCCCGCCGCATCCTTGAGGCCATGACGTGACGCAGATCATCACGAGTATCGACGCCATCGCCGATCGCTATGACGCGTTCTTCTGCGATGTCTGGGGCGTGCTCCATAACGGCCGCGCCGCCTACGCCGAAGCCTCCGCCGCGCTGCAACGCCTGCGCGCCGCCGGCAAAACCGTGATCCTCGTCACCAACGTGCCGAAGCCGCGCGATACGCTGCCGCCGCAACTCGATCGCGCCGGCGTGCCGCGCGACGCGTGGGATGCGATCGTCACCTCCGGCGATGCGATCCGCTTCGAACTCGCAGCCCGCGCGCCCGGTCCTATGTATCGCATCGGCCCGTACGAGTATGACCGCGCGCTCTGGGAAGGTTTGAACCTCAAAGAAGCGCCGCTGAGCGATGCGACCTTCGTCGCCATCTCCGGCCTCAACCGCGACGACGAAACGCCCGCTGACTATGCCGGCATTCTGCATGACGCCCGCGCACGCGATCTCGATCTGCTCTGCGCCAATCCCGACATCGTCGTCCAATGGGGCGACCGCATGATCTGGTGCGCCGGCGCGATCGCGCGCGACTATGCTGCATTAGGCGGACGCGTGATCATGGCGGGCAAGCCGTACGCGCCAATCTACGAACTCGCCGCGCGCGAACTCGATGCCATTGGCTCAGTCGATCGCGCCCGCATTCTCTGCATCGGCGATGGCGTCCCGACCGATATTGCCGGCGCCAATGCGCAAGGGCTCGATTGCGTGTTCATCGCCTCCGGCATGCACGGCGAAGCGCTCTGGACCAATGGCGAGGCCGATGCGGCGAAGATCGATACAGCGCTGAGCGCAGAAGGCGTTCGCGCCGACTACGCGATGGGCGCGCTCCGCTAATCTGGACCGCCGGCGCCCTCGCCGGCACGGGTGCAGGACTCAACCACAAGCACCAGCGCTTGATCGATCTGCCGAAAAGCCGGCGAGGGCGCCGGCGGTCCAGACTTAGTAGGTCCGCACACCCCAATCGTCGAACGCCTCGCCAATATGGCCATCGAAGTCGCGCGCCCGGTTCATGTCTTCGCGCCCATCGCCATCGCCGACCCGGCGCCGCGCTACGCCGCGGCCGAAGAGTGCGTTGGGGTTGCCGGGCTCGACCTCAAGCGCTGCTTCAAACGATGCCCGCGCCGGGACCCATTCCTCACCGCGCAATTGCAGAATACCACGACAGATCTGCGCCTCGACATTGCGCGGCGCTGCAGCGACCGCCGTTTCTGCATCGCTGCGCGCGCGGGAAAGATCGCGCTCTTGCTGCAGGCTCAACCAGCAGCGTCCCGCCCGAGCATCAACCAGGCTCGCATCCTCGCGCAGAGCTGCATCGAAATCGCCGAGCGCGCCGTCAACATCGTCCAACCGCTGCTTCACGCGTCCGCGTCGCGCATAAGCGATAGCCATGCCGCGATCGGCTTCGATCGCCGCACCGTAGCTTGCCATCGCCGCCGGATAATCACCGCGCGCTTGTGCAATCTCGCCAGTCAGGAAATGCGCATCCGCTGGACGCTCATTGTTCGCGATCAACCGGTTCACAAACACTTCCGCCGCATCGAGCTGGCCGCTCGCGAGCAATATGTAAGCGCGTCCAGACAACGCCTCAGCGTTGTTCTCATCGACGCGCAGCGCGGCCTCAAAATCGCGCAAAGCCGGCGTCACCTCACCCGCAGCGCGATACGCAGCGCCGCGATGCGCCTGCACTTCCGTGCGCGACGCTTCATCGAGTTCGCCGCTATCGATCAAAGCCGAGCACGCAGCGATCCGGTCCGCCGTTGCACCATCGGCATCAGCGCACGCTTCGCGGTTTTGCGCCATCGGATCAGCCGCTCTTCGGTCGCACGCAGCCAAAGCCGCCGCCGCTACCAAGCTCGCCAAAATCAAACGCCGCATGCCCGCTCCTCCAAGGCTAAGCCTAGACCGTCGAACGCCGCCGCGCCTAGACTGAGCGCACATAACAGGGAGATGTCGCGTGGCCAATCTGTTCGATCTCACCGGCAAGACCGCCATTGTAACTGGCTCGTCCAAAGGCATCGGCAAGGCGATCGCGCATAGGCTCGCGGAACAAGGCGCCAATGTGGTCATCTCTTCGCGCAAGCTCGATGCGTGCGAAGAAGCAGTGAAAGAGATCAACGAGTTGGTCGGCCGCAAAACGGCGATCGCAGTCGCTGCGAACATTGCCGTGAAGGAAGCGCTGCAAACACTCGTCGATGAGACCATGAAGGCGTTCGGCGCCATCGACATTCTAGTCTGCAACGCCGCGTCGAACCCCTATTTCGGGCCGATGGGAAATATGGCCGACGATCAGTTCCATAAGATCCTGCAGAACAACATCGTCTCGAACCATTGGCTGATCCAAATGGTCGCCCCGCAAATGCGCGCGCGCAAGGATGGCTCGATCATACTTGTCTCTTCGATCGCCGGAGTTCGCGGCACGCCAGTGATCGGCGCCTATGGCATCTCGAAAGCCGCCGACATGCAGCTCGCGCGCAATCTCGCCGCCGAGTTCGGCCCGGACAATATTCGCGTCAACACGATCGCGCCGGGCTTGGTGAAAACAGACTTCGCCCGCGCGCTCTGGGAAAACCCCGACATCCTGAAATCCGCCACCTCGCGCTCGCCGCTCGGCCGCATCGGTGAACCGGACGAAATCGCCGGCATGGCGGTGTTTTTGGCAGGCAAGGCCGGCGCTTTCACCACGGGCCAAACCTTCGTCATCGACGGCGGGCAGACCGCAGTTTGAAGCGCGCCGGACTCGCCCTACATTCCGCTTGTTGATCATTTTGGGAGCCAAACATGGCGCGTAGAACCACGCATCGCACGAGCAAAGGCACGAAGCTGTACGCCAAACGCGCAAAGGGCGGGACGTTCAAGGACATCCAAACCTACAAGCGCGCGCACGCCGCCGACATCGCCAAGAAGAGCGGCGCGGAAGCAGCCGAAGCCGTCGTGAAGACCATGAAGGCCGCTGCGGAAACGGTCGTGAAGGCCGTGAAGAAGGCCAAGCGGAAGTTGACGAAGAAAACTGTAAAAGCCGCGCCTGCGCCGAAGAAGGCTGCAGCGAAGAAAAAGCCAGCCGCCAAGAGGGCCGCTGCGAAAAAGCCTGTTGCGAAAAAGGCAGTGAAAAAGGCCGCGAAGAAAACTGCACCGAAAAAGACGGCGAAGAAAGCGCGCTAAGCGCTCTTCAGCGTCGAGATAAGACGAGCGCGCGCGGGCAACCGCCGCGCTCGTTGCTTTTTGGGATGTGCTTAGAACGCGCCGATGACGGGGACGAGGCGATCTTTGAGCGCCTGTGCGGTGAACGGCTTCACGAGATAGGCGCTGGCGCCTGCGCGCTGACCTTCTTCGTTGTCGTTCGCCATCATCACGAACGGCGTCTCGGCTGTCTTCTCGTGCGCGCGCGCCTGCTTCATCAACTCGATGCCAGACATCGAGCTCATGCTCCAATCGGAGATGACAAACGCATAATTCTTGGATTGCATCTTCGCGAGCGCAGTGCGCCCGTCGGAAGCTTCATCGATATTGGTGAAACCGAGCTGGCGCAGCAAGTTCCGCAAGATGCGGATCATCGTGTTGTAATCGTCCACGATAAGGATCGGCATCGTCGCAACGGTCATAGCCACTCGTTCCCCAAAACCCGCGGCGCTTATTGTATCGGGAGACCGGCGCGCTGCCGGATCGGGGTGCGACGATCCGGCAGCGATGCCTTACCCGGCTGTTTTTGCGCCGTGTTATGGGACCATAGATAGCAAAGACGTGAGAATTTTCTGTAAAGTAGCGCTTAAGTATGAATGAACGCGGGCGCTTTTCGCGCGCTGTTTGGTTATCACTCGGCAACACATGCAGATGCGATCGGCGTGAAACGCAAGACTTCGTGAACGAATGAACCCTCCCTCCTCCTCCGTTCCCGACGATGCGCGCGGGGCTGCAATTGCGCTTGGCAATTTCGACGGCGTGCATCTGGGCCATCAAGCTGTTGTCGCGTCTGCGCGCGCAATCGCCGAGGAACGCGGCATCGCGCTTGGCGCGGCCGTGTTTGAGCCCCATCCGCGTCTCTTCTTTCAACCCGATGCGACGCCCTTCCGTTTGCAGAGCAACGCGCAACGCGCGCGGGCTTTGGCCGATCTCGGCGTCGAGGAAGTGTTTGAGATTGGTTTCGATGCGGCTTTGGCGGCGTCTAGCGATCGTGTGTTCGCGGAGAAGCTGCTGAAGGAAGCGCTTGGCGCGGGGCATGTCAGCGTCGGTGACGACTTTCGCTTTGGCCATAAGCGCGTGGGCGATGTCGCGAGCTTGACCAAGCTTGGCGAGGAGCTGGGCTTTACGGTCGATGTCATCGGCGAAGTCAGCGGCGACGATGGCGCCCGCGCCTCCTCCACTGCGATCCGCGAAGCCATCGCCGCGGGCGAGATGGATAAAGCGCGCGCGATGCTGACACGGCCGTGGGCTATCGAAGGCGAAGTGCAGCGCGGCTTTCAGCGCGGGCGGGATTTCGGCTTTCCGACCGCGAACTTGCCGCTTGGCGCCTATGTGCGTCCGCGTTTGGGCGTTTATGCCGTGCGCGTTGATCTGGGCGATGGCGTGCTGTTGCCGGGCGCTGCGAGCGTTGGTGTGAACCCGACAGTCGGCGCGTTGCCCGAACCTTTGCTCGAAGCGCATTTGTTAGATTTCAGTGGCGACCTCTACGGCAAGAATATCGAGGTCGAGCTTATCGCGTTCCTCCGGGGGGAGGATAAGTTCGAAGACACCAACGCGTTGCGCCGTCAGATGACGCAGGACGTGATCAATGCGCGCCGCGCTTTGGTTGAGGGCTAAGCCTGCGCGACAGGCCGCGCCGGGATCTTCACTTCGGCCTCGCCCTCAAGCACCAACGTATCGCCGACCTTGCATTCGCAACGCAGCTTAGCGCGCCGGCCCTTCTCGACCAGCTCCACGATCTCAACGCTCGCAATCACCGTGTCGCCAATCCGCACCGGCGCAAGGAAACGCAAGGTCTGCGAAATGTAGATCGCGCCCGGCCCCGGCAAACGCGTGCCGATGACGGCGGAGATGAGGCTCGCCGTGTAAAGGCCGTGCGCGATACGGCCGCCGAACGGTGTCTGCGCGGCGAAGTGTTCCGACAAATGGATCGGATTGCGATCGCCGCTGATCTCGGCAAAGCCAACAACGTCAGACGATTTCACATGCTTCGAGTACGACTCGCGCATGCCGAGCGAAACATCTTCGAAATAGAGCGTTTGGGTTTCGGGGAGGGTCATGATGTTAGGCAGTAGGCAATGGGCAGTTGGCATTAGGCAAGTGCGTTCTCATCTTCCGCTAATGCCTATTGCCTACTACCTACTGCCTCATCTCCTCGCTTTGAAAAAGTCTTTGAGCATCTGAGACGATTCATCCGCCATCAGCCCACTCGCGACTTCAGGTTTCCAGTGACAGGTCGCTTGGTCAAACAAGCGCGCCCCATGAGCGACGCCGCCGCCCTTCGGGTCGCTTGCCGCGTACACCACACGCGCAATCCGTGCATTGGAAATTGCGCCGGCGCACATCGCACAGGGTTCGAGCGTCACATAAAGCGTCAGGTTCGGCTTCAGGCGATAGTTCTGCAAACTGACAGCCGCCTTCCGCAACGCGACGATCTCGGCATGCGCTGTCGGATCACGCATCGTGATCGGCGCGTTCGCGCCTTCGGCGATCACCGTGTCGCCTTCGGCGATCACGCAGCCGATCGGAGCTTCGCCGGCTTCGGCTGCAGCTCGCGCCAAATCGAGCGCGCGCTTCATATGAAGCTCATCGCTCATGGGCGGCGCAGAACCAGAAGGTCGTCGCTGACTTCGCCACAGAACAGAGTCTCGAATGTGTCGGGTACGATCGCGTCGCGATACATGCGCCGGGCTTCGTCGTCGGAGTGATACATCCGGTTTTCCATCGCGGTCTTCCAGGTCGCCTCGTCGGGCCATTGGGCGTAGGCGACGTAGGTTCCGTTTTCGCCTTTGTGGAGCCTAGACCCCCAACCGCCGAATTCCGCCGCTATACGCTCGGTGCCGCGCTTCCAGCCCTGCTCGAATTGCGCCTCAAGCCCTGGTACGACCTCCCAGCGATAGATCACTGCAAACATGACCTCATCCTCTCCTCCCCCTTTTAACCCAGACGGCGAACGCATTGCCAAGGTGCTGGCCCGCGCCGGCGTCGCGTCGCGCAGGGACGCCGAACGGCTGATCGCCGAGGGGCGCGTGAAGCTGAATGGCCAGGTGCTGGATACGCCGGCTGTGAAGGTTGGCGATGGCGACCGCATCGAGGTCGATGGCCGCGTTATTGGCGCCGCTGAAGCGACCAGGCTTTGGCGTTATCATAAGCCCGTTGGCCTCGTGACCACGCATCGCGATCCGGCTGGACGGGCCACGGTGTTTGAACATTTGCCGCTGGGTTTGCCTCGGGTGATTTCTGTCGGGCGTCTCGATCTCACATCTGAAGGTTTGCTGCTGCTCACCAATGACGGCGAACTCGCGCGTAAGCTTGAGCTCCCTTCCAATGGCTGGCTTCGCCGTTATCGGGCGCGGGCCTTTGGAAGGGTCACGCAAGAAGAACTGGATCACCTCAAAGACGGCATCACGATCGATGGCATTCGCTATGGCTGTATCGATGCGCAACTTGAGCGCGGCCAGGGTGCGAACGCCTGGATCAATGTCGGCATCACCGAGGGCAAGAACCGCGAAGTGCGGCGTGTTCTGGATGCGCTTGGGCTGAAGGTGAACCGCCTCATTCGGGTGAGCTATGGGCCGTTTCAGCTGGGCACTTTGGAGCCTGGTGAGGTGGAAGAAATTCCACGCAAAATGATCCGCGATCAGCTCGGCCGTGAATAAACTTCGCCAATCCGATGCCGACCAAGAGCGAAATCGAAATCCGCCCGGTGATCAACTTCGAGGAAACCTTCGCACCTGTGCTCACGCCGGAAACGCGCGCCTTACACGAAGCCAATCGCGATAAACTCGGCGGTCAGTGACCGCCGAGGAAACTCGGTAGACCGGGGACATATTCCGGCCAAAGGATGTTACCGCCTTCCCAGGCCATGCGCGTCGCCGCGAACACGATGATCACGATGCCGACGACAGCAATCCAGCGATGCTTCTCGATGACGCGCGCAATGATCGTAGCGGCGACGCCCATCAGCACGACTGAGAGCACGAGGCCGAACCACATGATCACCTCGTTGTGGCGCGACACGGCGGCCACAGCGAGCACGTTGTCGAGCGACATTGAAACGTCGGCGATAATGATCGTCATCAACGCGCTCATGAAGGTCTTCGGCGCCTTGCCATGGGCCGCAATGTTTTCGGCCAAATGTTCGCCAGCGACGGGATTGCCGACACTAATCGGCTGATGTTTGCGTAGATCGTCCCACATGCGCCACGCCACCCAGAAGAGCAGCACGGCGCCCGCGAGCAAGATCCAATTGATCTGTAGCAATTGCTGCGTGACCGTCGCGAAGACGATCCGCAGCACCAGCGCCACGACGATGCCCCAGAAGATAGCGCGCTTTTGCTGAACCGCAGGCAGGGCCGCAGCAGCGAGACCGACCGCGACGGCGTTGTCGCCTGCCAGCGCCAGGTCGATCAGGATGACGGAGAAGAGCGCCGTAAAATTCGCGACAGCGAGGTCCGGATTGAACAGATCGGCAAAGTGCGCGGATAGAGATTCCAAGGCAGCGTCACTCCCGATGGTCTGTTCTAAGTCTCGTTCAGCGCGCACTTCTGCGGAACCGCGCCGGGCCGGTCAAGCGCGCCAGCCCGACCCTAGCGCGACATATGGCTCACATTGGCATTGGCCAAGCCTAGCGGCGGAACTGCGCGCAGCCCGGCTCCACCTCGTTCTGCGCCGCCGTCACGCGGGAGCGCGCGACTGGTGAGGCTTCCACTGGCCGGCCGCTGAACGCGGCTGTTGCGAGTGCGAGATCGACGGGCGCCAAGGCTTGAGCCATGCCACCGGTCATACACTCGCAATAATCGACCGATTGCGTCCGCTGACAGGCGGCGCGGTAGGCGCGGCGCGCGACGCGGATCTCTTCGTCGGAGGCATAGCTGCGGGCGTCCGTGTACGTGGGCTCTTGCTGCGGCGCAGCGCTGGCACTGGCGGCGATCAATACGGCGGCGGTGGCGACAGCCGCGATCCAGGTTTTCATCAGCACTCCCCCTCACTGGCGCACATCCTAACCCGGAACTGGCGCTGTTGGATTGATTATCTTCGCGCCTCGTCGCATGAGCGCTCGCATGCGCATCGTCGGGGGACAGTTCAAAGGCCGCGCCATCGCCGCGCCTGCAGGTCGGGATACCCGTCCTACGGGCGATCGCGCGCGCGAAGCGGTGTTCAACATTTTGGCGCATGCGCCATGGAGTGCCGGATTGAAGGGCCGGCGCGTGCTCGATCTTTTTGCCGGCTCTGGAGCGCTCGGGCTTGAGGCCATGTCGCGCGGGGCTTCGTTTGCGCTTTTCGTCGAAACCGAAGCCGCCGCACGCGGGGCGATCCGCGACAATATCGAAGCGCTTGGCCTCTTCGGCAACACCCGCATCCATCGCCGCGATGCGACCGATTTGGGCTTGAAACCGGCAGGCCTTGATGGGCCGTTCGATCTCGTCTTTCTCGATCCGCCCTATCACAAAGGGCTCGGCGAAAAAGCACTTGCCTGCTTGGCCGCCGGCCAATGGACCACACCGGAGGCGCTCATCGTATTCGAATGCGCTGCGGATGAAACGCCGGACGTTGGCGCCCTCGAAGTGCTCGATACACGCGATTATGGGGCGGCGAAGGTTCTCTTTCTTCGCGCGCCCTGATCGCTACGGCGTCGCGCGCTGCTCGAGGATGCGTGGGTTGGTCCGCAATTGCGGCGCTATTTCCACGCCTGGGCGCAATTCCACGCGCATGCGCTCGCAGCGATCCAGCAGATCCTGGTTCGGCGACGAGACGTCGTGCTCATCCTGCGCTTGGCGCAAGCGCTCGCAGGCTTCGCGTGTACGGCCCGAACGATCGAGCGCGATGACCAATTGCTGCGCATCGGCGTCGATGACGCCGGCGGCGGCGGAGTTGGGCGCTGCCTCGACGCTCTGCTCGCGCAAGCGATAAGCGCGTTCGTAGCGAGCCGAAGCGCCGGACCAATCCGAACGCTGCACGGCGATGTCGCCGAGCTCGGATGCAACGGGTGCGGCCACGGTAGCGTTCAGTTGCGGCAGTGCGACTTGCAATTGCTGTTCAGCAGTAGCCGTGTCGCCAGCGTTTTGCGCTGTGACGCCTTCCGAAACTTGCGCCGCCGCACGCGCTTCGCCGTCGCGGTTCACACGCTCATACGAACGCGACAGCATGCGCCACACAGCGGGATCGCGCGGCTGCAGGTTCGCTGCTTGCTCCAAGGCACGCTGGCCCAGCGGATCGTCATTGGCTTCGCCGACCGAGCCGCAGAGCAGATAAATCTGCTCACGCAGCGGATCGTCCGGGTGGCTTTGCGCGTACGCCCACAACGATTGCATGGCTGCCGGACGCGAGGCGTCGTTGGCCATTTGCGCAACCGCGATGCGGACTTCGGCCTCAGGGTGCGCAGCAAGCGCGGTAAAGGCGGCGCGATAGGCTTCGCTGGCGTCGGCCTCGAACGAGGCCGGCGTCACCATACCCTCATCGACGCGCGCGCCCGGGCTGGGCGCCGGCGATGAGCCGTCCGGTGAGCCTTCGCTTTGCAGTGCAGCACTTTGGCTTTCGCCGAGCGCGCCGGTTTCCAGCAACGCGGCGAGTTGAATGGCCTGCTCCGGCGTCAGCTGGCCTTCGGCCAACAATCGCAACAATTCGGCGCGCAAATCCTGTTGCGTCACTTCAGGCTCGCGCGGATTGAAAATATATTGCCCACCGGCGGCGATGCCGACCACGAGCGCGATCACGGTCAGCACGGAGACCAACCGGATGCGCGCGCCCAAGCGGCGGCGGCGCTTTTCGATGGCGGTGCCGTCAATGTTGCGGCCCTGCAGCTTGGCGTTCAGCACTTCTTCGAGCAGCAAGACTTGCGGCGCATTCGAGCCGCCATTCCAGCGGCTGAAATCTTCAGCTTGGAAGGCGCCGAAGCCCAGCGGGATGTCGACCTTGTCGAGCATGACCGGCACGAGGCGGCCATCGTCACGGGCGCGACCAGCTTCATCGCGCACGAAAGTCGAAGACGCGGAGCTCTGCGTCCACACAACGATGACGGCTTTGGCATTCTTCAATTCGCGTTCGATGATGGCGGTGTAGTCCTGCCCTGCAGCGAGCGAACGGTCCCACCAGACATTGAAGCCGCGCGTCATCAGCGCTTCGGCGATCGGACGCACGCGGGCGCGGTCTTCGCTGGCGTATGAAATGAAGATATCGGCCATGAAAGCCCCTGCTCAGCGCGTTCTCGCGCCGCCTCTCGCTTGTCCCAGGCTTCTCATTAGGCGTTGCTGAACGGGACGGGAAGATGATCCCCAAGCCCTTGGACCCAAAACTCCGTGAACACCGGAAAAATCCTCAGGAACACATAGACTTGCCATAGACGGACCAGTGCGGCTTGCCCGGCCCGGTGAACGGACTGCGGCCCACCAACTCCGCATCGGCAGAAGGCGGCGCAATCACGCCCGGATAATTGCCGCTACAACGCGTACCGCAACGTAAGCGGTCTGGATTGGCGGCGGTTGCACGCCTAATGTACCGTCAGGGGGACGTTATAATGGGCGAGAGCGCGAGCAAGCCAATTGCGGTCGTCACAGTGCATGGCACCAACGACACGGCGACCGATCTGCAAGGCGAGAAGTGGTTTCAGCAGGGCTCGCGCTTCTCCGAAGCGCTGACGAGCCGCTTGGCTCAGCGTGGCATTCAGTCGGAAGTCGTGCCCTTCCTATGGTCCGGCGCCAACAGCGCAACCGAGCGAGAAAAAGGCGCGGAAAAGCTCGCGGCGACGATCAGGCGCATAGCGCCCCGCTATTCCGGCGTTCATGTCGTTGGCCACTCGCATGGCGGGAACGTGGCCAATGACGCGGCGCTTTTGCTGCGCTGGGGACGGCGCAAACAGCGCGCGAAAGAAGCCATCGCCAGCCTGACAACCATCGGCACGCCGTTCTTGAACAGCAGCACGAGTGCGCTGCAATCGCTCGGCGGCCTGCTCTTTCTCGCCATCACCGTGATCAGCATTCCGCTCTATCTGATCTCGAGCTTGGTGCTGCTGCTCTGGGTGAGCGAACGCGACGAGCTTTTCACGATGAACGAAGTGTTCGGACCGCCGACTGAAGGCAGCTGGTTTGCTGTCTGGCTCTGCGTCCTGGGCGTGGGCATACCGCTTTGGCTAATGCTGGGGCTCGCGACACGAGGTTTGCGCCGCATCATGCGACCGCGCGGCCTCGACGATACGCGCGCACGCGTGTTTTCCGTTTGGCACGGCAATGACGAGGCGATCTCGTTCCTCCAAAAAATCGAAGGCTTGCCGCTCGAGCCGTTTCCCAGCGGTTCAATGCTGCGAGGCTCGCGTGCGAGCGCGATCAGCTTTGGCGTACTCGCAGTGATCCTGACTTGCGTGGGGCCCACGGCCATCGTTTTTGCGCGCTCGTTCAACCTGATCGCTGCGCCCTGGGCCAATTCCGAATGGCTCTGGATGACGACGGTCGCTCTGCTCTTCTTCGCGCCAGTCATTTTCGCACTCGCTTATCTCCTCTTCCGGCTGGTCGCAGGCCTGGTCGCGGAAATGCTCGCACGGCAGCGGCTGAATCGCTGGATCACCGGCGTGCTGCGCGGTGTCGCTTTTGGCCGCGACGGCGACCAGGCGATCGGCCAAGTCAGAACCGTCTCGCACACCCACGCAACGCGCGAACTGCGCATTGAGGGCGCCGTCGCCGCGCGTATGCAGGAAGGCGCGCAAACGGCTGCGGGGCAGTTGATCGAAACCTATCGCTGGGCGCTGTTCACTGTCGGCTCCGATTCCAACAGCCCACTCGCCAATTTGGCCAGCGACGCGATGACGTGGAGCAGCCTCATCCACACGACCTATTTCGATCAGCCGGAAGTCATCGACCTCATCGCCGACTACATTGGAGATGAGGTCGATGGCGGCGACACCCACGCCAGCGCGAGCGATCGTCTGCGGACTACGCCACCACCGCCGTCCGCTGAAGAAGCGGCCAGCGCCGCGCAGTAGAGAGCGCTAACACCTGCACGGAAAGTGTAAGCACGGTTCTGGCTGTATCGGCTTGAATGCAGCGCACGCGCGCTAAAGCGCCCACAATTCAAGGTCATATTTGGCGACGTCCGTGGGATTACGCGCGCCCCCTATCTCCGCTTCTCGCGACCTTCGCTTTCGTGTTCCGTCAGTTCGTTCTAAGGTAGCAACGGCGGAGGGTTCGTCATGCGTAAAGCGTTGTTTGCAGCGATTTTGGCGGCTGTCATGGGAGCGCCTGCCGCGCTCGCTCAAAGCCTCGATCAACAATGGAGCTATTGCGTCAACGAGGGCGACGCGTATGCGAGCGACCTACAGATTGGCGGCTGCACGGCTTTGATACAATCGGGCCAGCTAAGCACCGAAGACATCGCCATCGCCTTTAGCAATCGAGGCAACGGGTACTACAGTCTGCAAGATTATGCGCGTTCGCTAGCCGATCAAGAACAAGCGATCAGACTGAACCCACAATTCGCGCCGGGATACAACAATCGAGGCAACATCTATCATTCTCAAAATGATTTCGCGCGCGCCATCAGTGATTACAACGAAGCGCTCCGGCTCAACCCTCAATACGCGATTGCCTTCGTCAATCGAGGCAATTCCTATCGCTATCTGAGCGAGTTTTCGCGCGCGATCGCGGACTACGACCAGGCGATCCGGATTGATCCACAATCTATTCGCGCTTATGCCGAACGGGGTGATGCTCACTACCGCCTACGCGATTACGCCCGCGCGATAGCGGATCTCGATCGCGCGGGGCAACTGGCGCCAGAGAGTGCAGCTCACCAGAATCTCCGTTGCTGGTACCGCGCCGTCGCCAATCGCGAACTGAATATAGCGCGCGACGCCTGCGATCGCGCGCTGCAACTCGCACCGAACGACGCCAACACGTTCGACAGCCGCGGTATGGTCGGCCTCAAGCAGCAACGCTGGCAGGATGCGTGGAACGATTATGACGCGGCGTTGCGTTTGCGTCCGGACACGGCGCACTATCTCTACGGTCGCGGCATCGCAGCCTTGCGCCTGGAACGCGCGGCAGACGGCCAAGCCGACCTCGGACGCGCGGTGCAGATCGATGTTTCGGTTGTTCAGGCTTATGCTGGCTATGGCGTCACGCCATCACAATCTGCCGCAATCGCGGCCCCCCCTGGTCCAGCCTCGCTGACACGCCAAGCACCGCCAAGCGCGCCGCCGGCGCCAGCCACAACGGCCACGCGTGAAGAGCAGTCAACGCCACCGCGCCGCTCAACCTGCCGCCCGCGCCTCAACAATCGCTGCTAGCGCGTTCCGCGCTTACTCGCAGCGATCAGTGCGACGCGCGCGTGCAGCGGCTGAGAGCAGCCAAAGCGCGATCAGCAGCGTCACCAGCCAAATACCGAGCGCTACGAAAAAGTCGTTCGGCTGAACCGCGAGCCCGCCCTCGGGTGATGCGGGCGCCTCGTCGCGTCGCTCAACCCGCGGCGGCGGCGCTTCTTCGGGCGCGGGCACGAGTTCGGTTTCGGGTTCACCGGCAACCGTGAGCGCTGCGCCCAACGCTTGATTGTGCTCGGCGTAGCCGGCTGCGATGCAAGCGTCGTCGGCGCAGGCTTCTTGCGACGCGAGCCACGCCGCTTCGCCTTGAATCGCTGAATGCGCCGGATCGATGAATTGAAGCTCGCCGATCAGCCCGCGCCGCTCCTCCTCCAACGGAATCAAATCCGGCGATGCGCACACGCGCTGCATGAGGGCTGAGGAGCAATCGAACGTCTGCGCGTGCGCCAGGGGCGTGAACGCGAAGACGAGGAACAGGGCGGCGAGAAGACGCGTCATGGGGGCAGTTTAGGCGGGGCCGCTTGTTCTGAATAGCGCCGCGCTGCCGCCCCGCGCACGTTGCTGCGGGGCCAATCGGGATTTAGGCTCCGGCTATGGAAGCAACATGCCAATGCGGCCAGCTCAAAGTGCGCGTGCCGGGACCGACGCAGGCTGTGGTCGCGTGCCATTGCGTGGCGTGTCAGCGGCGCACCGGCTCGCCGTTTGGCGTCGCGGCTTACTACCCCGACGATCAAGTGAGCGTTGAAGGCGAGGCCAAGCGCTTTGATCGGCCGACTGCGCTGGGGGCCATGTTTGAGAACTATTTCTGCCCCGAATGCGGGTCGACTCTGTTCTTTCGCGGCATGAAAAATCCGGGCGTGACCGGCGTCGCCATCGGCGCGTTCATCGATGCGCACGACATGGCGCCGATCCGCTCAGTTTGGGAGCAGAGCAAACACGCTTGGGTGACGATCGGGTGCGCGTTTCAGCATTTCGATCAGGGACGGCCGTAGTTCAGAGCTCCGTCGTCGTCATTCCCGACGCGCGGAGCGCGATCCGGAACCCAGGGGCTACCGGCGCATCGTTGCCCCTGGGTTCCGGGCTTAATGCTGCGCATTGCCCCGGAATGGAAGCGTGTTTGTTGGCAAGCGCGAAAAAGCCCAACCGTCCACTAGTGAGCTACAATGCCAGTTATTTCCTCAACGCAAGTCTCTGTAAGGTTTTATGGTGACGATCTTGATCCGGACGATGTGAGCAGCCGCTTGGGTGCGCAGCCGACGTCTGCTGCACGCAAAGGCGGCGTCGAACTCATCAGAGAGATGGGACGCTGTCGTCCAGCTCGAACAGGACGTTGGATATTTCGGGTTGATCGTCGCGAGCCCGGCAATTTGGACCGACAGATCCGAGAGGTGTTTGGATCGCTCACCTCCGACTTAAACGTTTGGCGCGAGCTGTCCTCGAAATATACGCCCGACTTGTTCGTCGGTTTGTTTATGGAACAGACAAACGAAGGAATCGAGGTCAGCGTCGATTGCCTCGCGATGCTCGCGGAGCGAGGCGTGACCCTCAGCCTAGACGTCTATGGCCCCGTAGAAAAATCGGGGATGAACGGCTCCGATGAATAGCGGCGCCGAACTCACCGATCGATGAAAAGCGCCGCTGGATGCTCCAGCATGCCCTTTACGCGCTGGATGAACGCGGCTGCGTCGTAGCCGTCGACGACGCGGTGGTCGAAGGACGATGACAGGTTCATCATCTTGCGCACGACGATCTGGCCGTTCTTCACCATGGGGCGCTCCACCAGCTTGTTGACGCCGATGATCGCGACTTCCGGGTGATTGATCACCGGGGTCGTGACGATGCCGCCCAATGCGCCGAGCGATGTGATGGTGATGGTCGAGCCGGAGAGCTCGTCCTTCGTTGCGGTGTTGGCGCGGACGGCGGCGGCGAGGCGCGAGACTTCGGTGGCGCTATCCCACACATCGCGCGCTTCGGCGTGGCGCACGACCGGCACGATCAGACCGCCATCGGTTTGCGTGGCGATGCCGATATCGACGTTCTCGTGGCGATAAACGACGCCGTTATCGTCGTCATAGCGCGCATTGATCTGCGGGAAGTCCGGCAGCGAGAGCACGAGCGCACGCATCAGGAACGGCAGAAGCGTGAGCTTCGGCTGATCGCTGCGTTTAGTCGCGTTCAGGTGTGCGCGAAGCTCTTCGAGCTCGGTGAGGTCGGCTTCTTCGACATAGGCGAAGTGCGGAATGCGGCGCTTGGCATCCTGCATCTTCTCCGCAATCTTGCGGCGCAGACCGATGACCTTCACCGGCTCGATACCGTTCTTCTCGGCAAGCGCGGTCGAGCCGCGCGCACCAACGACGGGCACGAGCACGGCGTCGAGGTCTTCGTGCGTGATGCGGCCATCGGGACCGGAGCCGCGCACTTGGCCGAGATCAACACCGAGCTTTTGCGCACGCGCGCGTACGGCGGGCGAAGCTTGCGCTTGGCTCCACTCGCGCACGCTTGCATCTCGTGCGGCGGGCTTGGCCACGGCTTGCGATGGCGCGGCGGGCTTGGCGGCGCCGGGGAACGCGGCGGCGGGTACGCTGCGCGGCGCGGAGCCCTGCATCGCGCTTTGCACTTGTTCTTCCGACCAGGTCGCGCCGGCGGGTGCTTTGATCTTCGGCTTCGGCGCAGGCTCGGCCGGCGGCGCTACTTTCGCTTCCGGCTTTGGCGGCGGCGGTGGTGGTGGCGGCGCGGCAGCGGCTGGCGCTGCTTCTTCGCCCTCGCTCGACGTTTCGAACACGACGATCTGGCCGCCGACGGGCGCCATGTCGCCCGGTTCGCCGTGGATCGAGATGATCTTGCCGTCGACGGGAGAAGTCATCTCCACCGTCGCCTTATCGGTCATAACGTCGACGAGCGGCGCGTCTTCTTTGACGACATCGCCGACTTTGACGTGCCACGCGACGATCTCGGCTTCCGCCGTGCCTTCACCCACATCCGGGAGTTTGAAAACGTATTGGCCCATGGTGCTGCTTTAGGCCTCCGTCGCGCGGCGCATCGCTTTGATGATGCGTGGCGGGGTTGGGAAATACTCCCATTCGAGGGAGTGAGGATATGGCGTGTCGTAACCGGTGACGCGTTCGATCGGCGCTTCCAGCTTGTAGAAGCAATGCTCTTGGACGAGCGCGGAGAGTTCGGCGCCGTAGCCCGACGTGCGCGTCGCTTCGTGAACGATGACGCAACGGCCAGTTTTTTCGACCGAGGTCACGATGGTTTCGATGTCGACCGGCAACAGCGTGCGCAGATCGATGACTTCAGCATCGATGCCGCTCTCAAGTGCGGCGGCGAGCGCGACGTGAACCATCGTGCCGTAAGCGAGCACGGTGACGGCTTCGCCAGGGCGCACGATATTCGCCTTACCGAGCGGGATTTTATAGTAACCTTCCGGCACTTCCGAAGCCGGATGCTTCGACCATGGCGAAACTTGGCGATCGTGGAAACCGTCGAACGGGCCGTTATAGATGCGCTTCGGCTCCATGAAGATGACCGGATCGTCTTCTTCGATGGCGGCGATGAGCAAGCCCTTCGCATCGTACGGCGTTGACGGGATGACCGTCTTCAAACCAGCGACGTGGGTGAAGAGCGCTTCCGGCGATTGGCTGTGCGTCTGGCCGCCACGAATGCCGCCGCCATATGGCATGCGCACGGTGAGCGGCACGGTGAAGTCACCGGCAGAGCGATAGCGGATACGCGCGGCTTCGGAGACGAGCTGATCGTAAGCCGGATACATATAGTCGGCGAACTGGATCTCGATCACCGGGCGCAAGCCGTAGCTCGCCATGCCGACAGCGACGCCGGCAATGCCGTTCTCGTTGATCGGCGCGTCGAAGCAGCGCTTCTTGCCGTACTTCTGTTGCAGATGTTCGGTGACTTTAAAGACGCCGCCGAAATAGCCGACGTCCTCGCCGAACGTGAGCACGGCGGGATCGCGCTCCATCATATTGTCGAGCGCCGAGTTCAGCGCCTGGATCATGGTCATGCTGGCCATGTTCAGCGTGTTCCTGTGATAAGAAAAAATACGTTTCCCGGACGACGCGAAGCGGCGAGCCGGGATCCATCGGCATGACTAACATCATGTTCTGGCGCGTGAGCGATCAATGGGTCCCGGCTCTGCGCCGCGCTTTGCGCGGCTTGTCCGGGAAGCGTGACGTGGTCAGTCGACATCATCACGAACCCATCTCATCGCGTTGTTGCCGGAGATGCCACGGCACCTCTTTGTAGACGTCTTCAAACATGCTGGCTCGCGTGTGCGTGGCGGGCGCTTCGGCGCTCAAGACACCGACCTTCTCCGCTTCGCGGCCAGTGGTGCGCACGGTTTCGACCGCTTCTTCTTGCGCGGCTTTGTGCTGATCTTCCGACCACTCGCCAAGCGAGATCAAATGCTTCTTCAAGCGATCGATCGGATCGCCGAGCGGCCACAAGCGTGCTTCGTCGCCAGGGCGATAGCGGGCCGGATCGTCGGACGTGGAGTGCGGACCAGCGCGATAGCTGAAGTGTTCGATCAGCGTTGGGCCCAAATTGTTACGCGCGCGCTCGGCGGCCCATTGGGTGACGGCGTAAACGGCAAGGAAGTCGTTTCCATCGACGCGCAGCGGCGGCATGCCGTAGCCAACGCCGCGCGCGGCGAAGGTGGTGTTCTCACCGCCGGCAATGCCTTGGAACGAGCTGATCGCCCATTGATTGTTGACGACGTTGATGATCACCGGCGCTTTGTAGACGGCGGCGAACGTCATGGCGGCGTGAAAGTCGCCTTCGGCGGTTGAGCCCTCGCCCAACCACGTGGAAGCAATGCGGCCATCGCCCGAATAGGCAGAGCCCATCGCCCAGCCCACAGCTTGCGGGACTTGCGTGGCGAGGTTGCCCGAGATCGTGAAGAAACCGTCCTTCTTCGATGAATACATGACCGGCAATTGGCGGCCCTTCATCGGATCGGATGCGTTCGAATAGATCTGGTGCATCATGTCGATGAGCGGATAGTCGCGCGCGATCAGGATGCCTTGTTGACGGTACGACGGGAAACACATGTCGTCCGGATTGAGCGCCATGGTCTGGGCGATCGCGATCGCCTCTTCGCCGAGACACTGCATGTAGAACGAAGTTTTGCCCTGACGCTGCGCGCGGTGCATGCGCTCGTCATAGGCGCGCAGCAGCAGCATGTACTTGATGGCGCGGCGGAGCTTGTCGGCGCTGATCTGCGGCGTCCAGGCCCCGAGCGCATTGCCCTCCATGTCGAGCACGCGGATGAGCCCGTAAGCGTATTCGCGCAAAGCATGCGCGGGCTCATCGACGTCGGGACGTGGCGTGTCGCCGGGCTCGGGAAAGCTCCAGCCGGAGAAATCCGGCTTGTCGCCCGGGCGGGCGTTCGGCGCCGGAACGTGAAGATCGAGCGCGTTCGGCTTGCGGCTGCTCATGTCGTCCATCAACCCCTCTTCGCGGCGGCGATGCGCTCGCGCACGATCCGGTCAGCGGCTTGCTGCGGGGTCAGGCCATCGCTCTTGGCGATGTCCAACACCTTAAGCACGCGCGGAGCGATGGCGCGTACGCGCCCCTCAACCACATCCGCCGCTTCGCCCAGATATTCGGCCGACACATTGATGATGCCGCCCGCATTGACAACATAGTCCGGCGCATAGGTGATCCCCCGCGCGACAAGGCGGGCGCCGTCTTCCTCGACCGCGAGCTGGTTATTGGCGCCGCCGCACACGATCGGCGCGCCCAGTTCAGGAATGGTGCGCTCATTGAGCCCCGCACCCAGGGCGCACGGCGCAAACAAATCCGCGCCAACAGCGTGAATTTGCTCGACCGGGGCGATCTGGACGCCAAGCGCTTCAGCGCGCTGGAGATTGGCCTTGTTCACGTCGGCGACGACGAGCTTGGCGCCCTCGTCCGACAGCAACTTGCAGAGATTCCAGCCGACATTGCCGACGCCCTGCACAGCGATGGTGCGGCCCTGCACAGAGCCGCCGAGCAACGCCTTGATCGAGACGAAGATGCCGAGCGCCGTCATCGGCGAAGGATCGCCACCAGCTTGGCCGGCTTCTTTCGGCAGGCCCGCGACGTAAGAGGTGGCGCGGGCGATGGCGCGCATGTCGGCGACCGAGGCGCCGACATCTTCAGCCGTGATGTACTTGCCGTTCAGCTTCTCGACCGCCTCGCCGAACTTTTGAAAGGCTTCGACGCGATCGGTGTTGATCCGGTAGATCACCGCTTTGCCGCCGCCGAGCGGCAGATCGGCCATGGCGTTCTTGTAGGTCATGCCGCGCGAGAGGCGCAGCGCATCGGTCAGCGCATCGTCGGCGCTGTCATAGTCCCAGATGCGGCAACCGCCAGCGGCAGGGCCGATGGCGGTGGAGTGCACAGCGATGATGCCAGCGAAGCCTTGCGCTTCGCCGCCTACGAATACGACGTCCTCGTGTCCGTCAAACGACGGGTGAGTTTTCCAGTTCATCATTGGCCAGATCTCACTGAATCGGTTCTTCGAGCAGAAGTTGACGAGCGAAGCGGCCAGGAGGCGAGCCAAACGCGAGCAAGCTGTCGTGGTAGCGCTTCAGATTGAACTCCGCGCCCCAACGCTGTTGAGCTTCGCGGCGCGTCTCCAGGTGTTCCTGGAAACCCACGAAATAGGTCGACAACTGGGTGAAGGAAAGCTGCGCACGGCGCCACTTGCCTGCGGCCTCACGCTCCTCTTGGAACGCCGTCTGCGTGAGCAGGTGCATCATTTGCTCTTGCGTCATGCCATCGACGTGGATGGCTTGATCGATGATGGCGTTGGTGATGGTGCGGAGCTGCACTTTGAGCTGGCTCAAACGATAGAGCGGATCGCCGGCGCGGAAGCCCTGCTCGATCATCATCTCTTCGGCGTACACAGCCCAGCCTTCAACGAACGAACCCGACGAAAGCACAGCGCGTAGCACGCTCGGATAGGCATTCGCGTGCCAGAGTTGGACGTAATGGCCCGGTGAGCTTTCGTGGACGGCGATGTCGAGGATGCCGCGATTGTTGTACTCGCGAAGGAACGAGATCGTCTGATCTTCGGTCCAATCGTCCGGGATCGGCGAGACGGCGTAGAAGGAGCCCAGATTGCGCTCCAACGGCCCCGGCGCGTCGAGATACGCGACAGCGAAGCCGCGCTGGAATTCCGGCATCAAGATCACGGTCACCGGCTGCGGCGGCATGGTGATGATTTCGTGCGAATTGAGGAACGCATCGGCCTCGCGCACGCCTGCGGTGGCGACTTCGACGAGCTGATCGCGCGGCGGATGATCATTGGCGGCGAGATCGAGCGCCGCGCGGATGACAGCTTGCTGCTGCTCAGGCGTCGGCGCGTCAGGCATGGCCGGTGCGTTGGCTTGGCCGGCAAGTGCGACTTTCGACACGCGGTACATCTCTTCGCGCACGTTCACCACAGCTGCTTCGGCGCGGCGCTTGATTTCAACGCGCGAGAGATCCGATTGCAGCGTGAAGCGCAGCGCGGTGTCGAAGCGTTCGGCCCCGGCGCGAAAATCGGCCGTGGCTGCGGGCACAAGCGTACCGGTGATCCAGGCTTGGTGTTCATCGACAGCGGCGTTGAACGCGACGATGGCGCGCTCGAGGCGCGCGCGCTTGGAGGCGCTGAGCTCGTTCTTATGCGGCTCGATCATGTCGGTGACGATTGACTTCAAGCCGCCATTCTGCGCGGCATAGGTCGCAGCGTGCGGCGCCGGCACGCGGGCGGGCTGCAGCGCGGCGCGTGCTTGCGCGAGCAAGCGCGGAATTTGCTCCATACGCGCGGTGGCGGATTCCAGACGCTCCGGCAGCGGCGCGAACTCACGCGCCATCAAGCTATAGAGTGCGCCACCGGCCACGGATTGATAGCCGAGCGGATTCCAGGCCCAGCCTTGCAGCGTTTCGGTGCGCCAAATGTCGGAGCGCAGCGCGTTGTCGAGCAACTTGGCGTCGACTTGGTTGGCGCGAGAAAGCTGGCTGTGATCGATGCGCTCAAGCGATGCGAGTATTTGCTGCGAAAAGCGCAAGCCCGCGTTACGACCGCGGGCGCTGAGA
The DNA here is from genome assembly GCA_964478365.1 of uncultured Terricaulis sp. Lineage (GTDB taxonomy): Bacteria > Pseudomonadota > Alphaproteobacteria > Caulobacterales > Aquidulcibacteraceae > Vitreimonas. The sequence goes on from CAYZIJ010000001.1 coordinate 35,958, forward strand.
TCATCGACGCGATCGTCAAAGCGGTGATCGCCCATGCCGGTTGCGCCGACGGGGCTGAGACGCGCGCCTTGATCAATATAACGGCGAGCAAGCGCTTCGAAGGTGCGATCAGCGCGGCTTGGTGTTTGAGCGGACGCGCCCGTGGCGAGAGCCGGAACGAGCAGGCTTGATCCGAGCGCGAGGACGACCCGGCGGCGCGTGGTGTTCATGTGGCTGCTTCGCTCCCAAAACGCGAATGGGGCGACCCCGAAAGGAGCCGCCAAACCCTGATTTGGGCGCAAAATACTCAGGTGGGCGGTTTACGCAACAGACGCCTCAATCGAGGCACAAACACGCCGCCGGAAGCCGCTTGTGCGCGATCCATGCCGGGATGGGCGGAATATCTGGAAATTATTCCCCGCCGCCTTCTTCGCATTTGCAGCATAACGCAAAGGGGCGAGCGGGATGATCGCCCGCCCCCTCGCCACACCTCAATCGGCGCCGTCGACTTTGCGGCCTTGGATGAAGTTCAGGACGTCAGCGTTGAACTCGTCCGTGTTGGTGGCGGCGAAGCCGTGGCAGCCGCCCGGATACACTTTCAACGTGCCTTGCTTCAGCAGCTTCACGCTCTTCAGCGCCGCGGCTTTGATCGGCACGATCTGATCGTCGTCGCCGTGCGCGACGAGAACCGGAATGTCGATCTTCTTCAGATCCTCGGTGTAATCGACCTCCGAGAATTCGTGGATGCAATCGAGTTGGCCTTTGATGGCGCCGAGCAAGCCTTGCAGGCGGAAGCTCTCGCGCACACCCTCGCTGATCTTCGCGCCCGGACGGTTGTAGCCGTAAAACGGCATGGTCAGGTCGTAGTAGAATTGCGAGCGATCGGCGCGCGTGCCGGCGCGGATGCCGTCGAACGCTTCGATCGGCGTGCCTTCCGGATTGTTCGCGGTCTTCAACATCAGCGGCGGCACAGCGCCGAGCAGCACAGCTTTTGAAACACGCGCCGTGCCGTAACGGCCGAGATAGTGCGCGACTTCACCGCCGCCGGTCGAGTGGCCGACCATGGTGAGGTTCTTCAGATCGAGCGTATCGATCACCACCGAAAGATCTTCGGCGTACTGATCCATGTTGTTACCGTCCCACGTTTGCGTGGAGCGGCCGTGGCTGCGGCGATCGTGGGCGATGACGCGAAAGCCCTGCTCGCCGAAGAACACCATTTGCTTGTCCCAGTCGTCGCTCGAGAGCGGCCAGCCGTGGGAAAAGAGGATTGGTTGCGCGGTCTTCGGGCCCCAATCCTTGTAGAAAATTTGCGCGCCGTCTTTTGCGGTGACGTAAGGCATTTGAGCCTCCTTCTTTGATCTGTGTGAGTTAGGCCGCGCGGGCGCCGATGGGAGTGACGTCCCCGCGTTGATTGCGTTCAGCCCAGGCGAGCGCGTAGTCGGCCACCTCCTCCCAGCCCGGTTCGGCGCAGAGATAGTGCGAGCGATCTTCGTAGATCTTCAGCTCAGTCAACGATTTCGCGCGCTTTTGCTTGGAGAAGATCGCTTTGGTCATGCTCGCCGGCGCGATCTTGTCGATGCCGCCGCCGATCAGCAGCAGCGGCGCGCGCGTCTTGCTGTTCCAGGTAATCGCGCCTGCGCCGCCGGAGACGACGCCGTCCCAATAGACCTTGCCAGCCGTCGGCACGATGTAGCGATTGAACTGATAGTCGACCTGATCGCGCGGCAGGCCGTTGGCGAAGCGTTCGGCGAAAAACGTCTTCGTCATCGACACAACCTTGCCGCCGCTGAATGGATCGCTGAGCACCGGGAAAGCCGAGATCACCGCATCGAGCGGCAAGCCAACGCCTGGTGTTGGCGCCGGATCGATGGCGACGCCGGCGACACCGAGGCCACGGTCGAGCAAGTGCTGCACAAAAACGCCGCCAGCCGAGTGGCCAATCAGGATCGGGCTTTCCGGCAGCGCGCGAATGATGCGCTCAAAGTGCGCGACGATCTCTTTCGGGCCGAACTTGGTCAGCGCTTTGCGCGGATTGGCTTTGAGATCGACAGGGTCGCCATCGTCGCCCGGCCAGTCTGGCGTGACGACCGTGTAGCCGCGCGCTTCAAAGCGCGTCTTCCAGTTTTCCCAGGCTTTCGAATTCAGCCACGCGCCGTGTACGAGAACGATTGTCTTGGTCATCTGAACCTCCATCCCAATGCGATGAAGAAAGAATGCGCCCCGCCCCTGCCGCCAGCCATTCTACATAGGGCTAAGGCTCTAATACACGCGTATGAGCGCGGTTAGCGCGCGGCTGGCAACGTGACTGTGAAAGCGGCGCCGCCCGCATCAAGATTGCGCACAGCGATGGCGCCGCCATAGTTCTCAAGGATCGAGCGGCAGATCGGCAAGCCTAAGCCCAGGCCGTTGCTCTTGGTGGTGAAAAAGCTCTCGAAGAGACGCGACGTCTCTTCTGCTTTGACGCCCGGGCCGGCGTCTTCGACACTTATGTGAACGGCGCTGTCATCAAAACTTGTGCGAATGGTCAGCGTGCGCGTCTGCGCGTGCGCCATCGCTTGCATCGCGTTGACGGCGAGATTGACGACGACTTGATGAAGCTGCGTGCGATCGGCCAGCACAGGCGGCGCGCCTTTGGCGAGTTTGAGCGCGAGCGAGACTTGGTGCGCTTGCAGTTCGTGCGCGAGGAAGAGCATGGCTTCTTCGACGACGCTGTTCACGGTCAGCGTTTCCGGCTCCGGCGTGCGGTGACCTGCCATGCCGCGAACACGGGCGATGATGTCGGCGGCGCGCTGGGCGTCAGCGATAATGCGCTGCGTGAGCGCACGGACTTCGGCGACATCAGGTTCGGCGCGATCGAGCCAGCGCAAGCCAGCGGATGCATTGGTTGCGATGGCGGCGAGCGGCTGATTGACTTCATGCGCGATCGAGGCGGTCAGCTCGCCCAGCATCGAAACGCGTGCGGCATGGGCGAAATCAGCCTGCACTTGGCGCAGCATAGTCTGCGCTTGCACGCGCTCGGAGATGTCGATGACGCCGATCAGCAACTTGCCGTCCGCGACGGCCTCGGGCGCGAAGCACGCGGTGAAGAGCGCGTCGAACACTTCGCCATTGAGCCTGCGGAGCTTGCATTCGGCGGCGTAGCTGGCTTTGCCGCTGACGGCGGCGAGCACGCTTTCGGCGTAGATGTGGTTGCTCTCATCCGGCCAATAGATGTCGAGCGCTTGCAGCAGTTCGGCTTTGTCGCCTCGGCCGAAGAGCGCGATGGTTTGTTCGTTGACGTCGATCACACGCGTCGCCTGCATCATGGCGCGGACGAAGGCGGGGTTCTCGGCGAAGTATGCGGCGTAATCTTTGACACCTTGGCTGCGTAGCTCGCGCAGCATGCCGCCGACAGGTTTGAAATCGAGCTCCCAGAACGAAGCCGCCATCGCTTGAAAGAGATTGCGATAGCGATACTCGCTCTCGCGCAAGGCTTCTTCGGCGCTCTGTTCTGGTCCCGTCACCATGCGCCTCCCCTAGCGCGCGCGCCGCTATTTCGCCAGCGCACGCTCCAAGCAATCGATCAACGCTTCGGCGGCGAACGGCTTTCTGAGTACACAAAGCGCCCCGCTCTCCAGCGCGCGCTCGCGCAAGCCAGGCTCGGCACGCGCCGTAATCATGATGACGGGCACGGTGCAGCCATCAGCGACGAGGCGGTGCTTGAGTTCGATGCCTGAGAGACCCGGCATCTGAATGTCGGTGACGATGGCCGCGCTGCGGCTGGCATCGTTGGCGGCAAGAAAATCCTCGGCGTTAGCGTAGCCATTGGCGCGGTAACCCAGCGAGCGCACCAGCCCGACAATCGCCGAGCGCAGCGAGTCATCGTCGTCGATGATGGAAATGAGAGCGTCTTCAGCCACATCCGCAGTGTCGGCCTGCCGGGGCGACGTTGAAATTATACGCTTGTATGAAATGCAATTAGGCGTCCGGTCGGAGTTCCAGAGCCTCAGCCATGCGGACGAGATCGGCCAAGGTCTTGGCGCCCATCTTTCGCATCGCCGCGCCGCGATGGATCTTTACCGTGATTTCGCTGAGCGAGAGATCGCCGGCCACTTGCTTGTTCATCTTACCCGCCGTCACCAGCGCCATCACCTGACGCTCGCGTGGGGAAAGACTGGCGTAAGCGGCGCGTAGCCCGTCGAGTTTGCCGTGTTCGGCGCGGCGCGCGCGATCCCTCTCAAGCGCTGACGCCACCGCATCGAGCATTTCCTGATCGCGGAAGGGCTTGGCGAGAAAATCCACCGCGCCCGCTTTCATGGCGCGCACGCTCATCGGGATGTCGCCGTGACCGGTCATCAGGATCGCCGGCAAGCGCACGCCCAACTCTTCGAGCTTCTGCTGAAACTCCAACCCGCTCATGCCGGGCAGCCGCACGTCGAGCACCAAGCACCCTGGCGCATCAACAGGCGGCGCCTCCATAAAGGCAGCGACGGACTCGTATTGCCGCGTCGTAAGGCCAGTTGAGCGAAACAGACTGTCGAGCGCGCCCCGCAACGAGGCGTCGTCATCGACAATATGTATGACCGCCGCGTCCGCCATGCGCGAAGACTACACCCTCTTCAATCTCGACTTGCCCTATACAATGATATGATTGAGCAAGGCGCAAGAGCCACGAGGATCAGTTCATGACCGCCGAGCCTGTCCTCACGCCGACACGCGAACAACTCATTCACGCGCTCTACGAGGCGGCCGAGCTCGAGCACAATTTGATGTGCACCTATCTCTACGCCGCCTTCTCGCTGAAGGATGGCGAGAGCGAGGGCTTGAACGCTGAGGAAGCCGAGGCGGTGAAACGCTGGCGGCGCGCGATCCTTGACGTGGCGATCGATGAGATGAGCCACTTGGTGGCGGTGTGGAATATCACCTCGGCGGTTGGCGGCAGTCCGCGTTTCGGGCGCGGCAATTTTCCGCTTGATGCGGGCTATTTGCCGGCTGGCGTCGTGGTGAAGCTCGCGCCGTTCAACATGGATGTGTTGCAGCACTTCGTGCACTTGGAGCGCCCGATCGGTTCGCATGAGCCGGATGGCGCGGGCTTCGAGCACCCCTCCTTCACGCGCGCTGCGGTGACGCCGCGCCTCACGCCGATGCCAATCGATTACGACACGGTTGGCGAATTCTATCAGACCATGGAGTTCGCGCTCGACTTCATGGCGAAGAAGCTTGGCGATAGCGGATTGTTTGCCGGCGATCCCGGCTTGCAGCTCTCGCAACGAGAGACAGTGCTCAAAGGCGCGAAAGCTGTGCTCTGCGCCAAGACGGCGATCGCTGCGTGCGCGACGATCATCACCGAGGGCGAAGGCGCCACCGAAGAGAGCACCAACTCGCACTATTGCCGCTTCCGCCAGATCCGCGACGAATACCAAGAGCTGCTCGCCAAGAATCCGGACTTCACGCCAGCGCATCCCGCTGCGGTAAACCCGGTGCTGCGCCGCCCGCCTGGGATCGAAGGGCGCGTTTGGATCGAGGATGAGCAAGCCTCGGCGGTCGTCGATGTCGCCAATGCCAGCTATCAAACCATGCTGCGCTTGTTGGCGTATTCGTATGCGATCTCGGGGCCGAACACTGAAAAGAGCTTCGCCGTCGATCTCAGCATCGATCTGATGAAAGCGATGACGCTGCTGGCTGAGAGTGCAGCACGTCGCCCTGCTGGACCGTCCAATCCGCATTGTAATGCTGGCGTTTCATTCACGGCGCTCCGCGATGCAGCGCCGTTGCCGCCGAATGCGGGCTCGCGGCGTTTCTTCGCCGAGCGCATGCAGGAATTGGCCAAGCACGCCGCGCGCTTGGATCAAAGCGATGTTCGCCTCGCCCGCGCCAACGGTTTGTTGAAAGCGCTTGCGGCGCGCGCTGAGCGCTTTCCTAGCTTTAGCGATGCGCCGACAGCACCAGTGGCGGCGCCGACAACGCATACGCCTGCAGCGACGACGAAGGTCGATGGCTTGGAGGTGGTTGAGGGCAAAACCATCCAAATCCTCTATAGCGGCAAGCTCTGCATTCACTCGCGCTTCTGCGTCACCGGCGCGCCGCGCGTGTTCTTGGCCAATGTCCAAGGGCCGTGGATCCATCCCGACGACATGGACGCCGAAGAGTTGATGGCGGTGTCGCGCGAGTGCCCGTCTGGCGCGATTCAGTATCGGCGCAAGGATGGCGGGCGCGAGGAGCAAGCGCCGCCAGTCAATCTGATCTCGGTGCGCGAGGCTGGACCGTACGCGCTGCGCGGCGATCTCACCATTGACGGCAAGCCGTTCGGCTATCGCGCTACGCTCTGCCGCTGTGGCGCATCGAAGAACAAGCCGTTCTGCGACGGCTCGCACCATGACGTGAACTTCAACGCCAGCGGTGAACCGCCGACAGGCGAAAGCACCGCGATGTTGAGTGTGCGCGATGGCCCGGTCGAAGTCGCGCCACAGACCGATGGCCCGCTCATGGTGCGCGGCAATTTGGAGATCATCTCCGGCACTGGCCGCGTCATCGCGCGACAGGAAGCAGCGCGCCTCTGCCGCTGCGGCCATTCCAACACCAAGCCCTTCTGCGACGGCACGCACGCGAAAGTCAGCTTCCGGTCTTAGGCCGGACGCCAAGATGATCGCCGAGCGTGACGATTCAAAGAGCTCAAACCACTGCTTGAAAAAATGCCGCGCCCTAAGAGATTCGAAGATCTCTGGTCCGACGAGAATGGCCGGTTCTCGTCAGATCGGCTCCCGCCGAAAGTTGAGCGACCTCGCACAGCGCCGCTACGGCCCGCCGACAAAATCCGTTGCTGTGAGCGCCAAGCCGGTCCCCAACGTTGCGAATTGCACCGCCCCGCCGACGCCGACGCCATCGGCATCGTAGTAGAGCGCTCCGGTGGTGGAATCGTAGATGATGTAATCATCGCCATCCGCCGCCGCCGAACCGATCACGAACTCGCCCGCATCCAAAGTCGCGCCGAAAGCGCTGAAGATGGAGAGGCTGAGCTGGATGGTGTCGTCCGCCACGCTGAAACCGCCAACGACGTCGATATTGCCCGCACCAAGCACGGTCGAGAACACGAACGTGTCCGCGTCGTTGCCGCCGTAGAGCGTATCATTGCCCAGTCCGCCATCGAGCGTATCGTTGCCGTTTCGCCCGTAGAGTGTGTCGTCGCCATCGCCGCCGTTCAACACGTCGATCCCGTTGCCGGCGTCGAGCAAATCGGCATCGCCGCCGCCATTCAAGACATCGTCGCCATCGCCGCCATAGAGCGTGTCGACGCCGGCATCGCCGTTCAGCGTGTCGTTGTTTTGACGGCCATACAATTCGTCGTCGCCATCGCCGCCGGAGAGTGTGTCGTTGTGGTTCAGACCGTCGAGCAAGTCATTGTCGGCCCCGCCGTTCAAGACATCGTCGCCGTCGCCGCCGGTCAATGTGTCGGCGCCGGCGTCGCCGTTCAGAGTATCGTTCTGCGTGCGGCCGAAAAGCTGGTCGGCGCCATCGCCGCCGTTCAACGTATCGTCGTCATTGCCGCCATCGAGCAGGTCGTTGTCTGCGCCGCCGTTCAGCGTGTCGTTGCCGTCGCCGCCGTTCAGCGTGTCGATGCCGCCATTACCCGAGAGCGTGTCGGCGCCGGCCACGCCGTTTAGCGTGTTCGCGGCGTCATTGCCGATCATCACATTGGCGAGGATGTTGCCGAAGCCATTGAGGGCTGAAGCACCCGTAAGCGTCAGATTTTCTTGGAAGTTGCCGAGGGTGCGCGTCGCCGTCGAGATCAGTGTATCGAGGCCCGACGCCGACAGTTCGACGACCACATCACTAGCGCCACGTACGATATAGGTATCGTCACCGCCGCCGCCCTCAAGCGTGTTCGAACCGGCGCCGCCGTCGAGCGTGTCATTGCCGGCACGACCGTAGAGCGTGTCGGCATTGTCGCCGCCGAAGAGCTGATCATCTTGATTGCCGCCGTCGAGCACGTCGTTGCCGGCGCCGCCGTACAGGATGTCGGCGCCATCGACTCCGAACAAACTATTGGCGGCCAGATTGCCCGTGATGACGTTGTTGGCGGCGTTGCCTGTCCCCGTCACCGCCGAGCCCAAGAGCGTTAGGTTCTCGACGTGAACGGTTAGCGTGTAACTGATGCCGGCCTGGACAAAATCTGTTCCTTCGTCGGCCAACTCCGTGACGACGTCGCCAGCATTATCCACGACATAGATGTCGTCACCGGCGCCTCCGCTCAGCGCATCAAGGCCGGCGGCGCCATCAAGCGTGTCGTTTCCGCCGCCGCCGATGAGTGTGTTGGCGCCGTTGGTGCCGACGATGATGTTGTTGAGACCGTTGCCCGTGCCGTTGAGATCACCGCCGGAGAGGTGGAGGTTTTCGGTGTTCGGCCCGAGCGTGAAACTGACATTGGCATAAACCGTATCGACGCCGGCGCCGCCATCCGTGGTGTCGCCAACGTTATCGACATAGAACGTGTCGTTACCGTCGGCGCCGCTCATGCTGTCGGCGCCGGTCCCGCCGTCGAGAATATCGGCGCTTTCACCACCTGACAACGTGTCGTTGCCGGCCTCGCCGTAAAGCGCTTCCGACCCGCCGCCTTGGCCATAAATGGTGTCGGCGCCATCGCCGCCATAGACCGTGTCGGCGCCGCCTCCACCCTCGACGTAATCGTTGCCGGCGCCAGCATTGACGGTATCGGCGCCGTCGTAAGCGAAGAGATAGTCGTCACCACCATTGCCGTTGATGACGTCAGCGCCGCCAAAGGCGTAGATGTAGTCGCGTTGCGACGAGCCGCTCAGCGTATCAGCGCTGGCGCCGTACTGATCGCCATAGATGTAGATGTAATTGTTGTTGCTGCTGTTCCAGTTCGTGAACGTCCAACCGGAGAGGTCGACAACAGCCGCGCCCGCCGAAAATCGAACAAAATAGAGCTGAAGGCCTTGGCTAGCGGCCGTTCCAGAAACATCCACGCTCAAGCTTGAGGCCAGGCCGTGGTCGGGTGACAAATAGTAATAACCGTAACTGACCAACGAGAGCCGCTCGATTGAATTGAACGTCCAGCCTTGAAGGTACTGGCTGTTGTATTGGGCGTTCAGCCGCAGCGTGTCGGTCCCGTCGCCGCCGTTGACGCTGCCGACGCCGTTATAGCTGCTCCAGTACGTGAGCTCCAGCACATCGTCGCCGCCCAAGCCTGACAACGTGTCGTCGCCGCCGCCGCCGATTAGCGTGTTGGCGCCGTCGGTGCCAACGATGATGTTGTTGAGACCGTTGCCCGTCCCGTTGAGATCGCCGCCGGTGAGATAGAGGTTCTCGGTGTTGTTCGAAGCCAGCGAGAAACTCACGTCGGCATAGACTGTGTCGACGCCGCCGCCGCCATCGGTGGTGTCGCCGACATTATCGGCGTAGAACGTGTCATCGCCATCGCCGCCGCTCATGTTGTCGGCGCCGGTCCCACCATCGAGAACATCGGCGCCGCCTCCACCCTCGACGTAATCGTTGCCGGCGCCAGCATTGACGGTATCGGCGCCGTCGTAAGCGAAGAGATAGTCGTCACCACCATTGCCGTTGATGACGTCAGCGCCGCCAAAGGCGTAGATGTAGTCGCGTTGCGACGAGCCGCTCAGCGTATCAGCGCTGGCGCCGTACTGATCGCCATAGATGTAGATGTAATTGTTGTTGCTGCTGTTCCAGTTCGTGAACGTCCAACCGGAGAGGTCGACAACAGCCGCGCCCGCCGAAAATCGAACAAAATAGAGCTGAAGGCCTTGGCTAGCGGCCGTTCCAGAAACATCCACGCTCAAGCTTGAGGCCAGGCCGTGGTCGGGTGACAAATAGTAATAACCGTAACTGACCAACGAGAGCCGCTCGATTGAATTGAACGTCCAGCCTTGAAGGTACTGGCTGTTGTATTGGGCGTTCAGCCGCAGCGTGTCGGTCCCGTCGCCGCCGTTGACGCTGCCGACGCCGTTATAGCTGCTCCAGTACGTGAGCTCCAGCACATCGTCGCCGCCCAAGCCTGACAACGTGTCGTCGCCGCCGCCGCCGATTAGCGTGTTGGCGCCGTCGGTGCCAACGATGATGTTGTTGTAGCCATTGCCGGTGCCGTTGAGATCGCCGCCAGAGAGATAAAGGTTCTCGGCGGCGCCCGATGCGAGCGAGAAGCTCACGTCGGCATAAACCGCATCAATGCCGGTCCCATTCTCCGTCACCACGTCGCCTGCGCCGACATAATAGGTGTCGTTGCCATTGCCGCCGTTCAGGACATTCGCGTTGGCATCGCCCGTCAGAACATCGTTGAAGGCCGACCCCGTGATGTTCTCGATACCACTAAACGTATCGACGCCGGCGCCGAGCGTGTCCTGCGTCGACAGCGCCAAGTCCACAATGACGGCCGCAGCCGCGGACGCGTAAGAGAGAGTGTCACTGCCCGCGCCGCCATTAATCGTGTCGTCGCCCGCGCCGCCGTCCAGCGTGTCATCGCCGTCGCCGCCGTTCAGCGTGTCGTTACCATCGCCGGCAGATGCGCTATCGCGGCCGCTCGTGCCGATGAACGTGTCGACGCCCGAGCTTCCAAAGAAGTTGAGCGAGGCGCTGGAGAAATTCAGCAGAATCCATGCGCTGAGATCGACGGTTCCGGCCGATGTGGCGTACAAAGAGAACGAGCCGCCTGTGCCCATGGCGTCGAGGGTCATCGACGATGAGAGCCCCGCGCCAATCTGGCTGACATTAAACGCAACTTGCGCTGAGGTCGTGCCGAAGTTGCCGAGAATGACCTGCTCGATCGACACCACGCTCGTCAGCCGGAAATCGCTGAAACCGGTGTGGTCGACGCGGATCGTGTCGAAACCGTCGCCGCCGTCGTAAATCTCGCCCGCGACGATGTGCGGGGCGCTGTTGGACAAGAAGGTGTCAGCACCTCCGCCGCCGTAGAGAAGATCAAGGCCTTCGCCGCCGTGAATCGTATCGTCGCCGCCCAGGCCATAGATCGTGTCGGCGCCTAGACCTGCGCCTTCCGCGCCGCCCCACAACACGTTGTTGCCGCCGTTTCCGGTGATGATGTTATCACCGTTATTGCCAATGCCGTTGATATTGCCGGCGCCGGTCAGCGTCAGGTTCTCGACGTTGATCCCAAGCGTGAATGAAACTGCGCTTTGAACCGAGTCGAGTCCCGCGGACGCATTCTCGCTGACGGAATCGCCCGCACCGTCGACGACGTAGGTGTCGTCGCCGGCGCCGCCCGCCATCACATCCGCGCCGCTGCCGCCATCGAGCGTGTCGTCGCCGGCGCCGCCATTCAGCGTATCGTTGTCGCCGCCACCATTTAGCGTGTCATGGCCGTCATCGCCGTTGAGCGTGTCCGCGCCGGCCAGGCCGTTGACAACATCATCGCCCGAGCCGCCGGAGAGCGTATCGGGATCAGTCGTGCCATTGAGGGTTTGGTCGATGCTGTTGACGATGATGGTGACGGTTGCGGTATCGGTTCCGCCATTGCCGTCGTCGATAGTGTAAGTGAACGTATCCTGCTCGCTTTCGTCCAGCCCGAGTGTGAAAGCGTTGTTGGGATCGTAGCTGAACGTGCCGTCGGCATTGACCGTGAGCAGCGCGCCGGACGCCAGCGTGATCTGCACGCCGATATTGCCCGCAGAGCCATTGATCTCACTGACCGTGAATGGATCGGTGTCGGGATCGCTGTCGACGCCCGCACCATTGTCGGCGAACACGTTACCGCTGACACTCCCGTCCTCGGCAACAGAAAAGACATCGTCTTGCGCAACCGGCGCAACATTGCTGATGATCGTTATGATGACAGTCGCGGTGTCGGCACCGCCGGTGTATCCGTCGTCGATCGTATAGCTGAAACTATCGGAGACGGTGGCGCCGTTGGGATCATAGTCAAACGTACCGTTCGCGTTCACAGTGAGCAGCGCACCGGACGCCAGCGTGATCTGCACCCCGACATTCGCTTCAACGCCGTTCACGGCCGTGATCGTGAACGCATCGCCGTCGACCGCAGCATCCGCGCCGCTGCCATTGTCGGCGAACAGATTGCCGGCGGTGATGGCGTCGCCTGCGCCAACGCTAAACGCATCGTCCGCAGCAGCAGGCGGCGTATTGAACAACACGACGCGCCCGGCGATGGCGTACCCGTTGCCGTCCGCATCTGGATCTTGCGTCTGCCACGTGATCACCACGCGGCCATCGGGCAATTCGACCGCGGTCGCGCTGCCTTGGTCGAGCTGGCTCTCGAAGTTGATCGTAAACTCGCCACTGGCTTCCCAGAGGATGCTGCCGTCGGCCTGCGCCACACCGATACGTCCGACCGCGGCGTAACCCGAACCATCGGCGTCCGGATCGGTGCTGCTCCACAAGAACAGCAAGCGCCCATCGCTCAGCTGCAGAACGTTCGGGCTGGCTTGCAGGTCCTGGACTTCTTCATTGATCGTGAATTCGCCGGCCGTGGCCCAGGCAATCGAACCATCCGCCTGCGCCGTGCCGATACGCCCCGCTACGGCGGTATCGTCGCCGTCGACGTCAGGATCGGCGCTGCTCCACACAAACAGCAAGCGTCCATCAGCCAGTTGGATGACGCGCGGAATTTCTTGTGTGCCCTGCCCTTCTTCGCTCAGCGTGAATTCACCCGCTGCGCCCCAGGTGATCGAGCCATCGGCCTGCACCGTACCGATGCGGCCGGCTACGCCCGTTCCACTGCCATCGACGTCCGCATCGTCACTATTCCAGACAACAAGTACGCGGCCGTCGGCGAGCACGACGATCGGCGCATCAGTCGCTTGAATGCCGCTCGTCTCTTCATTGATGACGAACTCGCCTGCAGTGGCCCAGCTGATCGAGCCATCGGCCTGCACCGTTCCGACGCGACCCGAGATGCCGGCTGACGACCCGTCTGTGCCGGCGTAGCTCGTCCAAACGAACAGCATGCGCCCATCGGGCAGCTCAGTCACCTGCGGACTGAATTGGTTGAAGTTGGTCGAGACATTGACGCGAAATTCGCCCGCAGACCCCCACGAGATCGTGCCGTTCGCTTGTGGCGTGCCGATGCGCGCTGCGATGCCCCAGCCGCTGCCGTCGCCCGACGTGTTGGCGCTCTGCCATGTGAAGAGGATGCGTCCGTCCGGCAATTCAACGGCGCGAGGCCGCTGCTGATAGCTCGACAAATTGGTAGCAAGACCGACATCGCCCGCCGCCGTCCAGGCGATCGAGCCATCGGTCTGCACGGTCCCGATGCGCGCAGCGACGCCCTGGAAACTTCCGTCAATGTCGGGATCTTCACCAAACCAGAATGCCAGAAGGCGCCCATCGGAGAGCAGCATCGTTTGCGGCTCAAACTGGCCGCCTTGCACTTCTTCGTTGACGTCGAACTCGTTGCCAAACGTGTAGGTCGGCATGATCGGCCTCCTTGCGGAACGCCATGCGCAGCGTCACCCGCCCAACGCTCGCAAAGGGGATTCAAAACCGCGCTCGACCAGCCAGCGTTTGGCAAAACAGAGAGCGCGATATCGCCCCACTCGCCCAGCGGCAAAAGCTTAGGCCGCACAATTTCTATCCACAAGCGAAACGAGAACTACAGTCCGACGAGTGTTTGGCCACCGCACCAAAAAGCCAGCATCACAATATCTCTCGTGCGGCGAACATGCCGACGCAGAAGTGGCGGGGTGCATGAAGGAGCCGCGCGCGGCACTCGTCCTCGCTCGGCTTGACCCGCGTTCTCACCGCCGACTGCACATCCCTTTGAGCCGCGCGGCAATGCTCCACATTCACAATCGTCGGCAAAATTGCATCATCGATCATTGCGTCGAGTCCTCGCCCACAAGGGACGTTCGAGCTGCTCACCACATCCGACACGAACTCGCGGAAGGTGGTCGTTCACTCGCCGAACTACGGCCCGCGCACGAAGTCCGCATTGGTGAGCGCCAGCCCCGTTTCCAGCGTTGCGACTTGCACGGCGGCGCCCGCGCCGTCGCCATCAGCGTCGCAATAGAGCGCGCCGGCCGTTGCATCGTAGATGATGCGGTGATCGGCGGTCGTCGCTGCGGCGCCGATGGTCGGTGCGCAGCGAGCGAGCCCATCACGAACACTCCGCGCGGCAGCAACACCATCTCTCTCTCGCGCGCGTCCCGAGAGAAAAGGATCGCGAGAGCGCTCGCCAACGGAAAGCCTCGTATGGTCGACCGCGCGGTAGTCCGGCTATGAAAATGCTGCGACCGCTATAACAACTGCCACTGCAGCTTCGGCCGCCACAGCCCAAAGCCACGCCGTCCATCGAGTTGCCGCTGTCTAAACTCATCGCGTGAGGCGGCCAGCCTCCACCACGGCGCACCGCTTCGGACAGAAAAATGTGCCGAAAAGCAGCCGCGCTGTATCCGCACACAATTTTCGTCGGACACGAATCCGCAGAAATCAAAACGAAGAGAATGGCGCGCCCTAAGAGATTCGAACTCCTGACCCCCAGATTCGTAGTCTGGTGCTCTATCCAGCTGAGCTAAGGGCGCGCGAAGGGGGGGTGCATAGCGCCCAGGCGGGGCGCTGGCAAGGCGGTTTGGTGTCTGCACCGCCGGGGCCCGTGAGGAACGCCGAAAATGCGAGGCCGCGGACTGCCAAAGCAGCCCGCGGCGCACATGTACCTGCTCGCTTTTACTGCGGGTTGACGACTTCGACCGGCAGGCCGAGGCGATCGAGTTGTGGGCGCACGACGGTCGCGTCACCCACGATCACCCAGACGAAATTGTCGGCGTCAATGTACTGGCGCGCGACTTGGTCGAGGCCCGTCGTGGTCATGCCGCGATAGCGACCAGCGACCGTCTCCCAGTAATTGTCCGGACGATTGTAGAGCGCATTCGATTGCAGCGCGCCGAGGATGGCGGGCGAGGTTTCGAACTGGCCGGACAATTGGCGGATGTTGCCGGGGATGTTGCGGTTGAGCTCCGCATCGCGGACGCCATCGGTGGTGAGGAAGAGGTTGATCTGCTCCAAAGTGGCCGCGATCGAGTCACCCGTGCGATCGGCCTGGACCGGCGCCGTGATGAGATACGGGACTTGGTGCTCCATCAACTGAACGCCGCCGCGTGCGCCGTAGGACCAGCCACGGCGTTCACGGAGCTCCATGTTGATGCGCGCGAGGAAGCCAGCGCCGAGCACTTCGTTGGCCGACTGCAGGTTCAAGAGATCGTCCGTCCCCTGCGCGTTCAAGATTTGGCCAGCGAAGATGAAGGATTGCGGTGATTGCGGACGGTTCACCAACACGATGCGCGGACGCAAGGTTGGGATTGCTGCGCCGAAATTCTTCGTGCCGCGTGCGACCGAAGGCGCAGCCCAGCTGCCGAGCGTGCGGTTGAGACCGGCGACCACGCGGTTCAGCGGCAGATCGCTGACCACATAGATCGTCGCAGAGTCAGGACGGATCCACGCTTGGTGGAAGGCGACCAGTTCGTCCCGCGTCAGCGTTTCAACCACGCTCGCCGTGCCTGAACCTGAGAACGGACGGCCATAGGGATGGTCCGCGCCGTAGAGCAAAGCTGGCAGCGTGCGGCGCGCGATGGCGTCGGGACGCGTCATTTCAGATGCGATACCGGCGAGTTGCTGCCGGCGGATGCGCTCGACTTCCGACGGCTCGAAGGCCGGGTTGCGGATGACATCACCCAACAGCGCCAGAGACGGATCGAGATTGGTGCTGAGCGAGGTCAGGCCAATGACGGTGCGATCGAGCGTAGCGCCGTTATAGACTTGCGCGCCCAGACGCTCTTGCGCTTCGGCGAGCTGGATCGAGTTGAGGCTCGTCGTGCCCTCGTTCAGCAGGTTGAGCATCAGAGCTTGCGTGCCGAGGCGATTGGCCGGATCGGCAGCGACGCCCGCGTCGAACTCTACGGTGACGTAGGTGATGGGAACGGCCGTGCGCTGAGCGTAGATGACTTCAATGCCGTTCGAGAGCCGGCCGCGTTGCACGTCCGGGAAATCGAGCGAAGCATCAGCGGCGACAGCCGGCATCTGACGCGGCGGGCCGGCGACATAGTTTGACGGCGGGCTCGCCGGGGCGCGTCCGGATGCTGGTGCTTCAGCGTAAGCGGCGCGCTCGCCAGGGACGACGCGGAGTGCGTAGACCGGGCGTGAGAGCCAGCGCTGCATGGCGGCGCGGACTTGCTCGGGCGTGATCGACGCCAGCTCTTGCAGGCGCTGACGCTCGAAGTCGGGGTTGTCGGCGTAGAGCATGCCTTCCGCGAGTGCGACGGCTTTGCCGTCGAAGCCACCGACACGCTCAAGGCCACGGATGGTGCCGGAAAGCGTGCGCATCACGGTGCGACGCACTTCGTCCTCAGTCGGGCCGTTTTGAACGAAATCGGCGATGATTTCGTCGAGGCGGCGCGAGACAGCGTCGGCGTCCTCACCGGGCTTCACATCGACATCGACCTCAAACAGCGACACGCGTTGGAACGGCTGCACGCTTGATGAAACGCGGACGGCGGTCTGTTCGCCGCGCACGAGCAAGTTGTCGAGACGTGAGCTGGCGAGGCCGCCGAGAATGGTCGCGCCGACTTGCAGAGCGACTTGGTCTTCGTCGGTGAGGCCAGGCACGACCCAGTTGCGATAGAGCCGCGTGGTGGCGACGCGATCGTACATGGTTTCGTCGACACGGTTCGGCAGAGTCGGCACGTCGGCTGAGGCCGGCGTGTTCACAGGTCCGCGTGCGATATCGCCAAAATAACGCTCAACCAGCGTGCGTGCTTCGGCGGCGTTGACGTTGCCGGCGAGCACGAGGACGGCGTTGTTCGGGCCGTAGTTTTCAGTGAACCAACCCTGCACGTCAGCCAGCGATGCTGCCGAGAGATCGGCCATCGAGCCGATCGTGGAGTGGCGATACGGGTGGCCTTCCGGGAAGAGCGCTTCGAGTTGAGCATACTCGACCATACCGTACGGCTGGTTGTCGCCTTGGCGCTTTTCGTTTTGCACGACGCCGATTTGGTTATCCAAATTTTCCTGCGTCACGGCGCCGAGCAGATGGCCCATGCGATCGCTCTCAAGGAAGAGCGCGCGCTCAAGCGCTGAACGCGGGACGGTTTGGAAATAGTTGGTGCGGTCGAACCAGGTGGTGCCGTTCAAATCGGTCGCGCCGATTTCACGCAGCGGTTCGAAATAATCGCCAGGCGCGTTTTCCGAGCCGTTGAACATCAAGTGTTCGAACAAGTGCGCAAAGCCGGTGCGGCCAGCGGGCTCATCCTTTGAGCCCACATTGTACCAGATGCTTACCGCAACGACCGGCGCCTTGTTATCCTCGTGGACGACGACGCGGAGGCCGTTATCGAGCGTGAAGGTCTCGTAGGCGATATCGACACGGTCGAGTAGCGCTTCCACTGCCGCGCGATCGTCGCTCGCTGACGGAGCGGAAGAAGAAGCGCAGCTCGAAAGGAGCACGCAAACGCCAAAGGCAATGCCTGTTAGAAGACCACGCACGGCTATATCCCCACACTAACCGGATAAAATGTGGAGCCACTAAACGCGGGTGGGCGCAAAAGCCAAGCCCTACTCGACTAGCTGTCGCGCCAAGATTTGTGCGGACCGATGGTTTGCGCCTCAAAGACACCCCTGGCGACCGCACGGGCGAGGCAATCGGCGGCTAAAGCGCCAAATCGGGCGATGGCAAGCGCGCGCGGTTCCGGCGTCGGCTTGGCGGCGGTGGCGAGGGCGAAAACGACGTCGCCGTCGAACGGTGAAAAAACCGGACGGATGGCGCGGGAAAGACCGGCACTCGCCATTTGCGCGACTCGCTTGGCCTCAGCGGGCGTCAGATCAGCATCGACGGCGACGCACGCAATCGTCGTGTTGGCGCGCGGCGCTGGATTGAACTTGGCGCCGGACCAATCTTCCGCATCGAACGATGCGCCGCTTGGTGCGACGGCGCCAAACTCGCCATCGATCTCGAACGGTTGCGCCCAGAATGCGCGTTGGTTCGGCAGCGTGGTTGAGCCCCATGAGTTTACGCAGACAAGTGCAGCAACCGTGAAGCCGTCGCTGGTGATGATGCTTGCGCTGCCCTGCCCGCCTTTGAGCGCGCCGGCTTTTGCGCCGAGACCGGCGCCGAAATTACCGAGCGGCGTGTTCTTCGCGCGCGCTGCATATGCACGCTTGCCGAGTGCTGCGTATGGCGGCGCATCGCCCCACGCTTTGTTTCCGCCATTGGCGAGATCGTAGAGGATCGCAGCTGGGATCACTGGCGATCGCGGCACGCCCGGCATGTCCATCAGCGCAAAGCCACGCCCTTCAGCGCCCATGGCGCTCGCAACGCCGTCCGCAGCGGCAAGCCCGTAAACGGAACCGCCGCTCAGCACGAGCGCATCAATCGCGTCGACAAGATTTTCGGGCGCGAGTGCGTCAGTTTCGCGTGTGCCCGGACCACCGCCACGCACATCGACGCCGCACACAGCGCGCGCATCCGGAACGATCACAGTGACGCCGGTGAGCGCGCTTGCATCTTCAGCGCAGCCTATGGTCAAACCAGCTACGTCACTCAAAGAATTGTTCGGGCCGGGACGCGCCATGAAGCTTTGCTTTCGCGTTTAAACTGCCTGCCGTCGTAGAAAGCGCGCTGATGTTTGACAAGCAATCCCTGAGACGTCTGCTGTTGCCGCTAGTCGCGCTTGCGCTGGCGGCGTGCGCGGGAAGTTCGGGATTGCCGCAGATCGGCGCCGGCGCGCCGCGCGGGCAAGCAATGGTAACGGCGGCGAACCCGCACGCGGTTGAAGCAGCGCTTGAGATTTTGCGCGCCGGCGGAAGCGCGGTCGATGCAGCGATCGCGGCTGAATTGGTGCTGGGGCTGGTTGAACCACAATCGTCAGGCATTGGCGGCGGTGGCTTCATGCTCTTCTACAATGGCGAGAGTGAAGCGCTCACGGCCTATGACGGACGCGAACGCGCGCCTGCGGGTGCGACGCCGAACATGTTCCTCGATTCGCGCGGTCGCGAGATGGCGCAACTCGATGCGATTGCGAGCGGCCGCTCAACTGGCGCGCCGTCTCTGGTTGCGATGTTGCAGATAGCTCATGCCGATCATGGACGTTTGCCATGGGCGCGTTTGTTTGAGCCGGCGATCCGCTTGGCGGACGAAGGCTTTGCGGTTTCGCCGCGTTTGGCGCGCTTGGTCGCAGCGGCTGGCGAACGCGGACGCTTGCGCGCGGATTTCGCAGCGCGTGCGTATTTCTTCGATGCGGCTGGTGCGCCGCGTCCCGTTGGCTATCCGCTGCGCAATCCTGAGTACGCGGCAACTCTACGCGCGATCGCAGCACAAGGTTCGCGCGCATTGAGTGAAGGGCCGATCGCGGATGCCATCGTAGCGACGGCGCGGCGCGATCCACGACGTGGAACGCTCACACATGAAGATTTGCGCGCAGTGAGCCCACGTCGCGTGGAGCCGGTGTGCGCGACGTACCGCGTCTATCGCGCCTGCACGATCGGCTCGCCCTCCTCCGGCACGGCGACGCTGTCGATCCTCGGGCTTTACGAACGCGCGCGTCCGCAACCGCAAGGCCCGAGCAATGCTGACGATTGGGCAGCGTTCCTGTGGGCGAGCCGTCTCAGCTTTGCTGACCGCGACCACTACGTCGCCGACGATCAGTTCGTGCAGGTACCGACGCAGGAATTGATCGCGCCATCCTATCTCGATCAACGCGCACAGCTGATCGATCTTTCGCGTGCGCCAACGAGTGTCGCGCCAGGCGCACCAGCGGGGCAGGAATTGCTCGATCGTTGGGGCCGCGATGGCGGTGACGATGCCGGCACAACGCACATCTCGATCGTCGATCAATGGGGCAATGCTGTTGCGATGACGGCGACGGTTGAGAGCGCGTTCGGCTCGCAGCGTATGGTGGCGGGCTTCTTCCTGAACAACCAGATCACCGATTTCTCCTTTGAACCGACTTTGAATGGCCGCCCCGTCGCCAATGCGGTGGCGCCAGGCAAGGCGCCACGTTCATCGATGACGCCGATGATCGTGATGGATCGCAACAACGAGCTGGTCTTGGTGATTGGTTCGCCGGGCGGCTCTTCAATCATCGGCTATGTGGCCCGCACGACGATCGGGATTCTGGATTGGGATCTGAGCCCACAACAGGCAATCGATCTTTCAAACGCGACGGCGCGCAGTTCGCCTGTCGCCGTCGAGAACGCGCGCATGCCGGCGGGCGTGCAGGATGCGCTGACGGCGCGTGGTTGGGCGTTTCGCGATGTCAGCGGGCTCGAGGAGAGCGGTTTGCATGCGATTTTGGTGACGCGCGATGGCTTGGTCGGCGCGGCCGATCCGCGACGCGAAGGCGTCGTGGGCGTGATTGAGTAGCTATTTAAGCCGCCGGCAGCGTGATCCGGAAGGTTGAGCCTTCGGCGCCGGTGCGCGTCAGTTCAAGTTCGCCGCCCATGGCGCGCGTAAGTTCGCGCGCGATGGCGAGACCCAAACCCGCGCCGCCAGCTTCGGGCGCGGCGGAGACGAACGGTTCAAACAAGCGCGAGAGAATGTTTTGGCGCACGCCGGGGCCGTGATCGATCAGTTCGATCTCACAGCGCCCCTCGACACGCACGCCGCGAATGACCAAAGATTTGTCGGCGCGATCGTGCTCCTTCATGGCTTTGGCGGCGTTGCGGATAAGGTTGCCCAATATGCGCTGCATATGTTCTGGATCTGCGAGGCAAGCCAGCTTGGGCTCGATATCGAACCGGACGCTGATCATCTCGAAACCGGCGAGGACGTCGCCAGCCGCTTCATCCGCTGCGGCGCGCACATCAACACGTTCGAGATCAGGCTCCTTCTCGTCGGCGCGGCCGTATTTGAGCGTGCTGGAGGCAAGGCCCGCGGCGCGCGTGATGGTGCGCTCAAGACGCGGCAGTAAGCGGCGTACTTCAGGGTCTTCCACTTGACCCAAACGATCGGCGACGAGTTGAGCCGTGGAGAGCATGTTGCGCAGATCGTGACCGATACGCGCCACGGCGCCGCCAAGTGCTGCGAGGCGCTCGTTTTGGCGGAGCGCATTGCGGACCTGTTCGGCCATGTCTGCGGCGGCGCGCTGAGCGCGGCCGATCTCATCACCCCGTGAACTGCGCGGAAATGCGATCGACACATCTTCCGGCTTGTCGCGGAAACGCTCGATGGCTTCGGTGAGTTCGTGCATCGGGCGCACGAAGGCCAGTGTCAGCGCGCCGTAGATGAGCGTCGCGGCGGCGACCAGGATGAGTGTCGACGCGAGCAGGAAGTCGGCGGCGAACTTGTACATCGCATTCTTCAGCGGCGCTTCGTTCAAAACGATCTCGATGAACTCGCCGCTCTCAAAGCGCGGACGCGCCATAACGCGTAGCACGCGCTGTGGTGGCGCAAAGAAACTCTCGAATGCCCACGCAAACGTACGCAGATCGCCCGCATGCACTTGCGTATAATCATAGACCGCGACGGGCTGCACGAGGCTGGAGGCCGATCCTTCAAGCAGCAACACGCGTTCGCCTTCGCGCTGCAGCGCTGCGCGTTGCACGCCGGCATTGGTGAGCAACTCGAACTCGAGCGATTCCGCGATCTCGATGTCCGGCGAAACTTCAAGCGCGAGGGCCGCGACTTGCGCCAAGTTCATGCGCTCGCGCAGCCATTCTTCGTGGAAGCTCGCCAGCGCCGGCGCGAACACCAGCACTTCCGCCAGCATCACCACCGCGACGGTGAGCCCCAGCAATCGCCCAGCGAGACTCGACGCAAACTCGCCCACGGCCTTGAGGCCGCCGACGAGTCCGGTTTGAGGCGCGGTTTGGGGGGCCGGCATTGTCAAAAAGGCCTAGCGCATGGTCGCGCGGCTGTCCCGAGCGGACGCCTCCGCCGGAACCTGTCAGCGGGATGCGACCGAAAACACCAGCCCGAAGGGCCGGCTTTCCGTCTAGGCGTCTTCGCCCCAGGCTGATCGCCTTGACGGTCGCAGGTCTCTGGGGTACTTCCCGCGCCTTCATTTTTACCGCCAGACAATAGAGGCGCGTCGTGAGCACTAAGCGGACCTATCAACCGAGCCGGCTCGTCCGTAAGCGCCGCCACGGTTTCCGCGCGCGCATGGCCACCACGGGTGGCAAAAAGGTGCTCGCGCGCCGCCGCGCCAAGGGCCGTAAGCGCCTTTCGGCCTAATTGCCCGGCGCCGGGGGTCCCCGGCCCATGACCAGTCAAACCATTCAAAAGCTGCGGAAACGCGCCGAATTCCTGTTCGTGCGCGCTGGATCGCGTGTGTCCAAGGGTGCGGTCATGGTCGAGGCCCGGCGGCGGGCTGAGGATGGCCCGATCGGCCTCGGGCTGACGGCCAGCAAAAAGGTGGGCGGCGCGGTGGTCCGAAACCGGGCGCGGCGACGGCTCCGGGAGGCGGCGAGGCAGCTCCTCCCCCTGCATGGCGTGCCGGGGGTCGATTACGTGCTGGTGGCGCGTCAATCCACCCCGGAGGCGGACTGGGCTGGTTTGCTTGACGATCTCAAGAACGCGTTGATAAGGCTCCGCACCGAGCTGGAAGCGGGGGCGGCAAGCCCTCGGCGCGCCCAATCCCCATCTAAGCCACGCGATAAGCGCGACACGCCGACCGAGAGCGACTGAAACACATGCAAAACCGCGGCGGCCCCGGCCCCAACGAAACCAGAAACATGATCATCGCGATCGTTCTTTCGATTGGGATTTTCTTCGGCTTCGAATTCTTCTTCAACGGCCCTGCGCGCGAACGCGCGCTTGAGCAACAGCGCGCCGAAGCGGCAGCGCAAGTGACTCAGGAAGAAAGCGGCCAAACCGAAGGCGCGCGCGACGCCACTGTCGGCGCGGTGCCCTCGCCGACGCAGCAAGGCCCGGTCGATCGGGACCAAGCGCTTGCGGCCAGCGCAGGCCAGCGCATCACGATCACAACGCCTTCTGTCGATGGTTCGATCTCGCTCGAAGGCGCGCGCATCGACGATCTCAACCTGCGTGGCTATCGGCGTACGATCGATCCAGAGAGCGACGAAGTCACGGTGCTGGCGCCGATGAATACGCGCTTCGGCCACGACGCCTTCTTCGGTTGGGAAGCGCAAAGCGGTGACACCACGACAACACTCGCCGGCGCCAACACGCAATGGAGCGCTGCTGAGGGCCAGACACTGACGCCGGAAACGCCGGTGACGCTCACGCTCGACGCCGGCAACGGCGTCTCCATCGAACGTACGATTGCGATAGACGCGAACTACATGTTCACAGTCACCGATCGGGTGACGAACGCATCTGACGCGGCGGTGCAACTGCGTCCGCTCGGCGTTGTCCGCCGCGACGGCACGCCAGAAGACTATCGCTTCAATCAGATCGTCCATCAGGGCCTCATCGGCGTGTTCGGCGATCGCGCCTTGCGTCAGGTGACCTTCCGCGACGCCGAAAAGCATGCGCGCAACCGCGTGCGTGGCCGTGTCGGCGAGGATGAGCGGATCGAGGAAGAACAAGCCACGCGAGGCTGGTTCGGCGTTACCGATCACTATTGGCTGACGGCAATCGTGCCCGATCAGAGCGAACAGTATTCGGCCTTCTTCGATAGCCGCACCCAAGACTCCGTCACCGATTACCGCGCCGCCTATCGCGGCCAATGGCGCGACGCGCCGGCGGGCCAAACGATTGAGTACACGCAGCGCCTCTTCTCCGGCGCCAAGCGCGTCGATCTGCTGCGCGACTATCAGGAAGCGCTCAATGTCCCCCGCTTCGATGACGCAATCGACTGGGGCAATTTCTGGTTCCTGACGCGCCCCTTCTTTGCGCTGCTGCACTTCCTCTCGCAGTTTGCCGGCAATTTCGGCCTCGGCATTCTGCTCACCACGATCGTGGTGAAGCTGCTGCTCTTCCCGCTCGTCTATCAATCGTTCAAGTCGATGGCGAAGATGCGTGGACTGCAGCCGAAGATGAAGGAGTTGCAGGATCGCTACGCCGCCGATAAGCAGCGCCAGCAACAAGAGATCCTGAAGCTCTATCAGACGGAAAAGATCAATCCGGTCGCGGGCTGCGTGCCGATCCTGCTGCAAATTCCAGTCTTCTTCGCGCTCTATAAGACGCTGACTGTCACCATCGAAATGCGTCACGCGCCGTTCTATGGCTGGATCAACGATCTTTCCGCGCGCGATGCGACCTCGATCTTCAACCTGTTCGGAATGCTCCCGTTTGAGGTATCGACGACATTCCTGAACGGCTTCCTGATCATTGGCGCTTGGCCGATCCTTTACGGCGTCTCGATGTGGGCGCTGCAGGCGCTCTCGCCGCCACCGACCGATCCGACGCAAGCGCAGATCTTCCGCTTCCTACCAGTGGTGTTCACCTTCCTCTTCGCCGGCTTCCCAGCGGGGCTGGTGATCTACTGGACGTGGTCGAACACGCTCTCGATCCTGCAGCAATACGTCATCATGCGTCGGCAAGGCGTCGAGACGCAGCTCGATAAATTCATTGCGAAACGGCTCGGGCGCGCGAAAGCGGTGGAATAGAAGTGAACGCCCAAGAGCGCGAAGATTGGATCGAAGCCGGGCGATTGCTTTTTGCGGGGCCGATCGAGTTCGAGCGCGGCGTGCCGAGCATGGAGTTTTTGCCGGATGCGTCGCTGCCTGAGGTTGCGTGCGCGGGCCGCTCCAATGTCGGCAAGTCGAGCTTGATCAATGCCATCACAGGCCGACTGAAACTCGCGCGCGCCTCAACGGAACCAGGGCGCACGCGCGAGCTCAACTTCTTCATGATCGGCGACACGCTGCGCCTCGTCGACTTGCCGGGCTATGGCTACGCCAAAGCGGGCCGCGCTGACATTGAGCGCTGGACCAAGCTCACGCGTGATTATCTGCGCGGGCGCCAACCCTTGAAGCGCGTGCTGTTGCTGATCGATTCACGCCACGGCCTCAAAGAGCATGACAAGGATGTCATGGATGCGCTCGATACATCGGCGGTGACGTATCAGATCGTGCTGACCAAGGCCGACAAGATAAAGCCGACTGAACTCGACGCGGTTTCGCAGGCTGTCGCAGCGGCCATCGCCAAGCGTCCTGCAGCACACCCAGAAGTTATCGCGACATCGTCGGAAACCGGACAAGGTATCGACGTGCTAAGAGCTGAAATCGCGGCCTTGGCGTGAGCGGCGTTACCGCTTAGGAACCGCTCGTGAGCAAATTGCCCCCCAAGGACCGCCTCAAGGCGCTGGAAGAAGGCCTGACCGCAGCGAAGACGCTCGCGGAAGCGCTGCCTTACATCCAGATCTATGATCGCGAAGTGGTGTTGGTGAAATATGGCGGCCACGCCATGGGCGACAACGAAACCGCCCGCAAATTCGCCGCAGACATCGTCCTTTTGAAGCTGGTGGGCATTCATCCTGTCGTCGTGCACGGCGGCGGCCCGCAGATCAGCCGAATGCTCGATCGAGCAGGCGTGAAATCGCAATTCGTCGACGGACTTCGCGTGACGGATTCCGAGACGATGGAAGTGGCGGAGATGGTGCTGTCAGGCAGCGTCAACAAAGAGCTCGCGCATCTGATCACGGCCGCCGGCCGTGAAGCGGACGTGCGCGGCGTTGGCTTGTCGGGCAAAGATGCTCGCCTGATCACGTGTGAGAAGGCCGTGCGCACGCGCAAAGATCCCGACAGCATGATCGAGCAAGTTGTCGATCTGGGTTATGTCGGCGAGCCGAGCGACGTCGATCCGACTTTGATCCAAGCTTTGATCAATGCGCCCGAAGATTACATTCCCGTGGTGGCGCCTATCGGCGTCGCCGAGGATGGCCGCACTTATAATATCAATGCCGACACCGCTGCCGGCGCGCTCGCCAAAGCGCTTTCGGCCAAACGCTTCCTGTTGCTCTCCGACATTCCGGGCGTTCTCGATAAGAACGGCGATCTCATCCGCGAGATGAGTGTCGACGACGCCAAGAAGCTGATCACTGACGGCACCGCCACTGGCGGTATGATACCGAAGCTTGAAACCTGCATCGCAGCGCTCGACAACGGCGTCGAGGCGGCGGTCATTCTCGATGGGCGCACGCCCCACGTTTTATTGATGGAGCTGTTCACCGAGCATGGCGCAGGCACGCTCATTCAATAAGGCGATCGTTTTCGCCGTCATGTTCTGCGCTGCGGCTGCGGCGCTGCTGGCGTTCGCCAATCGCGCGGGCGCGCAGCAGGAACGTCAAGCCAATGGCTGGCAGATCTGCAACGAGACAAGCTACGTGCTCGAAGCCGCGACCGGCCGCCCGGATGGACGCGCCATCGTCGTGCAAGGCTGGACACGTCTGCGCCCCGGCGAATGCCGAATCGCGGTGCCGGCGCCATTGGCGCGCGGCACGCACTATCTCTACGCGCGCTCTTCGCTCGCCCATCGTGGCGGGCGCCGGCAATGGGGCGGCGACGCACGCCTCTGTGTCGATTCCTCCGACAGCTTCACGATCGAGAACCCGCCGCAATGCGCTGCGGTGAGCTTGGACGAACGCCGCTTCCGCCGCGTCCAGATCAACAAGCGCGACACCTGGCGCACGTCGTTCTCTGAAGCGACGCCGTACACGGTCACGCGGGCGCGCCAAGCAGGCCTGCAGCGCCTGCTCGATGACGCAGGCTATGATCTGCGCGAAGGCCGCCGCGGCGCCGATCCGCGCCGCATCGCGCAAGCCATCGCACAATTCCGCGCCACTGCGCGTCTCGCGCCGACGGCGAGCGAGAACCAGTTGATCGACGCGCTTGAGAATTTCGCGCGCCGCCGCTCGCAACAAGTTGGCCTGACGCTGTGCAATCGCGCGCGCGGACGCATGTGGACGGCAATCGCGCGCCGTCGCGGTGAAGGCTGGGAAAGCCGCGGCTGGTGGCCGCTCAATCCGGGCGGCTGCGTGCGCACCATCGACGAAGTGCTGATCCAGGAAGCCTATTTCGTACACGCGAGCCTTGAGAGCCCGGACGGCACGCGCCAACTCGCGGCAGGTGGCGAGGCGTTCTGCACCAGCGGCGCACGCTTTGCGATCATCGAGCGCGATGCATGCGAGTCCCGCTATTACGACACCATGTTGTTCACGCCGATCTCGCGACGCGGACGAGACGGCCTTGTCGTCGAATTCGAGGATCGCGACTTCCTGCCAGCCGGCGAAACGCCGCGCCAGTTGCAGGCCGCGCGTGACGCTGCCGATGCAGCAGCAGGTGCTCGCCCTGCTCCGGCGACCCCGGCACGTGGCATGGCGCCTGCCGATGGCGAACCGACCCAGGACAGGCCTGCTACGCCATGATCCCGGCGGGGATTGATGTCTGGGTTTTCGACCTCGACAACACCCTCTATCCCGCCTCCGATCTCTATGACGAGATCGGTGATCGCATGACCGCTTACATCGCACGCACGCTTGGCGTTGATGCAGCGCTCGCTATTGAACTGCGCGAGCGTTATTTCCACGAATATGGCGCAACGATCACGGGACTGGTGAAGCATCACGAAGTCGATGCGGCGGACTATTTGCACGACGTCCACCTCGCCGATCATTCGGTGCTCTACGCCGATGTGGAGTTGCGCGATCTGCTCGCGCGCCTACCGGGACGGCGGATCATTCACACCAATGGCGGCGGTGGTCACGCTGAACGCGTGTTGGAGAGCTTGAAACTCGCCGATCTCTTCGACGACATCTTCGATATCGGCCACGCCGAGCTTGTGCCGAAACCACAGCGCGAAGCGTTCGATCGCTTGATTGCGGCAGTTTCTATCGATCCGTGCCGGTCGATGCTCATCGAAGATACAATGCGCAATCTCGAACCGGCATTTGAGATGGGATTTTCAACCGCGCTCGTTGGCGCTGTCCATCCCGATCCGCGTCCAGCCTATGTCCAGCACTGGGCGCATGACGTGAAAGACTTGCTCCGAGCCTGGCTGGTTTAGTCCGCTGCGCGCTCCATCGGGTTGCGCGCATCGCCGAGTTGCGAACCGCCATCGCAATCAAGGATTAGGCCCGTCACGTAGCCGGCTGAGTCACTGGAGAGAAACACAGCGCTCTCCGCGACTTCATTGATCTCGCCGAAGCGGCGCAACGCGATGCGGTCAGTGATCGCCTTGGTGATCTCCGGCGTCGGCGCAAGACGCGCCATGCCTTCAGTGCCCGCGATCGGGCCCGGTGAGATGCCGTTGACGCGCACGCCTTCAGGGCCCCACTCCATCGCCAACACGCGGATCACTTGATTGATGCCGGCCTTCGCCGCGCATGCGTGGATCTGCATCATCGTCGGGTTCACCGCTTGGCCCGCCGTGATGGCGATCAACGACGCGCCCGGCTTGCGGAGCAAATCGTAGCTGGCGCGGAAGGTGTTGAACGTGCCGAGCAGATCGATGTCGACCACGGTTTTGAAGCCGTTGGCTGAGAGGCCGGCTGCGGGCGCAAGGAAGTTTCCAGCCGCACCAGCGACGACAATATCGAGCGGCCCCCACGCGCCGTGGATCTGCTCGATCACGGCGCGCGTCGCGGCGTAATCGCGGACGTCGGTGGAATAGCCCACGGCGCCGCGGCCAAGCTCCGCTGCTGCGCGCTGCGCTTTCTCAGGATCGCGCCCAGCCACGGCGACCTTAGCGCCGAGTTCAGCCATGCGCTTGGCGATGCCCAGATTGATGCCGCTAGTGCCGCCCGCGATGAACGCGACTTTGCCGTTCAGAAGTCCGTCTTTGAATGCGCTCATGGTTTCGCTCCCTGGCGCGCACTATCGGCGCGGGCCGCAGGGCTGTCGATCCTTGCCATTGCGGCACCGCGAAGCTAACCCCGCCCCATGAGCAACAATGATCTCGCCGCCGCCATCGAAGCCGCCTGGGAGCGCCGCACCGAGCTTTCTCCGAAAGATAGCAAAAGCGACGACCGCCGCGCCGTGCAAGCCGCACTCGATCTGCTCGACAGCGGCGAAGCGCGCGTCGCCACGCGTGGTGCGGACGGCGTTTGGACGACGCACCAGTGGCTCAAGAAAGCCGTGCTGCTCTCCTTCCGCATCAACGCCAACACCGCCTTCACGCCGGGCATGCACGCGGCTGGGCAAGCGATCCATTGGGACAAAGTCCCGCTGAAGACCGAGAACTGGCAAGGCGGCGATTTCGAGAAGGCCGGATTTCGTTCGGTGCCTGGCGCTGTGGTGCGGCGCGGCAGCTATATTGGCAAGAACGTCGTGCTGATGCCGAGCTTCGTGAACATTGGTGCGTTCGTCGATGACGGCACGATGGTCGATACGTGGGCGACTGTCGGTTCGTGCGCGCAGATCGGCAAGAACGTGCACATCAGTGGCGGCGCCGGCATTGGCGGCGTGCTTGAGCCGCTGCAAGCGAACCCAACCATCATTGAAGACGGCTGCTTCGTCGGCGCGCGTTCGGAAGTGGCGGAAGGCGTAATCGTGCGCGAAGGCGCGGTGTTGGCTATGGGCGTGTTCTTGAGCCAGTCGACCAAAATCGTCGATCGCGAAACCGGCGCGATCACGCGCGGCGAAGTGCCCGCTTATAGCGTGATCGTTCCGGGCTCACTGCCCGATCCAAAAGGCGGCCCCAGCCTCGCCTGCGCCGTGATCGTCAAACGCGTTGACGCACAGACGCGAGCGAAAACTGGGGTGAACGAGTTGCTGCGCGATTAGTTCGGACGACCCGCCGTAATCGCCACCGTGATCTCGGAACCGTCTGAGCCGGTTTGCGTCCACGTATCGCCGACGTTTTTGTCGCTTTCGACGTGCGTGCAGGTCGGCGCTTGGCCGCCCGGCGGGATCAAGCAGAGTTCTTCGCCATCGATGCTCCACCGTCCGCGCATGCCAGTGCCGCCAGGCGCTGTGCCGGTGAACGTGCCGTCTTCGTTGAAATAGTAACTGGCGGCTCTACCGTCCGCGTAGGTGACGGAAACCGTGTTGCCGTAAGCGTTGTTGATGGTCTGCGCGAAAGCCGAGCCAGCCGCGAGCGCGGCCATCATCGCGACGGCGAATGCAAGTTTCTTCAAGTCATGCTCTCCTGATGCTCAGTGACCGGCCTGAGTGCGGCCGGCTTCTATCGTCACGGTGATCTGATTGCCGCTGGCGTCGGCCTGTTGCCAGGTGTCGCCGACATTTTTGCCGCTGATCAGCGGCGCGCACTGACGTGCATCGCCTTCGCCGAGGAAGCAAATCTGGCCGTTGGAGGCTTCATAACGCCCGTGCTGCACCGAGCCGTCCGGCGCGATGGCGCCAAACGTGCCGTCGGCGTTGAAATGGTAGCGCACGACTTGCTCGCCGAGGGTGACGACGAACGTGTTTTCGTAGCCGTTCTCGATCGTGTCGGCGAACGCAACGCCGCCGCCGAGGGCGAGCGCGAACGCGGCCATTGCTGCAAACTTCTTCATGTCATATCTCCCTATTGAACTTTACTAGAGCGCCGGCACCGGCGCGGCCTTCGCCATGCTTACCGGCTTGCCATAACTCAGACGCCGCCACACCCATTCCAGCGGCCCCATCGAGAAGGCCGAGAGCCAAAGCGGCGACCAAATCAGTTGCAGCGCCCACACGCCGAGCACGATGGCCCAAAGCGTGATGCGGTCAACCTCGCCCCACAGCCCGAACCCGCGTCCGCCATAGAAGATCGTGGTCATGATCAGCGATTGCGCGATGTAATTGCTGAAAGCCATGCGCCCGACGGCGGCGAGTGGCGCCGTCAGCAAACTCGCGCCCGCTTTCACCAGCAACACAAAGAGGCTCGCATAGCCTATCGAGATAAAGATCGAGAGGCCGGCATTGGCCGCGACGCCCGCGCCCATCATGTGAACGAGATCAAAGCCGCGATCCCAATTGATCTGCGCTTGATAGCCTACCAGCGCCAAGGACGCAGCGGCGATGAGCACCATCATCACATAAAGCCAAACCGGCGCGCGTCCGCCAAGGAAGCCAACTTTGAAGAGCGCCATGCCAATGAGCATCACCGAGATGGTACGCGGCATGAGCCCAAAAATGGTGTTGAAGAAAAGCGACGTCCACGTGTTGACGTTCTCTTGGATCGCCGACAGCACGCCGCCCTGATAGGCCGCCTGCATGCGCGCGAATTCTTCCGGCGATATCGCGAAAATGGCTTCGATTGGCGCGAGAATTTCCTCAAGTTGCGCCGCAGGCGCCATCGAGAGCAGCGGACCGTTCATGGTCTGCAGGCCGAAGGACAGCACGTAGAGGATACCGCCGACGATGAAGAGCGTGCCCGGCTTGAACGAGCGCATTAGCAGCACGATGAAGCCGGTCAGCGCGTAGTGAAAGAGAATGTCGCCGTACCAAATCAGCAGGCCGTGGATCAGGCCGAAAAGCGCCAACCAAAGCAAACGCCGGCGTAAAACGGCGCCGCGTGATTTATCGCTTCGCTCGCCGCCGACCATGTAGATGCTGGCGCCGAAGAGCATCGAGAACAAAGTGATGCACTTGAACTCGAAGAAGGTGTGCATCATCCACCACGACCACATCGTCTCGTCATTGACGGCCAGCGGTGGCAGCGTCGGATCGAACGCGGCCTGCCAGGGTGCGGCGAAGAACGCGGCGTTGACGGCGAGGATGCCCAGCAGCGCGAAACCGCGCATGACGTCGAGGCTCATGATCCGATCGACGGTTTTGACCGGCGCGACCTCAGCGGCGATTGTTTCGCTCATTCCTGGCTTCCTCCCCGCGCCCAGTGCTTGCGAGCCCAGCGGCTTGCGCTAGACCCTAGTCCTATGGACGCCCGTTCTTTTACCGACCCAATCCCGCTTGCCCAAGCCCTGATGCGACGGCCCTCCGTTACGCCCGACGAAGCGGGTGCGCTCGACGTAGCCGAGGGCGCGTTGACGGCGCTCGGTTTTGTGACGCGGCGGATGAAATTCGGGGCCGTGGACAATCTCTATGCGCGGCTTGGAAGCACGCAGCCGAATTTTTGCTTTGCGGGTCACGTCGATGTGGTTCCGCCGGGCGAAGGCTGGGCCAGCGATCCGTTCGCGGCGGAAATCCGCGACGGCCTGCTTTATGGCCGCGGCGCCACCGATATGAAAACCGCAATCGCGGCGATGATCACCGGCACGGAAGACTTTCTAAAGAGCGGAGCACCGAAGGGTTCGATCTCGTTTCTGCTGACGTGTGACGAAGAAGGTCCGGCTGTCGATGGAACCAAGCGCGTGCTTGAGGCGCTCGCGGCCGATGGCGAGATTTTAGATCATTGCATTGTCGGCGAGCCGACGAGCGAAGCGCGCGTTGGCGATATCATAAAGAACGGACGGCGCGGCAGCTTGAACGTCGTCATCAAAATGGACGGCAAGCAAGGTCACGTCGCTTACCCGCAGCGCGCGCGCAATCCAGTGACGCCTTTGATTGAAACACTGGCGGACTTGAAGGCGCGCAAGCTCGATGATGGCGCGCCGGGTTTCTTGCCGTCCAATCTCGAAGTCACAAGCGTGGATGTCGGCAACCTCGCGCACAATGTCATTCCGCAGCACGCCAGCGCCAAGCTCAACATCCGCTTCAATACCAACCATACGGCCGAGACGCTGCTGGATTGGATCAAAGCAACCGCCACGGATGTCGCCTCGCGCGCTGGCGTCAGCGCCTCTTTCATCGTGCCGTCGCAGAGCCTCGCTTTCTATACCGATCCAGGGCCGTTCACCGATCTGATCGTGGATTCTGTGCACGAAGCCTTCGGCATCAAGCCGGAGCTGACGACCACAGGCGGCACGTCCGACGCACGCTTCATCCGCAATTATTGCCAAGTCGCCGAGCTAGGTCTGCGCAACGAGACCGCTCACATGGTCGATGAGCATTGCGCCGTCGAGGACGTGCGTGCGCTCTCGCAGTGCTACGCAGCGGTGCTGCGGCGCTACTTCGCCCAGTAATCGACGCGTATCAGATAAAGCCCATCGGGCGGCGCGACCGGGCCGCAGCGTGAGCGGTCAGCGGCGGCGAGCGCATCGGCGACATCTTTGATGCTCATCTTGCCCAAGCCGACTTCAGCGAGCGTGCCGACCATCGAGCGCACTTGCCGGTGCAGGAAGCTGCGCGCTTCGAAGTGGAAAGTGATCTGATCGTCCATGCCTTCGACGCGCGCGATGTCGAGCGTCTTGACCGGGCTCTTCGCCTGGCAAGCGCTGTCGCGGAAGGTGGTGAAATCGTGCTTGCCGCAGAGCACCTGAGCGGCGGCGTCCATCGCCGGCACATCAAGCGTACGCCCGACGCGCCAAGCGCGGCCCTTATCAAGCGCTAATGGCGCGCGGCGATTGATGACTTCGTACGTGTAAGCGCGATTCACGGCGTCAAAACGCGCGTGAAATTCGGGCGACGCCCCTTCCGCGCTCAGCACTGAGATCGGATGCGGCCGCAAATGCGCGTTGAGCGCTTCGGTCAGGCGCGACGGTTCGAACGGCTTTTCGATATCGACATGCGCCACCTGCCCCGTCGCGTGAACGCCGGAATCCGTACGCCCAGCGCCGATGACGTCGCTACGAATACCAGTCAGCTTTTCAACAGCATCCTCAAGCGCACCCTGCACGCTCGGATGCGAGGGCGAGCGTTGCCAGCCCGCATAAGCTCCGCCGTGATACTCGATCGTAAGCTTGAAGCGCATCAGCCTCAGTTGCGCCTGTACTCAAGCATGGCGCAGCCGCGCGCGTTTGCAGCGCCCGGTTGGCCGCCCGTTAGGCCGAGCAGCTTCAACACCGGCTCGCCGACACCAGCCGGCTCCCACACGGCGATGAACGCCGCTTGCTCTTGGCCGCAGACGCCGCCGCTGCCTTGCGGGCGCGTTTCGTTGGTGACGCGATAGATCAGCACTTGCGGCTCTTCGACCGGAATGTTGAGCAAGGCGCGCAGCGTTTGACCCTGCACTTGCGTCGCCGGCGACACCGCACCGGTGACTTCTGCTTCAACGATCAGCCCGTTGGCGCCGGTCAGCGTCAGCACTTCTTGGCTGTCGCCATCGGCATTGTCAGGCAGGCGCGTCGAGATCGAGATGCTGAACTCGCCCGCAACGGCGCGTGCAGCGTCATTGGTGGCGGTGAAGACGCGTGAGGGTTCGCTCTCAAGTCCCGGCGCATCGAGCTGCGGCGCGTCCGAAGCGCTATCCTGCTGCACGCCGGGCAATTGGCCGTCGCACGCGGTCAACGCGAACGCTAGGGCGATGAAGGCGATGCGCAGTGTCATGAAAACGTCCCTCCGAGAGCCCCCGAGTCTTAGCGGCGGCGCGGGCTGGCTTCAATCGGCTACGCCAACACGGTTCCCTGCGGAACTGCATGGCCGCGCAAGTAGGCGCCCGCTTCAAGAGGGCCACGCCCCTCGCGCTGCACAGTCAACAGGCGAACTGCGCCCGATCCGCAGGCGATCAGCAGTGAATCGTCCAATGCGGCGCCCGGCACGCCCTCGCCCTCCTCCGCGCGCGACATCAGAACCTTGACGCGCGCGCCGTCGAGTTCGAGCCACGCGCCCGGCGCTGGCGAAAGCCCACGGATGGCGCAATCGACCTCACGCGCAGTTTTCGTCCAATCGATGCGCGCCTCGGCGGGTGTGATCTTGTGTGCGTAAGTGACACCCTCACTCGCCTGGGGCGTCTCCACTGCGTCGCCTCGTTCGAGCGCTGCGAGCGCATCGACCATGAGCGGCGCTCCCAGCGCCGCGAGGCGATCGTGCAAGCTGGCTGTTGTATCGGCAGCGTCGATCCGCGTGCTCGCGGTGGCGAGGACGGGGCCGGTGTCGAGCCCCTCTTCCATGCGCATCACTTGCACGCCCGTGCGCGCGTCGCCCGCCATGATGGCGCGCTGGATCGGCGCAGCGCCGCGCCAGCGTGGCAACAGCGAGCCGTGCAGATTAAACGCGCCAAGGCGTGGCGCGTCGAGAATGGCTTTCGGCAGGATGAGCCCGTAGGCAACGACGATCGCGGCATCGAGTTTGAGCGCCGCGAACTCGTCCTGCGCTTCCGCCTTCTTCAAGCTCTTCGGTGTGCGCACCTCATAACCGCGCTCGGCGGCGAACGCGTGCACCGGCGTCGGCCGCTCTTGCTTGCCACGCCCGGCGGGCCGCGGCGGTTGCGAATAGACGCACGCAATCTCGTGCCCAGCCTCAATCAACGCCGCCAAAGTCGGCAGCGCGAAGCCAGGCGAACCCATGAAAGCGAGGCGCAAAGTCATGGGCGGGCTATGGCACGGTTTGGGGGCGGCGGACTAGCCGCCACCCGCGCTAGCCGTTGGCCTTCAACACGGCGAACACCTTGCCCATGAATTGCCAATGGGATGTACCCGGCATTTGCTTGGCGAGATCGGGATCGTTCATCGCTTCACGGTTCATGGCGCCGGCGGCCTGGAAGAGTGCTGGATCGCCTTGCGTGAACTCGGCGATCAAAGCTTGCGCGCGGCGGCCAATATCCAGCGCTTGCGGCGTTGTCGGATCGGGATCGGGTCCGAGCGCGTCGATGTCTGCGAACACTTGCGTCCACGCCGCGCTAACGCGCGCTTGATCGTCGGCCGTGAACGGACGGCCGCGTAGTTCTTGGAGTTGCTCGGGCGTGTAATGCTTTTGCGCGAGCGTTTCCATTTTGTCGTTCCATTTGAACTCGGACATGGCCGTACTCCTGGCGAGATTTCCCAACTCGTCCGGGGAAAGGCTGCCTTTGTCGGCAAGCTTGGCACGGGCGGCGCGGACAAGCGCAAGCGCTTGTTCGGCATCCGCCTTGGCGTCTTCCAGAGCCGCTTCCTGCAACGCCAAAGCCGCAGCGAGATCGCCCTTGCCACGCAAGAGATCGCCAATGCGCTTCAGTGGTAGACCAAGCTGCTTCAGCGCCAAGATAGCGGAGAGCCGCTCCAGCTCCGGCGCTTGATAGATGCGCCAGCCAGCCATGGTGCGCGCGGGCTTTAGCAGCTCCGCATCCTCATAGACGCGCAGCGCCTTGACGCTGACGCCGAAGCGCCGCGCCACGGCGGTGGCAGTCTCCTGGAATACGCTGCGTTTCATGACGCCTTTCCTCGAACGAAGCCGATGAAAAGGCCAGACCCTAGGGACGGCTCAAGAGGCAGGTTTGCGGCGGAAGAGCCGGATGGCCAGACGCGTGGCGAAATAGAGGAGCGCCAGCAAGATCGCGGCGGCGATCGCCAACACCCACCAATAATGCTCCAGCGTCTTCATGCGAATATTGTGCGCAACCTGGACCTGCGGATCGTAGCCCTCGGGCAGCGGCAGCACGCCCACGCGCTCGGCGTACGCGTCATAATCCGCAAGCATCGCCGAAAGGAGGTCTGGCATTTGCGTCGCGAGATCGTTGGTCTCGCCTGGATCGGTCGCGATATTGTAGAGCCGCCATGCGCCATCGCCGAGCGGCGCGGGTGTGCGCACCAATTTGTAGTCGCCAAGATAAAGCGCCGAATGGCCGGAGACTTCGACGCCAAGCGGGTCAGTGTCGCCGCGTACAAACGGCGCCTGCCCCGTCAGCACGGCATTCATGCT
The DNA here is from genome assembly GCA_964478365.1 of uncultured Terricaulis sp. Classification (GTDB taxonomy): domain Bacteria; phylum Pseudomonadota; class Alphaproteobacteria; order Caulobacterales; family Aquidulcibacteraceae; genus Vitreimonas. Next base: position 72,342 of record CAYZIJ010000001.1, read on the forward strand.
AACGCCGTCCATGTTCGCGGCTTCGAGCGGCACGCCGGCGCGCTCAAGTAATGTCGGTGTCACATCGGTAACGAACGCGCGCGCGTCTACGCGCTGCGGCGCAATACCAGGTCCCGCTATGATGAAAGGCACGCGCAAACCGCCCTCGCCTGCAGTGAATTTGTAGAGCGATCCGCCTGAGGTCGCGTTGGCCCATTCGGGACCGATGAACACGAACGAACCGCGTTCGCCGAGATTGTCCAAGCGCCGCGAATAGCCGGTGTATCCCATCCACCGCACGAAATCGGGCTCGGCGATTGGATTGCTGGGTTCGGGGCCGTTGTCGGAGGTGACGATGAAGATCGTGTTCTCGGCGAGGCCGCGGCTTTGCAGATAGGCGATGAAGCGGCCGATGTTTTGATCCATCGACTCCAACATGCCGGCATGAACCTGCATGCTCCGCGCATAGATCGCCTGCTCTTCGCCATTGAGCGCGCTCCAGGCGCGATAGCTCGGATGCGGCGGCGTAATTGGCGCGCCTGTCGGGATTAGCCCTAACGTTTGAGCGCGCTGCCAACGTTGCGCGCGCACGCTCTCCCAGCCCGCGTCGTAAACACCGTCATAACCAGCGGTCATCTCGCGTGGCGCTTGCACTGGGATGTGGACGGCCTGGAACGCGAGATAGGCGAAGAACGGCGCATCGCCCCGAGAATCATTTTGAGCGTCAGCATCGAGATACTCGATCATCCGATCGACGATGAATTCGCTGGAATAGAAATCTTCCGGCAGATGCGCGCGCGCGCCGTTCTCGAACCAATCGGCGGTCCGGTAGTACGGCATGTACGAACGCTCTTGCCAGTTATCCGCGCCCGAAGCGTCGAGCACGAAGGAGCGATCGAAGCCGTGCGAATCCGGCAGATCGCCATCGCCGTGACCAAGGTGCCATTTGCCGGTGACGTATGTGCGATAGCCGCCGCGGCGCAGGCGCTCAGCGACGGTGACGACGCCCGGCTCGAGCCGCATCGTATAGCCGGGGCGGCCGCGCAATTCTGGCGGCAGCACTTCGATGATCGTAGCGTGGCCGGTGCGGTGATTGTCGAGACCACTCAGCAACATGGCGCGCGAGGGCGAACACAGCGGCGAGGTGTAATAGCGAGAGAATTGCGCGCCGCGCGATGCGAGGCGATCAATGTTCGGCGTGCGCGCTTCGCCGCCATACGCGCCAAGATCGGTGTAGCCGACATCGTCGGCAAGGATGAGCACAATGTTGGGGCGTCTGGCTTGCGGCTCCCGCTGCGCCGATGCAGGTGCGGCGACGAACAAAAGCACGGCCAATGCCGCGATCCACCGAGCCAAAACCATGCCGCCTCCCCTTGCGTTGGAGCTTAAGCGCCAGGCGCCTCACACTGCAACAGAATGCGAAGATGTGCGAGCGCACGCGCATGGACGGGATGCCAGTCGTCAAGCGAAGCAGCGTCAAGCTTTTGCCAGAAGAACGCAAAGGCGTGGCCACCGTCGTCGGCGCACACATGCGTCCACTGCTCGCTCAACGGCGCCATTGGCTGGCAGACCTGAAACGCCCACACCTGCGCGTCGTGGCCGGACTCCCACACGCCAAGCGCCCCATCCGCCACCGCGACGACGCCCGCCTCTTCAAGGAGTTCGCGCACGGCCGCAGCGTCCACGGACTCGCCCGGCTCGATCGAGCCTTTGACCAATTGAATGCCCGCGAGCGGATGACGAAACGCGAGGATCTCGCGCGCGTCTACCGGTCCGCGCAGCACGACGGGACACGCCTTCGTCGGCTGCATCAGTGATCCGGCAGCGGGATGAATTCCTTGTCGTCGCCCGGCACGGTCCCGAAGCGCCCGGCTTTCCAGTCTTCTTTCGCTTGCTCAATGCGCTCTTTGCGCGACGAGACGAAATTCCACCAGATGTGGCGCGGCCCGAGATTGGCGCCGCCGAGCAGCATGAAGCGGGCGGGCGTTGCGGCTTTGATGGTGATGGCGTCGCCCGGACGAAAGACCAGCAAGCGTCCGCGTTCGAAGCGATCGCCTGCGACCTCAATCTCGCCGCTGACAAGATAGAGCCCCCGCTCCTCATGCTCAGCATCGAGCGGCAGCGACGCACCCGCATCGAGCTGCACATCGGCATAGAACATTTCCGAATAGGTCTGGACCGGCGAGCTCTTGCCCCAGAGCGAGCCAGCGATAATGCGCGCACGCTTGCCGCCCTCTTCAAGCGTCGGCAATTCGCTTTGCGCGTGGTGCTTGAAGAACGGCGCGCTTTCCTCGTGCGCTTCCGGCAGCGCCACCCAGGACTGAATGCCGCCGATCGGCGAGCCGGTTTTGCGCAGTTCGGCGCGCGTGCGCTCGCTGTGGGCGATGCCGCGCCCAGCGTTCATCCAGTTCACATCGCCAGGATTAATGGCCTGTGCGGAGCCCAAAGTGTCGCGGTGGAATATCTCGCCTTCGAACAAATAGGTGACGGTGGCGAGATTGATGTGCGGATGCGGGCGCACATCAAGGCCTTCGCCTACAGCGAAATGCCCAGGCCCGAACTCGTCCCAAAAGATAAACGGCCCCACCATGCGCTTTTCGATTGCCGGCAGCGCGCGGCGCACTGAAAAGCCGCCGCCAAGATCGCGCGGCTTCGGTTCGAGCGTGAACATCACGGCGTGTTGTTCGTCGTCACAGGCGGGAGGCGTTTCGTCGCCGGGGCGGATATTCATGCGGCGATTGTACGCCGATCCGCGCGGGTGAGCCAAGCCGCGACGGCCCAGCAAAGAAGCGCCCACGCGGCGCCGAGGCACCAACCGGCAAGCACATCCGTCGGCCAATGGACGCCGAGATAGATGCGGCTCACGCCGACGAGCAGCGTAATCAAAATGGCCGCCCCGATAATGTAGCCGCGCAGGCGGCGCTTCTCTTGCGCGTGCGCGAGGAATGCGCCGAGCGTGAGGTAGGTCGCGGCGGAGAGCATGGCGTGTCCGCTCGGAAAGCTCATGCTGGTGGTCTCCACGACATGCGCGACGAGGTCCGGCCGCGCACGCGCAAAGGTTATCTTGAGCCCTTCGCTGATTGCAGTCGCGCCAAGCGTGGCGACAAGCAGAAAGCCGGCCTCGGGCCATTTTCGCAGCATGGCGAGATAGCCGAGCGCGATCAAAGTGAAGAGCGCGAGCACAGCGAAACCGCCAAGCGCTGTGATGTCCGCCACTGCAAGCTCGAACCAACGCGGGCCGATGGGATCGGCTGGATCGGGCGTCCGCAGCGCCAAGAGAAGACCGCGATCGAACCAATCCATCTCTCCTTCGCCTTCAAACACTTCGTCTGATATCTCGACGAAGGCGAGCAGCAGCCCCGCTAGGGCAAGAAAAATCGCAATCGGAACGATTTCCTGGCGCGCCCAGGAGAGCCAGATTTTGGGCTGTATTTTCAGCGCTGAAGGCGTCATGAGGGCGGTAATGCGCGGAACGTCGGAAAAGTTCCCTGCATAGCTCATAGGCGCGATATGCGATCTTTTCTCTACTCGGCGGCGTGACAGGCTCGTAAGAGTTGCGCTTGCCGCTCTGGGGGGCGGTTAGGAGACGATACGATGCGCATACTGTTGGCGATCGCCGCCGCCGCGGCCCTGGGCCTGGCCGCTTGCACTCAAGCCGAAACCGAAAACGCTGCTGACGAAGCGGCGCAAACCACCGAAGAAGCAGCAGACTCCGTTGGCGAAGCCGCCAACGAAGCTGGCGAAGCCGTCGAAGGCGCGGTCAACGATGCCGCGACCGAAGTCGAGCATGCGACCGACGACAATCCGACGACGAACTAAGTTTCACGCGTAAAAGCTGAAATGAGAGCGGGCGGCGCTTCATGGCGCCGCCCGTTTTGCTTTAGGCGGCCTTCTTGTCACTGGCGCCGTTGAACAAGAAGTCGTTGCCGTCGAAGGTGACGACGACGCGGTCGCCATCCTTGATGACGCCTTCGAGGATCAAGCGCGCGAGCGGGTCCTGCACATCCTTCTGGATGATCCGCTTCAGCGGACGCGCGCCCCATGCTGGATCGTAACCGCGGCGAGCAAGCTCGTTCTTGGCGCGGCTCTCCATCTCCATGCTAATGTTGCGCGCGGTGAGCAGCTTATCCAGGCGCTTCAGCTGGATCTCGACAATCGCACCCATCTGCGCGCGCTCCAGACGCTTGAACAGAATGATTTCATCGATCCGGTTCAAGAATTCCGGTCGGAATCGGATGCGGATTTCATCCATCACCTGCTTGCGCACGTCTTCGACGTCGGCACCCTCGGGCTGATCAGCCAAATACTGCGCGCCAGCATTCGACGTCATGATCAGGATCGTGTTCTTGAAATCGACGGTGCGGCCTTGACCATCCGTGAGACGGCCATCGTCAAGCACTTGCAGCAAGACGTTGAACACGTCCGGGTGCGCCTTCTCGATTTCATCGAACAGGATCACTTGATAAGGACGCCGGCGCACCGCTTCGGTAAGCGCTCCGCCCTCTTCGTAGCCAACGTACCCCGGCGGCGCGCCGATCAAGCGCGCGACGGAATGCTTCTCCATGTACTCGGACATGTCGATGCGCGTCAGTGCGTGGTCATCATCGAAGAGGAAACCAGCGACAGCTTTGGTCAGTTCGGTTTTACCAACGCCCGTCGGGCCTAAGAACATGAACGAGCCGATCGGCCGGTTCGGGTCCTGCAAGCCCGCACGCGCGCGGCGCACGGCATCGGCAACAGCGCGAAGCGCGGGCTCTTGGCCAATCACGCGGCCGCGCAACTGATCTTCCATGGCGAGCAGCTTGGCTTTCTCGCCTTCCAGCATTTTCTCAACCGGCACGCCGGTCCAGCGCGAGACCACGCCTGCAATGGCTTCGGAGTCCACGACTTCTTGGACGAGGCCGCCGCCCTTGGCTTCAAGTTCAGCGACTTGCTTTTCGATCGCGGGGATCTGGCCGTACTTCAGCTCCGATGCGCGCGAGAGATCGCCGCGACGAACAGCGTTGTCGTACTCGATCTGCAAGCGCTCAAGTTGCTCTTTGGCTTTGGCAGCCGTTTGCAGCTTTTGCTTTTCCGACGACCACGCCGCCGTCAGTTCGGATGAGAGCGTTTCAAGCTGACCAATCTCGGTTTCGAGCTTCTGCGTGCGGTCAACGGAGGCCGCGTCCCTTTCCTTCTTCAGCGCTTCAAGTTCGATCTTCAACTGCACGAGACGGCGATCGAGTTCGTCCAGTTCTTCCGGCTTGGAATCGACGGCCATGCGCAGGCGCGCGGAGGCTTCATCGATGAGGTCGATGGCTTTGTCCGGCAGGAAGCGGTCGGTGATGTAGCGATGGCTGAGCTGGGCGGCGGAGACGATCGCTGCGTCCGAGATGCGCACGCCGTGGTGCTGCTCGTAGCGATCCTTCAGGCCGCGCAGGATCGAGATCGTGTCTTCGACGGTCGGTTCATCCACGAACACGGGCTGAAAGCGCCGCGCCAAGGCGGCGTCCTTTTCTACGTGCTTGCGATATTCATCAAGGGTCGTTGCGCCCACGCAGTGCAGCTCGCCGCGCGCCAGCGCTGGCTTCAGCAGGTTCGACGCATCCATCGCGCCATCGGCTTTGCCAGCGCCGACGAGCGTGTGCATCTCATCGATGAAGAGCACGATGCCGCCTTCAGCAGCAGTCACTTCGCTCAGCACCGCCTTCAGCCGCTCCTCAAACTCGCCGCGAAACTTCGCGCCGGCGATAAGCGAGCCCAGGTCGAGCGCGAGCAACTTCTTGTGCTTCAGGCTCTCCGGCACGTCGCCATTGACGATGCGCAGCGCCAGGCCCTCAGCGATGGCGGTCTTGCCGACGCCTGGTTCGCCGATCAGCACCGGATTGTTCTTGGTGCGGCGTGAGAGGACTTGGATGGTGCGCCGGATTTCTTCGTCGCGGCCAATGACCGGATCGAGTTTGCCCTTGCGCGCATCCTCGGTGAGATCGCGGGCGTATTTCTTGAGCGCGTCGTACTGATCCTCAGCCGACGACGATTGCGCCGTGCGGCCCTGGCGCAATTCGGTGATCGCAGCTTCGAGCTTCTGCGGCGTCAGGCCCGATTTCTTCAGAATCTCGCTCGCTTTGCTGTCCGCGATCGTCAGGCCAAACAGAAGACGTTCCGCGGTGACGTAGGAATCGCCAGCTTTGGTCGCGGCCTGATCGGCGGCGTCGAGCGCGCGCGAGAACGAGGTGGCGGCGTACATGCGATCATTGCCGCCCTGCACTTTCGGCAGCGCGCGGACGGCGGCGTCCACATCGTCAGCGGCGCGTTTAGGATCGGCGCCTGCGGCGCGCAGCAAGCCGGCCGCAAGACCTTCGCGGTCATCCAGCAGCGCTTTCAGCAAGTGCTGGGTTTCGAGTTGTTGGTTTTGTTCGCGGAGCGCGATGGTTTGAGCGGCCTGCACGAATCCACGCGCGCGCTCGGTGAGCTTTTCCATATCCATGAGCGACCCTTGTAAGGCGTCCCACGTTAACCTCCCGAAGGCCGATCAACGAGGCATGTTAGTGTTGTGCCCCTGACTTAGTGTGGCGCGGACGGGGCGCAAGTCCGCGAGAACTGGCTACGACACTTTCCTTTGTCATTCCGGACGCGCGAAGCGCGATCCGGAACCCAGGGGCTACCAGCTGTGTGGTGGCCCCTGGGTTCCGGGCTCAATGCTTCGCATTGCCCCGGAATGACGAACTTTAGATTAGCCTAGCCTGATGCCGAAATCGCTTAGGTTCACGCCAAAGAAGATCACGGCGATGATCACCGCCAGGATCACGCCCAAGATCAGCCGCGTCGCGATTTTCAGCGCCATCCAAATCACCACGATGACCAGCGCAAGCGCCAGTGCGCCGTCGATCAATGAAAAGTCGAAATTCATCCCAGCCTCTTTTCTCTAATGCGCCATCAAGAGCGGGATGGTCGTGCTGCGCAGAAGATCACGCGTGGCGCCGCCGAACACCAGTTCGCGTAGCCGCGAATGTGCGTAGCCGCCCATAACGATGAGATCGGCGCCGAGCGCTTCGGCTTCTTCCAAGATCGCCAGCGAGGCAGCGCGGCCCATGCTGTCGACGTTGCGTACTTCGGCCGGCAAGCCCCGGCGTGTGAGGTGGCCGGCAATGTTGGCGCCGGGATTGTCGCCGTGACCGAACATTTTCGGCTTGGCGTCGACCGTCAGCACGGTGACGGCCTCAGCCGATTCAAGAATGTCGTCCGCTTCCGAGAGCGCGCGCGTGGCTTCGCGGCTGGCGTCCCACGCGACGACAACGCGCTTGCCGATATGCGGGCCTTTCCAACCGGGCGGCGCGATCAGCGCCGGGCGGCCGGCATGGAAGAGCACGCCTTCGATAATCTCCTCGCGCAGCTCCGCGCCAGGGCCATCGGATGGGCGCGTCATCACAGCGACGTCGGCGTAGCGCGCGTGCACTGCCGCGACGCGGCCAAGATCGCGCGAGAGCGCTTCTGCGTTGCGCAACTCGAAGGGTTTTGCAGCGGCGGAGAGCCGCGCCTCGACCCGCTTGCGCTCGGCCTCGGCTTCAAGCCGCGCACGGCCAAGCAATTCGGCCCACACGCCCGCGACGACGGTGGGCTCGTAGGCGAGCGGCTCGTCCGGCAGCGGCGTCAGGAAAGCGGCGGCGAGATGGCAATCGGCGCGCCCGCCCGCCAGCGCTTCGCCAAGCGCGATGGCGGCTTCGTCGCCTTCCGCTTCCGAGACGATGACTAGGATGTCTTTCCAGCTCATGCGCGGACCTCTTCGTTGGTCAACCTATACGCCCGGCGCAAAGCGAACGCCACAATTCCGCGACAGGATCGCGCGCGGGGCTTGAAGCGGCGCAAGGGCTGCGCAAAGTCAGATCAACACAAGGAAACGATCCGCAATGCCTCTCCGTTCCGACGCGTACATCGATGGCCAATGGCGCGCGGGCGCAAAGCGCTTTCCGGTGTTCAACCCAGCGACGCAAGAAACGGTCGCGGAAGTCCCCGATCTCGGCCCAGCGGAAACGGAAGAAGCAATCGCTGCAGCGCACCGCGCGTTCCCGGCATGGGCGGCGAAATCGGCCAAGGAGCGCGCGGCGATCATGCGCGCTTGGTACGACCTAATGATGGCTGACATCGATCGGCTGGCTGCGCTGATCACGCTCGAAGGCGGCAAGCCCCTTGCGGAAGCCAAAGGCGAAGCCGCTTACGGAGCGAGCTTCATCGAATGGTTCGGTGAGGAAGCGAAGCGCGCTTACGGGCGTACGATCCCGACGACGACAGCAACGCGCCGCTACGTGACGATCAAACAGCCGATCGGAGTCTGCGCCGCGATCACGCCTTGGAATTTTCCGATGGCGATGATCACGCGCAAGGCCGGCCCTGCTCTCGCCGCCGGCAACACGATCGTGCTGAAGCCGCCGTCGCAGACGCCGCTGACGGCTTTGGCCCTGGCGGAGCTGGCGGAACGCGCTGGCGTGCCGGCTGGCGTGTTCAACGTGGTGACGACGCATTCACATACTGGCGATGTCGGGCGCGTCCTCTGTGAGAGCGACTTGGTGCGGAAGTTCTCGTTCACCGGCTCAACTGAAGTCGGCAAGAAGCTTGGCGCCGCGTGCGTCGGCTCAAATGTGAAGCGCGTCTCGCTAGAGCTTGGCGGCAACGCGCCGCTCATTGTGTTCGCTGACGCCGATCTCGATCAGGCGGTCAAAGGTGCGATTGCGTCGAAATTCCGCAATGCGGGCCAAACTTGCGTTTGCGCCAACCGCATTCTTGTGGAGGACGCGATCTACGATGTGTTCTCGAAGAAGCTCGCCGACGCTGTCTCGAAGCTAAAGGTCGGCCCTGGCGATCAAGCGGGTGTCGAGATCGGGCCGCTGATCGATGGCAAGGCGATCGAGAAGGTTGAACAGATGGTCGCCGAAGCCCTGGCTTCCGGCGCAACAGCGATCACCGGCGGCAAGAGGCATGCGGCAGGCGCACAATTCTATACGCCGACCGTCCTCGCCAACGTCACGCGCGACATGCGCGTCAACACTGAAGAAATCTTCGGCCCGGTCGCGCCGTTGATCCGGTTCAAGAGCGAAGACGAAGCCGTCGCCATCGCCAACGACACGCCGTTCGGCCTCGCCTCTTACTTCTTCACGCGCGACGTCAACCGCGCCTGGCGCGTGGCTGAGCGGATTGAGAGCGGCATGGTCTCGATCAATGACGGCATCTTCTCCAACGAAGTGATCCCGTTCGGTGGCTGGAAAGAGAGCGGCTTGGGGCGCGAAGGCGGCGTTGAAGGACTGGAGGAATATCTGGAGACGAAATTCGTGAACTTTGGCGGGTTTGCTTGAGCACTGTTACGGTCATCGATCGCGTGATGACCTGCGGCGCAGCGCCGTCGCAATGGGAACTAGCCCTATCGAATGGTCGGCTCGCGTACGTTCGCTATCGCCATGGCCTGCTGTTCATTGGCATCGGAGCGACGATTGATGAAGCGATTGATGCCAGCGCGCCGCAGCTGCCCGATCCTCCGTTCCAGAACAATAGCGAGTGCACCTGGGAAGATGTTGAGCCTCATGTGATGGCCGCTGTTGCAAATGAAACCTAGTTCTGTGTCGGGCCCTGAAACGAACTGCGCCTTCGTCTATGTGCTCGGCACCTCCGCCGGCGCCGATCGCCGCACCTATGTCGGCTGGAGCATCGATATTGACGCCCGTCTCATCGCGCATAATGCAGGCTTAGGCGCTCGTTCGACGCGCGGGCGGACTTGGGTGTTGCTCTATGCGGAGTGCTATCCCACGCGCCGGGAGGCCATGAGCCGCGAAGTCTTCCTCAAGCGCGACCGCCGCTTTCGCGCCGCGCTAGCGGCGTTACTGTAGGTCCGGGAACAGCATGCAAATCACTTTCACCACGTACGACGTCTTCACCGACACACGCTTCGCCGGCAATCCGCTGGCTGTCGTCTGGGATGCCGACGAGCTCAACGACGCGCAGATGCAAACCATCGCGCGCGAGTTCAATCTCTCCGAGACGATCTTCGTTCGGGCGCCAGCGAACGCGCAGCACGCCGCGAGTGTGCGCATCTTCACGCCGGGCAAGGAGCTGCCGTTCGCGGGACACCCGACGATTGGCTGCGCCATAGCCATCGCCGAGGCGCGGCATCGCGATGGCGGGTTGGATGATCTGCTCCTCGTCTTGGAAGAGAAGATCGGCCCCGTCCGCTGTGGCGTGAAGCTCAGCGCCGATGGCGCGAGCTTTGCGGAGTTCGCCGCGCCGAAACTCTCCGCGCCGGCAGGCGCCGATCCGAGCGTCGCGGCCGCAGCACAAGCGCTGGGCTTGGACGAAAGCGATATCGGCTTTGACAAACACGCACCGTCGCTCTTCTCCGCCGGCGTCCCCTTTGCGATGATCCCGGTCGCGAGCATTGATGCGCTTGCACGCGCCAAGCCCACTATCGCTTCACTCTCCGCCACGCTCGGCGCAACCGAGATCTTCCTCTACACTCGCGCCGCGCCGGGCGCAGCGCATTCATTCCAAGCGCGCATGTTCGCGCCCGAAATCGGCATCGTCGAAGACCCTGCTACGGGCAGCGCAGCGGCGGCGTTCGCGGGCGTGCTGGCGCGGTTCGAGGATTTGCCGGACGGCTGGCACACATTGCCAATACTGCAAGGCGCCGAGATGGGGCGGCCTTCTCTGATCGGCTTGGAGGTACACATCGAAGGCGGCGCGCTTGCCGGTGCGCGGATCGCGGGCAAGGCGGTCAAGGTCAGCGAGGGCGTGCTATACATCTGACGCCATGCAGATCGAAGCCATCCTGCAATCGCTTTGGAGCGCGTATGCTGGCCTCTTCTGGCCGGCTTTGATCTTTGGCTGTGTGGCGCTCGCATTTCGCGGCGTTGAATCGCTGCAGACGGCGCGGCGCGCGGCCGGCGAAATCCGCACCAACATGCTGCTCTTCACGTTCGACATCGTCGTCGTGACGCCGCTTCTCGTGCTGATGATCGCCGGCGTCGGCGCTTGGATGCAGGCGCTGGGCCTGCGCGCGTTCAGCGCCGAGCAATGGGCCGCATTACCGGCGGCGCTCGTTGTATTCATCGCGCTCTTTTTCGGCGATTTCGTTGCGTATTGGCGCCATCGCCTCGAACACGTCGATCTGATCTGGCCGTGGCACGCTATCCACCACAGCGACGAGCGCATGACGTGGACCACCGGGTTGCGCTTTCATCCGCTCAACAGATTGACGACGACGCTCATTGATACGAGTGCGCTGGCGCTGCTGGGACTGCCGCTTTGGGCGATCATCGCGAACGGCATGGTGCGGCACTATTATGGGCTCTTCATCCATATGGATTTGCCGTGGACGTATGGGCCGCTCTCGCGCCTCTTCGTTTCGCCCGCCATGCATCGCTGGCACCATGTGCGCGACGCGCGCGGCATGGGCGTGAATTTCGCGACGTTGTTTTCGGTCTTCGATCAGACGTTTCGCACCTATCATGTGCCTAGCCCTTGCGATGCGCCGCTCGGCGTGCGCGACGACATTGGCAAAGGCGCATTGGCGCAGTTGCTTTGGCCGCTGCGCGCTGTGGCGCGCGCCCTGCGGCGACCTGTTCCCGCGCGCTAAACAAAAGCGCTCCCGCTTTCGCAGGAGCGCTTCGTGGTTCGGCCCTTGCCGCTAGATCAGCAGACCATGCCGGTTTGGCGTTGCATGCCGGTCAAAAACAGGCGCAGCGCTTCGGCCAGTTCGCAGGCGCCGGCGTGCGCTTCGGCGCGCTGATCTTCCGGCAGTGCGTCGAGCAATTCGCGGCAAACGTCTGAGTGTTCGATGTCGGCGAGTTCGTGGACTTCGAAGAACTTCAGTGTCGCTGCTTCATCAACGTCATAGCGCTCGACCAAGCCTTTGATCTTCGTCTTGGCGATGTTCGGCAATTGGCTCTCGTACGCATAAAGCGCGCCGAGGCCGGAAGCGTAGGATTTGCGCGAGAGCGTGCGGAAGGTGTCGATCAAAACTTGCGTTTCGACGTTCACATCGACGCCGCGCACTTCGGCTTCATCGGCGCCCATGCCGTTGGCGAAGTGGAGCCAGAGCGTGGCGTGATCGTCTTTGCCAAGCCCCAGGCCTTCTTCTTCGGCGAGGTTCTCAGCCAGAAGCTTGCGGCCAGCGGCGACCGGGCAGTTTGCGTGCACCGAACTCACAGCGCGCGGGAAAGCTTCGACGTGATGGAAATATTGCTTGGCGTATTCCTTCAGCGTCTCGCGCGAGAGCGTGCCCTCTTCCCAAGCCTGGTAGAACGGATGCGAGAGCATCGAGCGCTGTTCGATGGCGGCGTCGATCGCGGCTGAGGTGCAGACGTAGCCGGAGAAAGATTCAGTCATGGATACCCCCAAAAGCTAGGGCGCGCGGAATCTGCGCCTCGTTAGGCCCGGAGATTAGAGAATTTGCTGCGCTGCGAAAGGGGGTCGCGGCGCGAATTGCCTTAAATCCGGTGAGTCTTGCGCGGCGGCTCTTCGTCTTCCTCGGCGAGCTTCTTGGCTTTCTTCAGCTTCGACAGCGCCTTCTCGCGCTTCAGCCGCGAGAGATGGTCGATGAAAAGGATGCCTTCGAGGTGATCCATTTCGTGCTGGATGCAGACGGCATACATGCCCTCGCAATCCTCTTCGATCGTTTCACCCTTATAGTTCATGTAACGCAGCCGCACTTTTTCAGGGCGTTGCACTTCCTCAAAAATATCGGGAACCGAGAGACAGCCCTCTTCGTAAGGCTGGGTTTGTTCGGCGCGGTTGAGGATTTCAGGGTTCACGAAATAACGCGGCGACGGCGGATCGCCCTCGCGCGCGAGATCCATGACGATGATCCGTAGCGGCTCGCCAATCTGGATCGCGGCCAGACCAATGCCCGGCGCGTCGTACATCGTCTCCAGCATGTCATCCATGAGCCGGCGATGTGCGTCCGTGACCGGGCCTTCGACCGGGGCGGATTTCTGCTTAAGGCGCGGATCGGGCGCGACGAGGATGGGGCGGATGGCCATGGCCTTTGAGGTATGAAGAGCCGAGCGCGCAGTCAAGCAAAGCACCCTGTCGAGGGGCAGTCAAAAACCGACTAAAAGCTATGCATTTCAATAGGCGCGCGGAAACGCTTCGCCGCATATTGATGCAAACGGGAGCCGGGGCGCGCGATCCGCGCTGAGTAGTCTCTGTTAGGTGCATTGGTCGTCTCCAACCAACGCCGCACGCTTCGCGCGCCCCGTTTTCCGATCGTTTTTCCCGGCCTGGGACGCGAGGAGTTGTGGAACGCCAGCGATGGCTGGCTCGCCTCCTGTACGGTTCGCTTCCGATTTGGCCCCTCACCGAAGGGCCGCCTCTTGGGGCTTAGCTCCATGCCCAATTCGCCGGTGCTGTGGGCGAGGTGTCCGTCACCTCGGGCTTTGCGGTTTCACTCCCCGCAAACAAAATCCCACCGATCGTGTCACGCACATTCCAAAGTTTCGGACGTCTTCGAAATCTCCCGTGTGCGAACGAGGTGATGATAGGCGCAGTATGAACCCAGTCGGATAGATTTCCGCTGTTTGCCAAGTTGGAGCGCGGGGCTCCGCCCCGCATTTGGCTCTATCTTTCAAGCATTAGCGCAAAAGATGCGGGGCGGAGCCCCGCGCTCCAACCTGCAGGCATTTGTGCGCGAGTGTAGGATAGCGCTCTCCGCTATCCCCCTATCCGTCATTCCGGACGCGCGTCAGCGCGATCCGGAACCCAGGGGCAAATGCTGTGCTGGTGGCCACTAGGTTCCGGGCTCATCGCTAGGCGATGCCCCGGACTGACGGAGTTCTGCTTCCGCCAATTTGAGATGTTGGTCCTCAAATAGGGAAACGGTACCTTCCGCATGGCAGACGCCATAGCTTCGAGGACAGCGTGCGCATTCGTTCCGTAATTATCTCGCTGGTGGTGCTGCTCCCTGGAGAAGCGGCGACCGCGAGCGCGCAGTCAACACCAACACCTGACTTTTGGGTGGTGGCTGGTTCGCAAGTGGACGGCAGAACGCGGACAGTATTGTTCGTTGACACAAATACGATCTCGGCTCCGCAACCCAACTTCGCGCGCGTCTGGGTCTGGCTGTACGTCTCGCCGCATATCGAAAGCTGGGCAGCGGGAGGCCACTCACTGTTTCAGTATGAGTACGATTGCTCCGGGGCTCGCTCTCGAGTGGCAGAAGGCAGCGGCTACAATGCTGATGGAAGCGCCTCGGATGTTCCCGCACGCCCGGGATGGGAGACCGTAGAGCCATGGAGCGTAGACGGTGCGGTGCTCACATTTGCGTGCTCGCCGCCCGAACAACGTCGAATGCTTCCTGATGTGGTCCAGATCGGTGACGAGAATCCAGCTTCTATCGCAAGCCGGCTCTTCGCTGCCCACTAGCTTCCATCGCGTCGATACGTCCGCTCCCTGCGGAAAGCAGGCCTTGCCCCTGCTTCCGCAATCGCGCGCCTACTGCGCACAGGATGACGAAGCCCACGGTTTGAGCGACTATGTCCGCGAATTTCAGGGACTATCCATGCAGTTTGATGACGTGATCATGGGACGGCGGAGCATACGTGGCTACAAGCCCGATCCCGTGCCCAGAGCGCTGATCGAAGAAATCATCGCGCTGGCGATGCGTGCGCCGTCTTCGATGAATACGCAGCCGTGGAATTTCTACGTCGTCACTGGCGAGCCGCTCGACCGCATTCGCGCCGGCAACACCGAACGTATGATCGCTGGCGTGCCGCAATCGCGCGAATTTCGCACCGGGCAAGCCTTCGGCGGCGCACATCGCGAGCGCCAGATCGGCGTCGCCAAACAATTGTTCGCCGCGATGGGGATCGCGCGCGACGATGCGGAGCGGCGCCAAGATTGGGTGCTGCGCGGCTTTCGCCAGTTCGACGCGCCAGTGTGCGTGATCATCACATATGACCGTGCGCTGGACGGCAGCGACGACACGCCGTTCGATTGCGGCGCGGTGGCGACTGCGTTGGTCAACGCGGCCTGGTCTCGCGGGCTTGGCGCTGTGATCAATAGCCAAGGCATCATGCAATCCCCTGTCGTGCGCGAGCATGCTGGTGTTGCGGACGATCAGGTCATCATGAAGAGCATCGCGCTCGGCTGGCCGGATGAGACGTTTCCGGCCAATGCTGTCGTGTCCGAACGCAAGAGTGTCGATGAGGCGACTGTGTTTGTTGGGTTCGAGTGAAGTAGAGATTAGACGAGCGCCCATGACAGCTACTCAACTCTTCCGTCTCTCCGCCGCTTCAGCCATCGCTGGCGGATTGTTGCGGATCTTTGCGGCATTTCCGCTGCTGAGCGATCCGGTGGCGCTGGAATGGCTTTATACCGGCATCGACGTGCTGCTGCTGTTGGGTTTGATCGGGATCTACCTCGATCGCGCTGAGCGGTTGGGCTTCTTGGGGCTGGCGAGCTTCGGTGTGGCGGTTGCGGCGCTCTCGTTCATTGGCGGGCCGGACGCCGATCCGTTCGGTTTCAGCACCTATGAGCAAGGCGCGATGACGCTCGCTATCGCGATGGTGGGTCTATCGATCGCGTGGGTACGCGCGAGCGAGCCGCCCCTGGGGCCGGCGTTCTGCTGGTTTGGCAGCATCGTGGTTGTGGGCGGGGCGCAAGTGCTGTCGCTTCCGGCAGCCTACGGCTTCGTCGCCGCTGGCGTACTTTTTGGCGCTGGTTTCGCGTGGGCCGGTTTTGATCTGATCAGGCGGAAGCTCTAGCGGGCGCGCACTGGGCGATCGCGCGACGGCGAGCGGCCACGCAGGTCATCGCGGCGGTCTGCAACCAGCACCAACGAGTTGCGATCTGCGGACGCTACGAGGTCGCTTGACGTGTACGGCGCGCTGGCCGGTTCTTGCTCAGAGATTTCAGTCGAAACGATGCGGCCATTGCTATCGCGCACGACACGATCAACGCGGCCGACCACCACTCCCGTATCTGAGACGACTTCCGTGCCGATGGCGGAATCGCGGAATTGTCGATCCTGAGCGGCGGCGACACCGGGGAGAGCCAGGGCCAGAGCGATAATAAGGGTACGCAGCATCGGCGGTTCCGCGCTTGCCGCGCGGCCTCTAGAAACAATGGGACGCCGTTTAAACGCGCTGGACGGCGCGGCGTTCCGCCCTTCCCTCCGTTCTGGCCTTGTTTCCTTTTTCGGGGTGGGCGATATGGCCCCCGCAGGCAGGTGGCGGACGGACGCCCCGCCAACCTGGTCAGATCCGGAAGGAAGCAGCCATAACGGGTCGCGCACGGGTCGCTGCTTGTCTGCACCTTCTCGCACTTTAGGCCGCGGCGACGATGATGCTTGCGTCTTCGAGCATGCGGAGCGGCAGGTAGAGCGTAAAGGTCGAGCCCTGCCCGATTTTGCTTGAGGCTTGCACATCGCCGCCCATGGCGCGCGCAAGGCGGCGCGTGATGACGAGCCCCAGACCCGCGCCGTCATGCTGGCGCGTGTGCGTCGCATCGGCTTGCGCGAACGGCTGGAAGAGCCGCGCGAGCTGATCCTCGGCAATGCCGGGGCCAGTATCGCGTACCGAAATCGCCACGCCCTGAACCGCGCCAATGCGGCACGGACGCGCGTCGAGCGCAACCACACCGCCTTGCGTGAACTTGGCGGCGTTCGACAACAAATTCAGCAAACACTGACGCACGCGCGTTTCATCGAGCCGCACAGCGCCAATGCTGGGCGCTACAGTGAGCTGGCACACGCTGCGATGCTTGGAGGCGGTGGGACGCACGGTATCCAGCGATGAGCGCAGCAAGGTCGCCAGATCGAACTCGGATGGGCGCAATTCAAGTTTGCCGGCTTCAATGCGCGAGAGATCGAGCACTTCATTGATCATCGCCAGCAAATGGTTGGCGGCGGTGCGGATGCGGCCGAGATCGGCGGCACTTTGCACAGTGTCGCCGCTGGTGAGATCTTCTTCGATGATCTCCGAATAACCGATCACGGCATTGAGCGGCGTGCGCAGCTCGTGGCTCATATTGGCCAGGAACATGGATTTGGCGCGGTTGGCGGCTTGTGCGCGCTTGGTGGCGATGGCGAGTTGCGTAGTGCGCTCGACGACGCGCGCTTCCAAATCCTCCGCCGCTTCCTCCGCGTGTTGGCGCGCGCGAATGAGATCGCCGAAGCTGCGGGCGCCGGCGCGTGCGGCCATGATCGCGTTTATCCCAACCAATCCGGCCATCGCGCCGAGGACGATCTTGTTGACGCCGATTGTCAGATCGGAGGCGTTGAGCACCAAGCCGAGGACGACGGCGGGGATGGTGTAAAACACCATGGTCGGCGTCATCACATGCAGCGTCGCGCAAATGAGTGCAGCGCCCGCGCAGAAGAGCAAGCCGATCACCGGGCCCGGCTGCGGCGCAAACGCCAATGCAACGTACGGCAAAACGTAAGCGGCGGTGACCGCAGCGATTGCGAGCAGATAGTTTTGGACGGCCGTTTGAATGTCGGCGTCATCCATCTCTTCGATCTGCTCGGCCAAGCGTCCGAACGCGGCCTGTGTGCGCAGATCGATGACGATGCCGATGCCAGCGCCGATCGCGCAAGCGAGCCACCACCAACCCGGCACAATGAGGCCAACCACAACCGGCGTGGCGGCCACGGAGACGTAGCGTGTCGGGCCGTGCTGCGCCCATGCAACCTCAGCGAAGCGCCGGATGGTCATGATCCAGGTGCGTCGGGACGGCGTCTCGATCGTCAATCGTCCCTCCACAGGACCGTTTCCGTCGCGCATAGCGCGGCTCGGTAAACGCTACGGTAACGATGCCGCGCCTGGGGGTCGTTATTTCGGCCTAGAACCTCTAGGTTGGGCGGGTGAGCGAATCCGACACCTCCAGCCTTTTCGGCAACGATACGACCGGCCCCGGCTATGTCGTGCTGGCGCGGAAATACCGCCCGCGCACCTTCGAGGACCTGATCGGCCAAGAAGCGATGGTCCGCACCATCGCCAACTCGTTCGCGCTCGGCCGCATCCCGCACGCAACGATGCTGACCGGCGTCCGCGGTGTCGGCAAAACCACCACGGCTCGCCTGCTGGCGCGCGCGCTCAACTACAAAAACGGCGACATCAACGCGCCGAGCGTCGAGCTCGACCCGATGGGCGAGCATTGCCAGGCGATCATGGAGAGCCGCCATCCCGACATTCACGAGATGGACGCCGCCTCCCGCACCGGCATCAACGATATCCGCGAGATCCTGGAAAGCGTCCGCTACGCGCCGGTGATGGCGCGCTACAAAGTCTACATCATCGACGAAGTGCACATGCTCTCGACGCAGGCCTTCAACGGCCTGCTGAAGACGCTCGAAGAGCCGCCGCCGCATGTGAAGTTCATTTTTGCCACCACCGAAATCCGCAAAGTGCCGGTGACGGTACTGTCGCGCTGCCAACGCTTCGATCTGAAGCGCATCGATAGCGAGCGCCTGGCCACGCATCTTGGAAACATTTGCGCCAAGGAAGGCGTGAAGGTCGACGCTGACGGCTTGGCGCTGATCGCGCGCGCGGCGGAAGGCTCGGCACGCGATGGTTTGTCGTTGCTCGATCAAGCTCTGGTGCAAAAACCGGGTGAGAGCGTGAGCGCAGCTGACGTGCGCGAGATGCTCGGCTTGGCTGATCGCGGCCGCACGCTTGATCTGTTCGACGCGATTGCGCGCGGGGATGCGCGAACTGCGATCACCGAAGTGCGCAGCCAATATGATAGCGGCGCAGAGCCAGCTCTCATCTTGCGCGATCTGCTGGACATCGGCCACGAAGCGGCGCGCGCGCAAGCGCTTGGCGCGGATGCGCGGATTATTGGCGGCGCTGATTGGGTCGGGCGCGTGCGTGGCCTGGCGGCGCAGCTTTCTCCTGCGCAACTTTCGCGGCTTTGGCAAATGCTGCTGAAAGCGCTGGAAGAAGCCGGCAAAGCGCCGGACCCGATCGCCGCGGTCGAGATGGCGATGGTTCGCCTCTGTGCAGCGCAGAGCTTGCCGCCGCCGGAAGAAGCCGCCCGCTTGCTGCGCGATGGGCCTTCTTCGTGGAGCGCAGGCGCGCCGCCATCGGAAACCAAAGGCGGAAGCAAAGACGCGACGGTCAACACAGCGCCGCCGCAGAAACCCGCTGACGAGCCGCCTGCGGCTCAAGAAGAACCAGCGCCCTCGCCCACTGGCATCAGCTCGTTTGATGATGTGCTGAAGCTCGTCGCCGCAGAGCGCGACATTGAGCTTGAGATCACGCTTGAGGGCCTCAAAGTCACGCGCTTCAATCCGAACGGCGAGATCATCTTCATCGCAACGCCGGAGCAACCACGCGATCTGGTGCGGCGCTTGAAGTCGTTCCTCGAAGAGCAAACGCCATTCGAGTGGACCATCCGCGCGGTGGACGAAACGCCAGTCGCGCCGATCGAGAGCATTACCGAGCGCCGCCGTCGTGAAGACGCCCGCAAGCTTGAAGAACTGAAGCGTCAGCCGTTCGTCGCCGAAGCGTTGAAGCATTTCCCAGACGCGCAGATCACTGCTGTCCGCATGCCGGTCGAAGAACCGCCTGCGGGCGACGTGGTGCAGATGCCGCAATCGAAACCTGGCGCGCCGCAGACAACGCGCAAGAAGGAAGCCGACAGATGAAAGACATCTCGCAGATCATGCGCCAGGCGCAGGCTATGCAGGCCAAGATCAACGAGGCGCAGAAGAAGCTTGAAGCGATGGAAGTCGAAGGCACGGCCGGCGGCGGCATGGTCAAGCTTCGGCTTTCAGGCAAGAACGCAATGATCGGCCTGTCGATCGATCCGTCGCTGATGGGCGAAGACCGCGAAATGCTCGAAGACCTGATCAAAGCTGCCCACGACGACGCCCGCCGCAGACTCGAAGACGTCCAAGGCGAAGAGATGAAGGGCCTGAGCGGCGGCTTGGGAATTTTGCCCGGCTTTAAGATGCCGTTCTGACGGCCCTTTCCCAATCTCGTCCGCCCGCTTAGCGTTGGGCTATGAGCTGGGACAAAGAGATCGAAGAGTTGCGCGCCCGCGAGAAGCTGGCCGAACAAATGGGCGGCGACGAACGCGTCGCGCGCCAGAAGGAAAGCGGCAAGCTGACGGCGCGTGAGCGTGTCGATGCTTTGCTCGATCCCGGCTCCTTCCACGAAACCGGCAAGATCGCTGGCCGCGCCGAATACGGCGCTGACAATCAAATGAAATCGTTTCTGCCGACGCCGTTCGTCGTCGGTCGCGGGGCGATTGATGGGCGACCTGTCTGCATTCAGGCCGACGACTTCACTGTGCGCGGTGGCGCGGCGGACGCGGGCATTTGGCAAAAGCTCGTGCTCGCTGAGCAGATGGCGAACGAATATCGCATGCCGCTCATTCGCCTTGTCGATGGCACCGGCGGCGGCGGGTCGGTGAAGATGCTGGAGAAAGATCCGCGCACTTACATTCCGCAAACGCCCGGCTGGGAATGGGTCGTCGCCAACATGGCGAGCGTGCCGGTGGTTTCGTTGGCGCTTGGTCCGTGCGCGGGCTTAGGTGCGGGGCGTGTTGCGGCGAGCCATTACAGCGTCATGGTTCAGGGTTTGAGCCAAGTGTTCGTCGCCGGCCCGCCGGTTGCGAAAGCGATTGGCGAGGATGTCACCAAGGAAGAACTCGGCGGCGCTGAGATCAATGGCAAGAACGGCGTCGTTGACGACACTGTCGGCAGCGAAGCCGAAGCGTTCGCGGCGGCGCGAAAATTTTTGTCCTATCTGCCCGCTTCGACCGACGAACGCGCGACGCGCGTTCAAAACGGCGACGCTGCCGATCGTCGCGATGCGACATTGATCAACGTGGTCCCGCGCGACAGGCGCGTGCCGTACAAGATGCGCCGCATCGTTGAGGCTTGCGTCGATACCGGCACGTTCTTCGAAACCGGCCGCCAATGGGGGCGCGGCCTCATCACCGGGCTCGCGCGCATTGATGGCCACAGCGTCGCGGTTCTCGCAGGCGATCCGATGTTTCTCGCCGGCGCGTGGACGGCGGATGTTTGTCGCAAAGTGATCAAGCACATCGATCTGGCGCAGACGTTTCATCTGCCCGTCGTGCACTTCGTCGATTGTCCGGGTTTTGCCGTTGGCGTGAAGCACGAGCGCGCGGCGACTGTGAAGCTTGGCGTGCAAGCGATGGCGGCGGTGTATCAGGCTAAAGTGCCGTGGTGCTCGATCGTGGTGCGCGCGGCTTACGGGCTCGCGGGCTCGGCGATGATGAACCCGACGCGCGTGAAGTACCGCTATTGCTGGCCGTCTGGCGATTGGGGCTCGCTGCCGATGGAGGGCGGTATCGAGGCCGCTTACAAACGCGACATCGAGACGAGCGCCGATCCCGAAAAACGCCTCGCCGAAATCCGCGCTTGGGCCGAGGCTTTGCGCTCGCCCTTCCGCACGGCTGAGAGCTTCTACGCCGAGGAGATCATCGATCCGCGCGACACGCGGCCCCTCCTCTGCGAATGGGCCAATCTCGCGCAAAAATCACTGCAAACAGGCCCCTCAAGCTTCGGAATGCGCCCGTGAGGGCGTGGCGACTCAGGGGTCCAATCGCTATCTGAAGGCGATGCGTTCCAAGTCCATCACCGCAGCGCCCGAGATCGAAGCGCTGATCGCGCTCCTGGCCAAGGTGCCGGGGCTTGGGCCGCGCTCGGCGCGGCGGGCGGCGTTGCAACTTTTGAAGCGCAAGGATCAGCTCATGGTCCCGCTTGCGGCAGCACTTGATGAAGCGGCGGAGAAAGTGCGCGCGTGCTCGAATTGCGGCGCGCTCGATACGCAAGACCCGTGCATGCTGTGCAGCGCCCATGATCGCGATAATGGCGTGATCTGCGTGGTCGCCGAAGTCGGCGACGTGTGGGCGCTTGAGCGCGCCGGCGCATTTAAGGGGCGCTATCACGTCCTCGGCGGCGTTCTCTCCGCGCTCGACGGAGTCAGACCCGACGATCTGCGCATTCCAAAACTGATGGAGCGCGCCAGCGCGCCAGGCGTGCGCGAGATCATTCTGGCGCTCTCGGCCACCGTGGACGGCCAAACCACCGCGCACTATCTCGCGGAACGTTTGCAGCCACTCGGCATCACGGTGAGCCGCCTCTCGCATGGCGTGCCCGTTGGCGGCGAACTCGATCTACTCGACGACGGCACGCTCTTCGCGGCGCTGCAAAGCCGGCGCTCGACGTGATCGCGGCGTACGTTCGCGACATCGCCAAGACGGCGCTCGCGGCGTACACCGATCAAACGCCCTGGCATCTCACCACGAATGCGCCGGACATTGTCCGCGCGCTCGTTGCAGTCCGCGGCGATGAATACGCGCTGCACGGCGAAGCTGCGATCCATCACAGCGCAACTGTGGAATCCGGAGCGCAGATCAAAGGCCCCGCGCTTATCGGCCCGCGCTGCTTCGTTGCGTCGAGCGCGCTTATTCGCGGCGGTTGCTGGCTTGAGCGCGACTGCATCCTTGGCCCGGGCGTTGAGCTGAAGACGAGCTTCATGTTCGCAGGCAGCAAGGCGGCGCACCTAAACTTTGTCGGCGACTCCGTCATTGGCGCCGGCGTCAATATTGAGGCTGGCGCGATGATCGCGAATTATCGCAACGAACACGCCGACAAGCGCATCCGCATCGCGACGGCCGATGGCGTCATCGATACGGGCGTAGATAAATTCGGCGCATTAATTGGCGATAACGCGCGGATCGGCGCCAATGCCGTCATCGCGCCCGGCGCGTTGCTTGCCCGCGAAACGATTGTGCCGCGCCTAGCACTCGTCGATCAGGCGAGCGGCAACTAGAATGCGCTAGCCAAACCGGGCGGCGCGTACTTAGCTCTCCGCACACGGAGGCATGTGATGGGTTTTCTAGATAAATTTTCGGGACCGCTGCTCAGCGTCCTGCGCATTGTGAGCGCCCTACTCTTCATCGCACACGGCACGACAAAGTTGTTCGGCTTCCCGGCGACAGAGCGGTTCGCTACCCCGCCACCACCCATGGACCTCATGTGGTTCGGCGGCATCCTTGAAGCAGGCGGCGGCGCGTTGCTGCTGATCGGCCTCTTCACGCGCCCGATCGCATTCGTGCTGTCCGGCATGATGGCTGTGGCGTACTGGATGTTCCACGCGCCAGCGTCGATCTACCCCGTTCAAAACGGCGGCGACGCGGCGATCTTGTTTTGCTTTATCTTCCTCTACATCGCCGCTGCAGGCGGCGGGCCTTGGAGTGTCGACAACTTGCTCGGCAAGAAGGGCTAACGCGTTTCGGTGGGATGTCGCTCGCGGCACTGCAAGCGTGCGCGGGTGACCTTCGGCTCCATGAGCCCGGTCTCGCTGTAACGCTGCATCGCGGCTTCGTACTCTTCGTGCGTCATCGTTCGTGTGACGCGATCCCAGAAACATGTGCAGAAAGGTTCGTCGGCGGGACACGTAGCGTTGAAGCTCACACGCGCGCTTTCGGGATAAGGGTTCGGCGCGCCTTGCCCGCATCCCGCAAGCAGCAGCGCGGCGATTGCGATCAGGGGCGAACGCATCGGACGCTCCGAGGCGGCAAAAATTGCCGCGTAAGAAGGGCATCATACGCCAACGCAGTTAAAAGAGAGGAACCGAAACGTCGTTAAGCGCCGCTAGTCTGTGTCGACCGCGACAACGGTCGGTACGGGCTGCGCAACAGGCAGCGTCAGCGCGGCCTGATCGACATAAGGCGTGGGCTTCACGCTTGCGCACGCGGCCGTCAGTACGCCGCTCAACAGGCAGGCAGTAATGAGCGCTTGGCGAGGGGTGAGTCGTGGCATCACCCGCTTAACTCACGGCGCTGGCGTTGGTTCCGCTGGCGGCGTTGCGGGCGCGATGTCCGCGCTGCACGCTCGTGCATAAGTGCCGATTTGAGCTGTCAGCGGGTGATTGGGCTTCTCGTCAAACGGCACGCGCTCATAGGCGATGAAATCGGCGGCCGGCACCTCCGCCACCACACGGGTCCACACGCAGCCGCAAAACGCCGCCGAAGCGCCCTGCGCTTGGCAGGCATTGCGGAAGTTGAACTCGGCTTCCGGTGGATATGTCGCCGCTTCGCGCTGGCCGCACGCGGCGAAGGTCAGCGCCACCGCAAGAGCAAGTATGATCCGCATTGTCCCTCTCGAACGCTTGAGCAGCAATCTAGCTCAGTTCGCGCCCTCTTCCAGCAACCTGCGACCGATAACTTGCGCCTGGATTTCACCGGCCCCCTCGAAAATGTTGAGGATGCGCGCGTCGCAAAGCACCCGACTGATCGGATATTCAAGCGCAAAGCCGTTGCCGCCGTGAATCTGCAGCGCGTTGTCCGCCGCAGCCCACGCAACGCGCGCCGCAAGCAGCTTGGCCATGCCAGCTTCGAGATCGCAGCGTTTGCCGGAGTCTTTGCGGCGCGCGGCGAAGTAGGTGATTTGACGCGCGGCCATAATCTCGGCGGCCATCATCACAAGCTTGTTGGCGACACGCGGGAAGTTGAAAATCTCCGTGCCAAACTGTTTGCGGTCCAACGCGTACTTCAGGCCCAACTCGAGCGCGCATTGCGCAACACCGACAGCGCGCGCGGCAGTTTGAATACGCGCAGACTCGAACGTCGCCATGAGCTGCTTGAAGCCCTGACCTTCGACGCCTCCGAGTAGATTGGCTTGCGGCACGCGAAAGCCATCGAAGCCGATCTCGTACTCTTTCATGCCGCGATAGCCGAGCACTTCGATCTCGCCGCCGGTCATGCCATGCGCCGGAAACGCGTCATCTTCGTCGCCGCGCGGCTTTTCGGCGAGCAGCATAGAAAGACCGGAGAAATTGTCGGTGTTGGGATCGGTGCGGACGAGCAGCGTCATGACGTCAGCGCGCGCCGCGTGGGTGATCCAGGTTTTGTTGCCGGTGACGACGTAATCGTCGCCCTCTTTGACGGCGCGTGCGCGTAGTGAGCCGAGATCGGAGCCGGTGTTCGGTTCTGTGAACACGGCGGTCGGCAGAATTTCAGCACTGGCGATTTTCGGCAGCCAGTATGCCTTCTGCTCGTCGGTGCCGCCGGTGAGGATAAGCTCCGCCGCAATCTCCGAACGCGTGCCGAGAGAGCCGACGCCGATATAACCGCGCGACAGCTCCTCCGAGACAACGCACATCGCGGTCTTGCCGAGGCCCGAACCGCCGAACTCTTCGGGAATGGTCAGGCCGAACACGCCGAGTTCGCCCATGTGTTGGACGATCTCGATCGGGATCAGCTCGTCTTTCAAATGCCACTGGTGCGCATCGGGCACGACTTCAGCGTCGGCGAACTTGCGAAACTGATCGCGGATCAGCTCGAAATCGTCGTCGAGGCCGGTGTTTTCCAAAGTCGCGCGGTTACGTCCATCGCGTAGCAATTCAGCAAGCCGCGTTTTCTCGTCCTGCGAAATCGCGATCACGACGCTCGGCGCTTCAACGCCGAAATCCGCTGGACGGATCAGTTCGACTTGGGTCATCGGCACGCCGCCGATGAGCTGTGCACAATACTCGCCCGCTAGCAGCTTGGCCAACAAGTGTTCCGTCTCGCCGAACTTGTCTGCTTCGGTTAGCGCACGCGCCCAATCGCGGACCTCGCGCAGCGTCTCCGCATAGGTGGCGACCCAGGCCAGGCCGTGAACAATGTGCTGTTCGCGATCAATGGCGCGGCGATCGATCTTGCCGCCACTGGTGACGCGCGCCCGCACAGCTTCGCGCGCGGCTTCGGCATATGCGCCAGCGGCATTGGCGGCGGTATCGAGTCGGGCAAGAAGGTCGGTCATGGAATCCTCTGCTGCGTCGAGGCAACCTAGCCAACCTTTTCGCAGTTGCGAATGCGGCGCGCGCGCCCGACGTTACGGCGCCCCAACGGAGCGAAAGTCGCATGGAAGAACACGGGCCCGGCGCGGCCGAGGTGATTACCCAGACGCTGGTCTTCCTGGCGGCGACCTGCGTGCTGGTGCCGGCGCTACGGAAAGCCAAGCTGAGCGCGGTGATGGGCTTTCTGCTGATTGGCGTCGCCATGGGCCCGCACGTGCTTGGGCGGCTCGCCGAACAATGGCCCTGGCTGGGCGCCTTCGAACTGGAAGAGGCCGCATCGACGACATTCCTGGCTGAACTGGGTGTCGTCTTCCTGCTGTTCATTATCGGACTCGAAGTTTCGTTCGAGCGCTTATGGGCGATGCGCCGCTTCGTGTTCGGGCTGGGGTTCGCACAAGTGTCGCTCTGCGCGCTGGCGATCTTTGGCGTGGCGCTCGCGTTCGACAACAGCTTCACGGTGTCGGCTGTGCTGGGCTTGGCGTTTGCGCTCTCCTCCACCGCACTGGTGCTGCAGCTTTTGCGCGAACGCCGCCAGATCGCCACCAGCGTCGGCCGCACATCGTTCTCGGTCTTGCTGATGCAAGATTTGATGGTGGTGCCGATCCTGTTTCTGGTCGCGGCCCTCAGTCCGCAGGCGGGTGCGTTCAACGAAGGCCAGATCGCAATCTCGCTATTGACGGCGCTGCTCGCGATCGCGGTCATCGTGATCGCCGGGCGTCTGTTGCTACGTCCGCTCTTTCGCTGGGTCGCGGGCGCCGATAGCCGCGAGATTTTCATTGCGGCGGCCTTGCTCGCTGCGATCGGCATGGCGGCGGCGGCGCAGAGTGCGGGCCTATCAATGGCGCTCGGCGCCTTCCTCGCAGGACTACTGCTCGCGGAAACCGAATTCCGCCATCAGATCGAGGCCGACCTCGATCCGTTCAAGAATCTCTTGCTGGGCCTCTTCTTCGTCACCGTCGGCATGCAGATCGATCTGCAGCTTTTGATGCGGGAGCCTGTGCTGATCATTATCGGCGTGTTGGGTCTCTTGACGCTGAAGATCGCCATCATCGCACCGCTTGCGCGTTTGTTCGGGCTTTCCTGGCGGCGCGCGATCGAGACCGGCTTTCTGCTTGGCCAAGCGGGCGAGTTCGCGTTCGTGATCATCGCCGCTGCGCGCGCCGGTGGCGCGATCCCCGCAGACACGGCGAATTTCATGCTGATCGTGACGGCGCTCTCGATCTTCATCACACCATTTGTGGCAAGCCTTGGCGGACGCCTTGCCCGCATGGGCGCAAACCAAGCGCCGCCGCCGGAAGCCGCCGCCGACTCCGGTCACGTCGTCATCGCCGGCTTCGGCCGCGTTGGACAGACGCTGGCGGACATCTTGAGCGAGCAGGAAATCGATCATGTCGGCGTCGAAGGCGATGCGGGTTTGGTGCGCACGCTCCGCGATCAAGGCCGGCCGGTGCATTATGGCGATGCGTCCAACCGGCAGATGCTGGCTTCGATCGGCGCCGCTAACGCGGCCGCGATTGTCGTGACTATCAACGATGCAGACGCCGCCGAGCGCATTGTCGGCGAAGTGAAGCAAGCGTGGCCGCATATCCCGGTCTATGCCCGCGCGCGCGACGGCGACCATGCGCGCCGTCTTCACGCCGCAGGCGCGTCGCTCGCCAGTCCGGACTCGATCGAAGCGGCGCTGCAATTGGGCGAAGCTTTGCTCAACGGTGTCGGCGTGCCTGATGAGATTTCGCGCCGCATCATCAATGATCGCCGCGAAGCAGAGGTCGCGCGCACGCTTTATACGGGCAGCTAGACCACCGCCCCAAACGCCGCGCCGATCGCGGCCGTCACCGCCATGGCGACCGCGCCCCACAACACGACGCGGATGACCGGCGCCCACGAGCGCAAGCCGCTCGCACGCGCGCTCCATGTGCCGAGCAAAGCGAGCGAGAGGAGCGACGCCGCGGGGACGTAAGACGTCAGCGACGCAAATGGCGCGAGCAAGACGACGACGAGCGGCAATGCCGCGCCCGTCGCGAACGCCAATGCCGATGCAAGGGCCGCCTGTGTCGGGCGCGCCCGCGTCATCTCATTGATGCCCAGCTCATCGCGCGCATGCGCGCCTACCGCATCTTTCGCGGTCAATTGTTGCGCGACCTGTCGCGCAAGGCCGGGGTCGAGACCCCGGCCGACATAAATCGCCGTGAGCTCCTGGAGTTCGAACTCGGGATCATCGGCAAGCTCGCGCCGCTCGCGCGTCAAGTCCGCGCCCTCAGCGTCCGACTGCGAACTGACCGAGACAAATTCTCCCGCCGCCATCGACATCGCCCCGGCGGCGAGCCCCGCAACGCCAGCGATCAACACATCGCCACGCCCCGCCGAGGCTGCAGCGACACCCATGATCAGGCTCGCGGTCGAAACGATGCCGTCATTGGCGCCAAGCACCGCGGCGCGGAGCCAGCTGATCCGATCTGTGTTGTGGCGTTCGGTGTGGGTGCGCGGCATAAGCAATCTCCGATTTGCCTTTTCGCCGCCCCGCGCCGCGCGAACAACGAGATTCTTGGAGAATGACTATGTTTCGCAAAGTTTGCGCACTGGCGCTGATCGCCGCCCTCGCTGCTTGCACGCCGCCAAGCGCGCCTGCACCCGAGGGCGCGGTTGAAGCGGCGAACATTGGTGATCTGGCGGTTGTCGGCGCGCCTGTCGCCGGTGCACGCGTGACCAGCCCGCTGACCATCACAGGCACGGCGCCGGGCAATTGGTATTTCGAGAACCAGTTCCCAGTACGTCTAGTTGATGCGCAAGGCGCTGTGGTCGCCGAAAGCCCCGCTATCCCGCGCGTTAACTGGACCGAGAACGCCGACCCGAAGCAGTTCGACGCAACTATGCTCTTCGTTGTCGCCCAAGACACGCCGGCGACGCTCATCTTGGAAGAAGACATGCCAGGCGAAGGCAACGAACCGCGCCAAGTGCGGATCGACGTGATCCTAGCGGCGAACTAGTTTCCTAGCTCATCCACTTCAGCGTCGTCGGCTCGATTGGATTGACGAAGTCGCGTTTCTCTTCGCGGCTCTTCACCCATTCGCGCTTGAGCTTCAGATACCATTTAGCCTGAACGTCGATGTCATCAATCCAGAGCATGGCGGGGCTGTAAGCGAGCCCTGAGTTTTGTAGATCGACCATGCGGCCGTCCTGGTCGAGAAACTCGCGACCGGCCGGAATCAGGATCGGCTTCAGGAGATCAAGCAACAGCGCATCGCGCCAGTACGTGACTTGCGTGATGCGCGTAGAGTTTTCGTTTTCCGGCGTAAGGAATGTGAGCGTGAAGAGCCGCGCCTTTGGCGTCTCCACCACTTCCCAACGAAAGCCCGGCAGCATGAACGAGATTTCCGTCGTCACGTCGCCGCCGAAGAGCCACTTATAAGCCAACGAATTCGACGCCGGCTGGTGACGCTCGATCGCCCAGCCGCGCTCGCGTGGGACGAAGTTTTTTTGCTTCAGCTTTTTGCCGGTGCTCGGCGGACGCCACCACCATTGATTATGGACGTACGGCACGTGCGCTGGGTCCATCAGGCCGACGACGGCGTTGTCCATGTTCGCCGCGAACGTGCGCTCGATTACGAATTTTGGCTCAACGAGTTCATTTAGGCCAAACTCCGGCGCCGGTGGCGGATCGCCGGTGAAGCGCGCATCGCTGGAGACGAACACCAACACGACGCCGTTAGCTTCGTGCGTTGGAAACCGGCGGACGCGAATGCGGCTGGCTTCGTAGGGTTGGCCTTCAACGAGTGACGGGATCTGCTTGCAGACGCCGTCCTGCGTGCCGAAGCGCCAGCCGTGATACGGGCACTCGACGGTCTGTGCGCCATTCGTCTCGGTGATGCGGCCAGCGGAGAGCGGCACGGCGCGGTGCGGGCAGATGTCACGCAGCGCGAACGCTGCGCCGTTGGCGTCGCGGCCGAGCACGACAGGCTCGCCCATGATCTCGCGCCGGAACATCGCGCCGCTTTTCAGCTCGCGCGACGTCGCGGCGAAGTACCAAAGGTCCCGAAGAAGATCGCTCATTGCTGTGCGAGATAGAGGATTGCGGGGATGGCGACAAACCCAAGCGCCGCAGACGCGACAATCCCGCACAGACAAAGCGCAGCCAGCAAGGCCCGGCGGCCGCGCATCTCAGGCGGCCGCGCCTGGTTCATCGCGCCGCCGGCAAAGAAAATGAGCCCGAGCGTGCCGGCGACGACGCCGGCCACGGCGGCCATGAAAAGGATGGTTTGGGCGATGAAGAGCATCGCCCTCTCCGTACTGTCCGGCGCTCTATTGCGCCACGATTGTCACGCGGAAGGTATTGTTGGCGGGCTCGTTGGTTTCCCACGGGCGGCGCTGCTCGATCACGATCTCGCCTGTGCCAGCCGCAGTGGCTGCGAACATCAGCACTTCCCAATGATTGCCGCCCGTGTAGCCCGGTTGGGATTGCTGCGGGACGGTATTGCCCTGGGCTTCGCCGGCGCGCGTGACGAAGGCGGGAATTTGCGCTGGCGTCCACACATAGCCTGCCGTGGGCACGCCGACGAGTTCGATGGCGAAGCGCTGATTGACGGCGACGTTGATCGTCTGCCCCACCTGCTCGGCGGTAATGCGGACGACGACATCCTCCGGCGTTGGCGCCGGCACGGCTTGCGACACGGGCGCCCCCTCTGCTGCGTCTTCTTCCGGCGTGCACGCGCCCGCCAAACCAAGCGCCAAAACTGCGATCAGCATCCGCATCATTGCATCGCTCCAGCGTCCATGACCCCGATATAGAACCGGATCATGCGCTCAAAATTGGCCACGGAGAGGCGCTCGTTGAGGCCGTGCGGCATTTCCAAATCTTCGCTCGTCAGCAGGATCGGCTGGAAGCGATAGACGTTCTCAGCGACGTCGGCGTAGTGGCGCGAGTCCGTGCCCGCCAACACCAAGCCCGGCGCGACTGGCGCATCCGGCAAAATCGCGCCCGAGAGTGCAGCGATCAGCGCATAGCTTGAAGACTCGGCGCTTGCGATCAGGCTCGCTTCGCGCGGCTCTTCGGCCCAATCGACCGTCACACCTTCAAGATCGGCAACCGATTGGCGCGCGCGGCGTAACAGATCAGCGGCGGTGTCGCGCGGATGGATGCGGAAGTTGATCATGGCACTGGCTTCCCCCGGCAACACGTTCGGACGCGACCCGCCCTCAAGCATTGTGGGTGCGATCGTCGTGCCGAGTAGCGCGCGCGCGGCAGGATTGCCCTCCATGCGCTGGCGCAACATCGGGCCGAACAGCCACTCGTTCGACACCGCCATGCGATTGGTCAGCGAAAGCTCAGGCGCAAGGGCGCGCATCATGCCGAGCGCTGGTCCGCCCTCGAGCCCCTGCTCGATCGGCATGTCGTGGATGCGTACCACTGCTTCCGATACGAGCGACACGGCCGTCTCGCGCGGCGGCATGGACGAGTGCCCAGGCTGGCCGACAGCGCGCACGCGCATCGTGCCGGAGCCGCGCTCGGAAATGCCGATCATCGCGGCGGGGCCGCCAGTAAGCGGATGGCGATCGAGCGCGGCCATGCCTTCATCGAGCACGAACCAGGCGCGCACGTTGCGCTCTGCGAGCAAGCGCGCCATCGCGACGGCGCCGTTGTCGCCGCCGAGTTCTTCGTCGTGACCGAAGGCGAAGATGATCGTACGCGTCGGGCGGCGGCCTTGCGCTGCGAAGTGTTCAGCCGCTTCCATCAGTGCGATCAGCGAGCCTTTGTCGTCGATCGAGCCGCGGCCCCAGATGGCGTCGTCACGAATGATTCCGCCGAACGGATCGACTTGCCAATTCTGGCGCGTGTCGTTCGGCACCGGCACGACGTCTTGGTGTGCGAGCAGGATGATTGGCGGCTGCGCCGGATCTGAGCCTTCCCAAGTGTAGAGCAACGAAAGCTCGCCAATCATCTCGCGGCGCGCAGCGGCGTGGAACGCGGGATAGCGTTGCTCAAGCCAGGTATGGAATTGCGTGAACTGGGAGCGGTCTTCGCTCTCTTCGACCAATGAGACGGTGCGGAAGCGGATCGCTTCGGCCAGACGCATCGCAGCGGCGCTGGCGTCGATCTGATAGGCAGACGTGTCCGGGATTTCGACCGCGGCCGGCGGTGGCGGCGCGGTGAAGCTGAAGGTGCGATAGCCGATGAACGCAGCGCCTGCCGCAAGCACAAGCGCTAGAGCCGCTAGAATAAGCCGAACCATCCCGTCTCCCCCGGCGCGTTCCCCGCGCGCTTCGTAGGCCGGATTAGGGGCTCTGACGCGGCGGAGGTCAACGCCGCAGGCACAGCCAGCGTCCCTTCTCCTGGTTAAGGAGAAGGTGTCCGAGCGTAGCGAGGACGTAGGCTTGAAGCAGCCGAACCCTCATCCGGCGCTTCGCGCCACCTTCTCCCCCACGGGGAGAAGGGACGAGTGAGCGTGCACGCTAACCTTCACTCAACTCCAGCACATCTTCCCAAGTCCTCAAGCCCCCGCGCTGCGCGTTCACCAGCACGGCCATATTCCCCGGCGTGTGCTTGTTATCGAGCATCTTCTCGTGCGCGTCGGGGATTTTGTCCCAGGGAAAGACTTCGCCCATGGCCGGATCGATGCGGCGATCAATGACGAGTTGGTTGGCTTGGCTCGCGTGATAGAGGTGGGCGAAGTGTGAGCCCTGCACGCGCTTTTGGTGCATCCAGAGATAACGCGCGTCCATAGTGAGATTGTAGCCGGTCGTGCCGGCGCAGATGACGACCATGCCGCCGCGCTTCACGACGCGCACCGAAACCGGGAACGTCGCTTCGCCCGGGTGTTCGAAGACGATGTCGGGATCTTTGTTGCCAGTGATGGCGCGCACGGCTTTGCCGAACTTGCCGACTTCTTTCATGTATTCCGCGAAGCCCTCGCCGTTCACTTTCGGCAGTTGGCCCCAGCAATCGAAATCCTTGCGGTTCAACACCGCCTTCGCGCCCATCGAGAGCACATAATCTTTCTTGCTCTCATCGGAGACGACACCGATCGCGTGCGCGCCGCTCACAGCGCAAAGCTGCACCGCGAACACACCGAGGCCGCCGGAAGCGCCCCACACGAGCACGTTCTGGCCCGGACGCAGCACGTTCGGACGCCAGCCGAACAGCATGCGATATGCGGTCGCCAGCGTCAGCGTGTAGCAAGCCGCCTCTTCCCAGGTGAGGTGTTGCGGACGTTGCATCAGTTGGCGCGCCTGCACTTTGCAGAATTGCGCGAACGAACCGTCAGTCGTTTCGTAGCCCCAGATTTTTTGCGTTGGCGAGAACATCGGATCGCCGCCATTGCATTCCTCGTCGTCGCCATCGTCTTGGTTGCAGTGGATGACGACCTCATCGCCCGGCTTCCAGCGCTTCACCTTGGCGCCAACGGCCCACACTATGCCCGAGGCATCAGAGCCAGCGACATGGTACGGTTGCTTGTGCACATCGAGCACGCTCATCGGTTCGCCGAGAGCAGCCCAGACGCCGTTATAATTAACGCCCGCCGCCATCACGAGCACGAGCACTTCGTCTTCGCCGATTCCCGGCACCGGCACTTGCTCGAGCTGCATCGCGCTTAAGGGTCGGCCGTGTCGCTCCTTGCGAATGGCCCACGCCCACATCTTTTCCGGGACGTGATACTGCGGCGGAATCTCGCCGATGGCGTAAATGTCTTTGACCGACTTCAGATTGGGTTGCGACATGGGCGCCTCGGCATGAAAATGTTGCAATGCACAATGCCAGCAAACCGTTCCTCGTCAATGGCTGCGCCTGCCGTCAGGGTGCGCTAAAGGCGACCCCGCACCGGATGCGCGAGAACGCTGAGACACAAACATGGTGAAGACGGTTCTGTTGACGCTGATCGGCCTCGCGTTCGTGGCGGTAGGCGTGTTTCTGCTTGCGCGCGGCGACCCCGAAAACGCGACATTGGCCTGGGGCGTGATTGTGTTCTTTGGCGCTTGCGCAGCGGTGGGTTTGGTTCAGCTGCTTCCTGTGCGGAAGGCGCAACTCAATCGCGAGGGCGCGCTCGTGCTGCGTCCGTTGCGCGCGGTAGGCACGTTGTTGGCGGGTATCGCCATGGGTTTGGGCTGCTTGATCTTTGCGCCTTACGCCGCAGCGCAGGGCGATACGTTCATTTCGTACGTCTGTTATTTCGGAGCGGTGTTCTTTGGCGGCGGGAGTCTGTTTGCGCTTTGCTGGACGCTCTTCGGCCCGCCGCTGGCGCGTATCGACGCGAGCGGCGTCGAGACCTTCGATAAACTCGGATGGAAGCTAGCGTGGCGCGACGTGATCGCAATCCGGACCGGATCGCCTGGCCGAGATCAAGGTTGGATTGAGTTCGCCATGGCCGAACCCACCGCCGAACCGATCGATGAAGAGGATGCCGACTACGAAGAAGAGGATGCCCACTACGAAGAGTTTCAGGGCCGCATCCTCAGCGTAGCGGACACGCGACTCGCGTTCGAGGACGTGTCGGCGATCGTCCATGAGCTCTGGCAGCGACATCGCGGCGATTAACCCTGCTGCGCTGCAACATTACGCTTGCAGCGACTGGGCGGCGCATGATTGCTTCACCGACGATGCCGCCCTTCCAGCACACACCCGACGCGCCGTGGATTTTCCGGACCTATTCCGGGCACTCGACGCCGGCTGAATCCAACAAGCTCTACAAGACCAATCTGGCGAAGGGCCAAACGGGCTTGTCCGTAGCGTTCGATCTGCCGACGCAGACCGGCTACGATAGCGACCACATCCTGGCGCGCGGCGAAGTTGGCAAAGTCGGCGTGCCGGTTGGCCATCTTGGCGACATGCGCGCGCTGTTCGACGGCATTCCGCTCGATCAGATGAACACGTCGATGACGATCAATGCGCCGGCGGCTTGGCTGCTCGCGCTTTATGTGTCGCTCGCGGAAGAGCAAGGCGCCGATCCGAAGAAGCTCACCGGCACGACGCAGAACGACATCCTCAAAGAGTATCTCTCGCGCGGCACCTACATCTTCCCGCCCGCGCCGAGCCTGAAGCTCACCGCCGACACGATCGCCTGGAGCCTCGACGCGATTCCAAAATGGAACGCGATGAACGTCTGCTCGTATCACTTGCAAGAAGCCGGTGCGACGCCGGAGCAAGAGCTCGCCTTCGCGCTCGCGGCCGCCATTGCAATTCTCGACGAAGTGAAAGCGCGCGGCGAGATCGCGCCGGAGCGCTTCGCAGACGTGTTCAGCCGCATCTCGTTCTTCGTGAACGCCGGCATGCGTTTCGTCACCGAGCTTTCGAAGATGCGCGCCTTCGTGACGCTCTGGGATGAAATCGGGCGCGAGCGTTATGGCGTTGAAGATGAAAAGGCCCGGCGCTTCCGCTACGGCGTGCAGGTCAACTCGCTCGGGCTGACCGAGCAACAGGCCGAGAACAACGTCTATCGCATCTTGCTGGAGACGCTCGCGGTTACGCTCTCAAAAGGCGCACGCGCACGCGCGGTGCAGCTGCCGGCGTGGAACGAGGCGCTTGGCCTCCCGCGCCCGTGGGATCAGCAATGGTCGCTGCGGATGCAGCAAGTGTTGGCGTACGAAACCGACCTGCTGGAGTTCGAGGATATCTTCGACGGCTCGAGAGTCATCGAAGCGAAGGTCGCGCAACTTGTTGAAGGCGCACGGGCGGAATTGGCGAAACTCGAAGCGTCCGGCGGTGCGGTCGCCAATGTCGATCACATGAAGTCGGCGTTGGTGGATTCCAATCGCCGCCGCATCGAGCAGATCGAGGCTGGCGGCCAGAAGGTTATCGGCGTCAACGCTTTCACAGAAGGCGAGCCCTCGCCGCTCGAAGCGGGCGAGAAGAACATTCACACCGTCGATCTCGCCGTCGAAGGCGAGCAGATCGCGCGCTTGAAAGCTTGGCGCGCCCAGCGCAACGCCAGCAGCGTCGACGCCGCACTCGGAACGCTTGAAGCAGACGCGCGAGCCGACAAGAACGTGATGCCAGCTTCTATCGCCGCTGCGAAAGCTGGCGTTACGACCGGCGAGTGGGCGGCATGCTTGCGCAAAGTTTATGGCGAGTATCGCGGCCCGACTGGCGTCGCACTCGTCATCGAGTCTGGCGGCGAGGATGTGGACGCTGTGAAGCGCGATGTTGCGGCGCTCAGCGAAAAGCTCGGCCGGCAACTCACCTTCCTCGTCGGCAAGCCCGGTCTCGACGGGCACTCAAACGGGGCCGAACAAATCGCCGCGCGTGCGCGTGCTGTCGGCATGGATGCGATCTACGAAGGCATTCGCTCGACGCCCGCCGAGATCGTCGCCGCCGCGAAGGAGAAGAAGGCGCACGCTGTTGGCCTGTCCATCCTTTCCGGCTCGCATCTCGATCTGGTGCAGGAAGTCGTGCGCCTGATGCGCGCCGAGGGGTTGGAGCACGTTCCGCTGATCGTCGGCGGCATCATTCCGCCGGTGGACGCGCTCGCCCTGAAGCAAATGGGCGTCGCCGGCGTTTACACGCCGAAGGACTTCAAGATCACCGGCATCATGGGCGACGTGGTGAAGTTGGTCGCCGCGCGTGCCTGAACTGAAAGCGCTGGCGCCAACGCGTATCAAGTGGGCGCTTGAGCTTCTCGAGGTGCAGCCGAACGACAGCGTGCTCGAAATCGGCTGCGGCAGTGGCATCGCCGCGCAGCGCATTCTCGAAAAGCTCAGCGGCAAAGGCTGGTATTACGGCGTCGACAAATCTGACGCCGCGGTGAAAGCCGCGTTTCGGCGTATCCATGATCCAGAACGCCCCGACCGCGCCATCATCCGCCGCGGCGCGTTCGACGCGGACAACCACGAACCGCTCGTGTTCAATGGCGTCGTCGCTGTGAACTGCAACGTATTTTGGACTGACGAAGGCGAAGCGCTGCGCGGCGTCCGCCTGCTGACGCGCCGCAATGGCGTGTTCGTGCAAGTCTACGAACCACCCACCCTCGCCCAGCGCACCAAGATCGCGCGCATTTTGCAAGAACGCATGGCGCCGATTTTCGCCAGAACGCGCATGGCCGTCAAAACCGTGAGCGGCGCGTACTTGCTGGCAGTTGTCGTCGAGAGTGGCGCAGCGTGAGCACGCCCGCATCACTTGAGCACGCTTGCCTGGCCGACTGGCCGGCTTTGCATCGCGTTGATCTCAACGGCTGGACACTGTGCGCGACGATGGGCCGATCATGGCGCGCCAATTCCGTTTGGCCGATCGAATGGCGCGACGAGCAGACACTCGATGCCACGGTCCAGCGCTGCGCGGCGTTCGCGGCTGAGCACGCAATCCCTCTCGTGTTCAAACTTGCCGACGGCGGCTACGCCCCCGACGACTTGCCAGCACGGCTGACCGCGCTTGGATTTGCGCCGTGCATGGAGACGTTGGTGATGACACGTCTGCTCGATGCGGTCGCCACGCCCACGCGCGACGTTGTGTTGACCTCAAGCTTGAATGACGCGTTCGCCAGTGTGTTGCGCCAAGCCGCGCCATCAGCTGGTGACTTCGAAGAACGGTTCAGCATCATCAAACGCACGCGCCCCGGCTCCATATTCCCGATGCTTCGCATCGACGGCGAGCCCGCGGCAATCGGAGTCGGCGCATGCAACGGCGCGACGGTTGGCCTCTACGCGATGCGCACTGCGCCGCACATGCGCCGCCGCGGCCTCGCTCGCGATCTCGTGCGGACCATTTGCGCCTGGGGAGAAGCAAATGACGCAACGCAGGCGTTTCTACAGGTCGAGGCGAACAACGCGCCTGCCGTCGCACTCTATGAGAGCGAAGGCTTCGCGATCGCCTATCGTTATCGCTATTGGGTCAAGCCTTAGCGCGCCGCGCCAAGCTCGCGCCCAGAAACGCACCCGCGAACTTGGCCGAGACCGAGATCGCCACCACGTAATTGATCAGCATCAACGCACCGACCGCGGCGATGATGCTGAGGTCGATCACAGTGTAGAGCGCGGCAAAGGTCAGCGCGAAGGCGAGCGCCGAACGCTGAGGCCGGCGCACGCCGAAGAACCAAGCCGCCACGAAGAACAGAATCGCACCGGCGACCACGCTTGACCAAGGCGCGATGCGTTGCGCGGCGTCTTGGTAATAGTCCATCGCGTGGCCTGGATCGATGAGATCGCTGTAGACCGCCATCACACCGAACGACACGGCGACATTCAGCACCATCAGCAAGAGTGCAACACCGAGCGCTTTGACGTAGTCCAACGCGGTCATGCGAACGCTCCTAGCATTGGTGCTCTGCTGGCACTGACTCAAGCGACTTGCCTTCCGCCACTGACGCGATGTGCGAGAGGAACCAGCCCCAGCCGAACGGATAATCGCTGATATCGACGGCGCGTACAAAGCCGTCGTGTTTGAAATCGACGCGGGTTCCTGCGCCTTCCGGCTTCAGCGTCCACGTCACCTTCTGATCCGGCACGCTTTTGTCGCCACGCCAATCGGGCCAAGTGATTGAAAGCCGCTCGTTCTCCACGATGTCGAGAATCTTACAGGGCGGCGTCGTGATTTTCTTTCCCTCTTTCTCGAATTCCATCTTCAAATGCCAGTCACCACCGAGGCGCGGATCGACGGCGGCCGCGACGCCGAACCATTGCTGGATCTTCTCAGGGTCGATGAGCGTTCGAAACACCGCTGAGGGCGGCGCGTCGATGTAGATTGAGAGCGCCACACTCGGATCGGAGTCGCTGTAGTCGACCAACATCTTGCCCTGCCCGCCGAGATGCGCGGAAATGTTGCCCCAATTGAAGCGCCACAGATCGTCGATCATCTCCTTGGCCCGATTGATGGCCGGCGCTTCGGCGAAGCTGTGCGTTCCCTTCAGGACAGAAGCTTCTGGATTTTCCGGATCGGCTTCGATCACAAACGAGACTTCGCTATCACGATCATGGATGCGCCACGTGTAGGCGAGCGCTTGGCTCGGCGCGAACTTGCTGATGCGCTGCATTGCGTCGGCTTTAGACGGCGTGCCGTAGCTGTACTTGCCCCAAAAGCGGTAGGCGCCGCCGACTTGCGGCTCGATCTCGGCGTGTTCAGCGAACCATTGGCTGACTTCGTCCGCATGGGTCAGCGCAGCGAATACGCGCGCGGGGTTCGCCGGCAGCTTCCAGGTAAACTCGTGCTTCAGCTCGCTCATGAATCACCCTTCTTTTTCCGCGGCGCTCTTGCTTCTTCTTCCACTACGCGTTTGAGCTCGACGAGCCGCGCGGCCCAAAACAGGCGGTACGGCACAAGCCACACATCCACCGCCTGTAACGCGGCGGGATCGAGCGAATAGAAGCGCTGCGTCGATGCGCGGCGTTCGCGCAGCAGGCCCGCTTGGCGCAACACGCGCACGTGCTTGGCGATCGCCGGCCGACTGACTGGAAAGCGCCGCGCGATATCGCCGGCGCTTAATTCGCGCTGCCTCACCATATCCAGAATCGCCCGGCGCGTCGGATCGGCGATGGCGCTGAACGCACTTTCCGTGCGGGCGCGGGTATTTGTAACCATACGGTTACATTTAGCGAACAACTTTATGGAGTGCAAGCAAATTGAGTAATTCTGGGTTCGCGCTTCCCTAAGCCCGGAATGACTCTGACTGTGATGGCGGTGTGCGCAAGCTCTGCACCAAGCGCGTCATCGCGCTCGCGCCGACAAGCGGCGCAACGAATGGCACGAGCGAGCACGCAAGGCCGACCATAAATACGCTCAGCCCATGACGCTTGCGCAGAGCTACCGCGTCGCGAAAGCTCATGTGGCGGGCGGCGGCGATGGTCGCGTATTCGCGCCCCATCAGGAAACCGTTCAGCGTGTAAAACGTGATCGCGTTGATGACCGGGATAAAATAGAGCGGGATCACGAGAAGATTGAGCAGCAACGCCGGCAGTGCGATGCGCAGGCCGTTCAGCAAACCTTCTTGTATCGGCACGATGCGGCCCTTCGGCGCGCCGATCTTCTTCTCCACGCGCTCTGCCGCGAGGTCGAACAACATCCCGCCGACTACCATCGAGACTGCTGGCGACAACGCGACCGCCAGGACAACCACGGCGATGCTCGCCACCATCGAGCCCGCCATTGAAAGATAGCCAAGCCAGCCGCCGCCATCGGGAACGAGAGGCACGAGGTAGGTCAGGCCGGCGCGCGCAGCGAAGACTGTAATCGTCACGGCGACGATGAGGTTGGCCAACGCAAAAAGCGTCAGGCGGCCGAAAATGACGTCTTTCAAGCCGCCTAGAATAGCAGCCATTGCCCGCGTCATGCTCACGCCTCCGCCGCTTCCGGCTTGACGCGAGATAAATCGCTTCCCACCCTGAAACCAGGGGAGTTTCATTATGACCGAGCGTCGTTGGCGCACGGAAGCGATCGAATGGGCGAAAACGCTCGGCGGAGCGTTCCTGGCCTATTTGGCGTTCACCACTGTGGCGTTCGCGCAGTTTCGCATTCCGTCAGAGAGCATGGTGCCGCACCTCGAAGTCGGCGACCGCGTGACGGTATCGAAATTCGCGTACGGCTACAGCCGCTATTCGCTGCCGTTCAATATCGGATTTCTGCTGCCGCCTGCAGAGCACCGCTTGTTCGGCAACATGCCAAGCCGTGGCGATGTCGCAGTGTTCATTCATCCCCGCACTGGCGACACGATGATCAAGCGGCTCGTCGGCTTGCCCGGCGATACGATCGAGGTCCGAGAAGGCGAACTCTACATCAATGGCGAACGCCTAGCAGTGACGGAGCCCACAACGCTGCTGCGCCTCGCCAATCCGGAGGGCTTGCGTGAATTCGCGCAACGCCGTGACGAGACGTTGCCGGGCGGCGTAACGCATAGCATCCATAATCTCACTGACGGCGGTCGCTTCGATACATTCGGCCCCTACACGGTGCCGGAAGGTCAGCTCTTCTTCATGGGCGACAATCGCGACAACTCGCTCGATAGCCGCTGGGAAGGCATGGGTGCAGTGCCGATCGAAAATCTGATCGGCCGCGCTGAGTTGGTTTATGCCACGGCGACGTGCCGGCGCGATCCCACGGTCGCGTGCCCGATGCCGCGCTGGATGCGCCCGCTGCATCACTGACGCGCGCGCTGCACCAAATAAAGCCCGCCGAGCACGAGCGCCGCGCCGAACAGCGCCGTTGCGCCTAGCCGTTCGCTGAACAGCACCCATGACAGCGCCGCCGCCGCAAGCGGCTGTGTCCAAAGCAAAACTGTGGACACGACGATCGGCAGACGCGCGACGCCGTATGCAATCAGCCCCTGCCCGCCTGCCTGCACCAACACGCCCAACGCCAGCAGGATCGCCCAACCTTGCCATGAGTGCGGCAGAAGCGGCTCGCCTGTGATAAGGCAGAGCGCCAGCGTGAAGAGCGCGCTCGTCACGCCGGCCCAGAACATCACGGCGCCAACGCTTACGCGAGCGCCAAGCGAACGCACGATGAGCAGATAGCCCGCATAGCCAAGCGCCGCCGTCAGCGCCATCGCATCGCCAACCCAGCCCTCTTCAACACTCGCCGGGCCGACCGCGCCATGCGCGCGTCCAAGCGCAAGCAACACCGCGCCGGCCATTGCTGTCAGACCCCCAAGCAGCACGCCGGATCCAAGCCGCTCCTTAAATACGAAGTATCCAAAGGCCGCGGCGAAGACGGGCGTCGTGTTTGTGAGCAGAGTGGCGTTGGCGATGGTGGTTTTCAGAAGCGCGACGGCCCAGAGATTGAGTTCGATGCCAAACAACACGCCGGCGAGCATGAGCCAGCCAATATCGCGCTGAGCGGTCTTCCCGCTTCGGGCGGCCCAGAACGCCAAGATCGGCAGCGCAAACAGGAAGCGCCATAGGTTGGTCGCGAACGGGCCGACATCGGAGAGCCTGACGGCGATCGGGGCGAGCCCGATCAGCGCCCCGCCCAGCGCCACCGCTATGACTCCCCCGCCCCGCACGCACTGCTCCTTCGCACGAACACCGCCTTCTGGCGCAAATGCCCACCCTCGTCATTCCGAGGCAATGCGGAGCATTGAGCCCGGAACCCAGGGGCTAACACCCCGCCGGCTGCCCCCGGGCTCCGAGTTCTCAGCTTAGCCGAGCCCCGGAATGATGGATCAGCGACTCGATTCGCCCGAAACGACCGACTCAGGGTCTCTTGGAACGGATTGGCGGGGTTCACGGATCGGCTCTGGAACGGTCGTTCGTTAATTTCCCTATTCTGACGACACCGAAAAAACCCAAATGTGTCCGGGATCCGTGCGCGAGCGGGTCGATGGACGTGGTTAACGAGGTTCGCCAGCAAGGCGATTATCAACAGCTTGCCCACCTAAAAATAGCGCTGTCAGGGGTTCTCCCATTGACCCTGCATTAACGGGTGTCATCACTATATATAGCGGTACGGTTCGCCCCAGCCCCCAAGGGCATGTGGTTTGGGTCAGAACCGAGTCGGATTAACACAGAGCTAAATTCGGGGGCTGAAACTATGCAGGCACGGGCGGAAAAAGCAGGGGTCCATCGCATGGGCGAGATCCACCGCGGCAAGCCCAAGCCGCTGCGTCCGCTGAAGGTTGTTGAGAAGGTCGTTACGGATCCGAGCCGCGATGCGCTGCTGACGGAATTCGGCAAGACGACCCTCAACGATCGCTACTTGCTGCAAGGCGAGTCCTATCAAGATATGTTCGCGCGCGTCGCGACCGCGTTCGCTGACGACATCGGCCACGCACAACGCATCTACGACTATATCTCCAAACTCTGGTTCATGCCGGCGACCCCGGTGCTGTCGAACGGCGGCGCTGAGCGCGGTCTGCCGATCTCGTGCTTCTTGAATGCAGTCGGTGACTCGCTCGACGGCATTATGGACACGTGGAACGAGAACGTCTGGCTCGCATCCAATGGCGGCGGCATCGGCACTTATTGGGGCGGCGTTCGTTCCATCGGCGAAAAAGTCGGCCAGAACGGCCAGACGTCGGGCATCATTCCGTTCATTCGCGTGATGGACTCGCTGACGCTGGCGATCAGTCAAGGTTCGCTGCGTCGTGGTTCGGCTGCCGTCTATCTCGACGTGCACCACCCGGAGATCGAGGAATTCCTCGAAATCCGTAAGCCGGCTGGCGACTTCAATCGCAAGAGCCTCAATCTCCACCACGGCCTCAACATCACCGACGAATTCATGATCGCGGTGCGTGATGACCTGCCGTTCGCCCTGCGTAGCCCGAAAGATCAAGCGCCGCTGAAGCACGTCAATGCGCGCAAGATCTGGCAAAAGATCCTTGAGCTGCGCCTGCAAACCGGCGAGCCTTACATTGTCTTCTCCGACACCGTGAACAAGGCGATGCCGAGCCACCAAAAAAAGCTCGGCCTCAAGGTTCGCCAATCGAACCTGTGCTCGGAAATCATGCTGCACACCGGCATGGATCATCACGGCCGCGAACGCACCGCCGTCTGCTGCCTCTCCTCCTTGAACGCAGAAACGTTCATGGAATGGGAAAAAGAGCCGCAATTCATGGAGGACGTGTTCCGCTTCTTGGACAACGTTCTGCAAGACTTCATCGAGCGCGCGCCGCCGGAAATGGAACGCGCCGTTTACGCCGCCATGCGCGAGCGCAGCGTTGGTTTGGGCCTGATGGGCTTCCACTCCTTCCTGCAACGCCAAGGCGTGTCGCTGGAATCGGCGATGGCGAAAGTCTGGAACAATCGCCTCTTCCGTCACATCCGTCGCGGCGCTGACGCGGCGAGCGTCAAGATCGCGCAAGAGCGCGGCGCATGCCCGGATGCTGAAGACGCCGGCGTCATGGCGCGCTTCTCGCACAAGCTCGCGATCGCGCCGACCGCCTCGATCTCGATCATCTGCGGCGGCACGTCAGCCGGCATCGAGCCGATCCCGGCCAACATCTACACGCACAAGACGCTCTCGGGCTCATTCTCGGTGAAGAACCCCTATCTCGAGCAATTGCTCGAAGAGAAAGGCAAGAACACCGAGGCGGTGTGGTCATCGATCCTGAAGAACGAAGGCTCGGTGCAGCACCTCGATTGGCTCACCGAAGACGAGAAGGCGATCTTCAAGACCGCGTTCGAAATCGATCAACGCTGGATCATCGAACTCGCCGCCGATCGCACGCCGCTGATCTGCCAAGCGCAGTCGCTCAACATTTTCATCCCGGGCGATGTCGATAAGTGGGATCTGCACATGCTGCACTGGATGGCGTGGGAGCGTGGCGTGAAGTCACTCTACTATTGCCGCTCGAAGTCGGTGCAACGCGCGGGCTTTGCCGGCGAAGATAACAAAGCCGACATCGAAGCGCATTCGATGACGACCGACAAAACGGACTATGAAGAATGCCTCGCTTGCCAATAGCGCGCTGCCTTTGACCATTGTGTTGGACTGACTAAGCGCGGAGGACGACCTCCGCGCTTTTTATTTGTGGCGCTCGATCAAGCGCCGGATTTTCCATGACGTGCGATTGAGGGTACGGTGCGGGCGGCCAAATTCGGAGTTTCGCATGCGCCTGTTGCCCGCTCTCGCCGCCACCGTCTTCTTGGCGAGCTGCGGAACCGTTGGCGGGGCGTATACAAGC
Organism: uncultured Terricaulis sp.; assembly: GCA_964478365.1. Classification (GTDB taxonomy): domain Bacteria; phylum Pseudomonadota; class Alphaproteobacteria; order Caulobacterales; family Aquidulcibacteraceae; genus Vitreimonas. The sequence goes on from CAYZIJ010000001.1 coordinate 116,632, forward strand.
TCGCTGGCCGGGACGACTTGGCAAATAATGCAACTGCGGTCCGCTGACGGCACGCAGGCATCTCCCGCAAACCCGTCACGCTACACGCTCAGCTTCACCGCCGATGGCGGCGTCTCCATGCAGCTCGACTGCAACCGCGGCAACGGCACTTGGACCTCAATCCGCGACGGCGAGCTCTCCATCACCCCGCTTGCGGTGACGCGCGCGTTCTGCGGCGAAGGCTCACTCGACACACGCATCGCCAGCGATCTTGGCGGCGTACGCAGCTATGAACGCGATGGCGCTCAACTCACACTCAGCATAAGCAATGGCGGCGCGCTCGTCTGGCAGCGGCAAAACTAGCCAACTGCGCGAAAGCGCTCCTCTCTGCCAAAACTGTTCAAGCGATTAACTAATTGCGGCGGATGACGAAGCGCACGCGCTGCCTGTTGGAGGGAACCGGCGTTCATCTAGTGTTCAGGAACACCCAAGCGCGCGGCGAGTTCAACTGCCATGACACGGTTGGTAGCCTCCACTTTCGCAACGGCAATTGCGGTTCTGGCCCTTGGCGGCTCCGCCATTGCCGCCATGCAAAGCGAGCGTGCTGAAGCTTCCGCTCTTCTCTCGCCGGTTTCCGAACCTATCGCGCCAACATTCGATGAGGGCAAATGCCGCATCCAATACGACGCGCTGCCGGCTGAGAGCCAACCCATGCAAATGGAATGCGAACATGCCGAATGGCTTGCGCAGCGTTGGGGCGGCAGAGTGTTGGAACGTCGCGCCGACGGGATTGTCGAGCGCGCATCCTATGAAGGCGACAACGACTTCACCAATGTGCCCGCTAGCGCCTTGCCGCGCGCCGGATATTGCCGGGCGTGGCTGAGCGATGTCGCGGTGGATGCACAGCCGCAAGAGAGCGATTGCCGCTGGGCGCGCAGACTGGCCGACACGCTCAACGGCCGCGTAATCTATATGCCGCTTTAAGTCATAGCGCCGAAGATGCGGCTATGACCCTGGATGATGTCAGCGATGTCAGCCGGATCGTGCTGCAATGACCACTCACCGCGTTCGAACGTACCGCCAAGAACGATGCCGTCGCGCCGCCCAAACATGTAATAGCCTTCGCGCGAGATAGAGTTGTAGTCGATCTCCGGCTGCGGCAGCAGGATCGCCAACTGACCGCGCGCAGGCGTGATTTCGGTGTCGGCGAAAAGCTGTCCAGCGCCGAGGCCCGTGCAATTGAACACGGTGCGTTCCGGCAGTGCGCGAACCTGCGCGACGTCCGCAAACTCACGCACGATGATCTCGCCGCCGGCCTGACGCACATCAAGCTCCAGCCGCCGCAGATAGAGCGGCGTCTCGATCATCATCGTATCGAAGCGACGCACGAACAGGTGCGGGAAGTTGTGCTCAAGCGGTGTCAGGTCGCGTTGATTGACGACGAACTCGCGCATCGGGCCATCCTCGCGCGCCGGATAGGTGGTGATCGGTTGGTCGGAGAGACGATAGTTTGTCTCCCAACTCACACCATAAGCGTCGCCTACCAAGCTTTGATACCGGCGGAACGCAAACCGCGCCGCCTCAGTGTGCTGGACGACAAATTCCGGCGTCGCGCGATCGGACTCATACACGGATGCTGGCCACCATTGCGCGCCGGCGACGTTGGACGTCGTGTTCGGCGATAGCGCCTTCGCATAAATCCGAACGCGTGCGCCACGCTCCAACAAAAGCCGCGCCGTCGCCAAACCAACCGCGCCACAACCAAGCACCGCGCAATCCGGCTTTGACGGGTCGTAACCCATATCGACCGCGAGCTTCGCCGTTCCCCATGAGAGCGTGATGCCACCGCCGCCGTGGCCGTAATTGTGGACGAGCGTCTTGTCGCCGAGCGCTTCCCGCGCCACGCGAAAACCGCTCGGGCGGTACGGACGCAAACCCACATCGATGCGAATGATCCGCTCCGGCGAAACGCGCACTGGCGTAAGACGCGGCCGCTGACCCGGTCTGCGGCCAAGATCGTGCATCAACCCGTCACTAAAGCCCCGGGAGGCAGCACAAGATGAAGCCAAGCCAGCGGCGCCAAGCGCCATGAGGGACCGTCGAGTCGTCATGCTGGCATCAGAAGCGCGCGCGCTTTGATGTCAACGTTCCCTTCTGGGCTCCCTTGCGTCCGACGCGATTCTCGCCCACATGGGAGCCCATGCAAGGGCATGCGCACGCGGGCCACGACCATGATCACGCGCACCACAGCCCCGCGCCGTCGGACAAACGTTATACCATCGCAATCGCGCTCAATCTCGGCTTCGTGCTGATCGAGGCGGCGGCAGGCTTTTTCGCCAACTCGACGGCGCTGCTCTCCGATGCGGCGCACAATCTCTCGGACGTGCTTGGCCTCGCACTGGCGGGCGGCGCTGCTTGGCTCGCGACGCGCCAGTCCGGCGAACAGCGCACATACGGCTATTCGAAAGCGACGGTGCTTGCCGCGTTGGCGAACGCGCTGGTGCTGGTCATCGCGTGCGGCGGCATTCTGTGGGAGGCGACGTCACGCTTCTTCGCGCCTGAAGCGACGCAGCCGCTTTTCGTGATGGCCGTCGCGACGATCGGCGTTGTGATCAATGGCGCGACGGCAATGCTCTTCCTAGCGGGGCGCAAGCACGACGTGAATGTGCGCGGCGCCTACCTTCACATGCTTGCGGACGCAGGCGTTTCAGCCGCCGTGATCGCGGCGGGCGCCGCCATTTGGCTGACGTCGTGGCAATGGATTGATCCGGCGATCTCCGTTGCGGTCGTGTTGCTTATCTTGTGGGGCACGTGGGGTTTGCTGCGCGAGTCTCTGGATCTGGCGCTCGACGCGGCGCCGCGCGGCATTGCGGTGGCGGACGTGCGCGGCTTTCTCGCGGCCCAGCCTGGCGTGATAGCCGTGCACGATCTGCACATCTGGGCGATGGGCGCGACCAAGCCCGCGCTGACCGCCCATCTCGTTCGGCCGGAGGGTGGCGATGATGCGTTTCTCACTAGCCTTGCGGATGCGATCGCGCACCGCTTTGGCATCAAGCACGTCACGATCCAAATCGAACGCGTAGAGCGCGACGATTGCGTGGACTGCTGACTACTCCGCCGCCCAGGTCTTCAAAAGCTGATGCGCGATGGCGTAGGGTGGCGGCGCCCATGCATCCGAGTGCTTGCCGGCAATCAGAAGGCGGGCTTCCTCGCGCGTAAACCAGCGCGCGCTTTCAAGCTCGGTCGTATCAACCGTCTCGCTATCGTTCTCGACTTCGCAGAGCACGCCGATCATCAGCGAGTGCGGAAATGGCCAAGGCTGCGTCGAGTGCATGCGCACCTCACGCACCACAAGCCCCGCCTCTTCCAAAGTCTCGCGCGCGACCGCTTCCTCAATTGCTTCGCCGGGCTCGATGAACCCCGCGAGCGCTGAATGCATGCCGCGCGGCCAAGCTTTCTGACGGCCAAGCAGCACTTTCTCGCCGAACGTCGGCACCATGATGCAAACCGGATCGACGCGCGGATAATGCTCGGCCTTGCACTCAGGGCAATCGCGCCGCCAGCCCGCTTCGGCGATGACGCTCTCTGTGCCGCAAGTGGCGCAATAGCCGGCCTTCGCGTGCCACTCGAACACAGCCTTCGCGGGTCCTATCGTCGCCAAATCTTCGCGCGACAGACGCGGACCAAGCGCGCGCAAATCATCGAAACGGCCAAGCCCTTCGAAGGCCGCATCGCTCGCGACTTCAAACGCAAAGTACGCGATGTTCTGCGCGTCGAGCCCGAGGAAGAGCGTCTTCGTTGCGTCAAAATGCTTGTGCGCGCCGCCGCTCAACCAGCCTGGAGCAACGGTGTCGCCTTCTTCGGTGACGAACGGGCGATGTTGAAAGAACGGCAGCAGCCGCGAGTCCGGCGTATTGAGCGCGGTCTCGAGCCAAGCCGTCTCGCGCCGCTTCAATCCGGCGCGATCAAGCGGCGAGCGGGTGAACGAATTGGGGTTGTCAGGTTTCAGCATCGGCTCTGCCATTAGGCGCAAGAGAATGGGGACGCAACGGCTGACGCTGCGTCCCCACCTAGCCTCAAACCACGACTACGGTCGGCGGAAGCGCAGCGTGAACTGATCAGTGCGGCCGCGAATATCGCCTTCGAACACGCGCAGATGATGATCGTCCTCCGGGTTGCGCAGCACGTCGCTTTCCGCATCGAGCACAAAGCCAGCCGCTGTGAGATCGGCGATGACTTGCGCGCGGTCGATGCGGTGAAGATCGCTGGTCACCGCGATCGGGCTGCCGTCTGCCGCCGCGTGATCGATGATGATCAGCACGCCGCCTGGCTTCAGCGCCGCAAACATTTGCCGATTCAGCGCCGGCACATCGATGGCGAACTGGGGCAAATAGAAGTCGTGATAGATTTGCGAAATGAAGATCGCATCGAGCGGCTCGCTTGTATTCCAGCCGGCATAGCCGTCCATCAGATGCGTGATGTTGGAATAGGTCGGCGCAACGACCGCCATCGGGCGCGGGCGCTCGGCTGTGCCAGGGCGATCAATCGCGTAGAGACGGCCGCCATCGCCAGCGGCAACCGCGAACAGGCGCGAGTAATAGCCGCCGCCCGGACCGATATCGGCCACGCGCCAGCCCGGCTGCACGCCGGTGAACGCCAGAACTTCGGCCGGATGGCGCAGCGCATCGCGGTCGCGGTCAGCCTGCGGGCGCCGCTCATCGGCGACGGCGGCGACAATATAGGGCGATGTCGCGCTCACCTCGGCAGGCGCCGCCATCATCAAACCAGGTACTGCGCCCCCAGCGCACGCACCCATGAAAAACGCCAGTCCAGCGCCAGCCAGCAAGTTCCGCATCGCGTCCTCCCACGAAATTTCACCCGGCCTTACCAAGTTTACGCTTTGGCTGCGAGGCGAATGCGATGATCTGGTCACGATGATCCCTGTTACCGCCTCTCTCGCCCTCGACGAGCGCGACCTTGAAGAGCGCTTCATCCGCGCGTCAGGTCCCGGCGGGCAGAACGTCAACAAGGTCTCGACCGCGGTGGAACTGCGCTTCCGCTTAGGCGGCTACACCGAACTGCCGGACGACGTCCGCGACCGGTTGGAAAAGCTCGCCGGCCGACGCCTCACGCTCGACGGCGAGATCGTCATTCGCGCTGACGAACACCGCACCCAGGATCGCAACCGCGCCGAAGCGCAAGCGCGGCTAGTCGCGCTGGTAAAGCAAGCGACGATCCGCCCGAAGCCCCGTCACAAGACGAAGATCCCGAAAGCGCAAAAGCTAAAGCGCCTGGAAGGCAAAGTTCACCGCGGCGATGTGAAAGCCAAGCGTGGCCGCGTACGCGACGACCGCGACTAACGCCCGCGTTTGACGCTCGCAGGCGGCGGCGTGAGTTCCAATTGCTCAGGCGGCGGCGGTTGACGTGGCGCGGCTTCGATCTGCGGTGGCGAGGCGACATCGATCCCGGCGTCGCCAGCGCCAAGCTCCTTGAACTTGCGCGCTTGTGGCAGCACACGGCTCTCGATTGAGCTCAACAGGCCGTTATAAGTCGAGACGCTTTTGCCGATCGCATCGCCGACTTTGCCAACGTGATCGACCATCACCGCCATACGCCGGTAAAGCTCACGGCCAAGATCGGCGATTTCCTGCGCGTTCTTGGCGCTCTGCTCTTGGCGCCAGCCATAAGCGACCGACTTCGCCAGCGCGACCATCGTTGATGGCGTCGTGATGATGACCTTCGACGCGAACGCATCGTCAAACAAGTTCGGATCGCGCTCCGCTGCGGCGGCAAGGAAGTTTTCGCCCGGCACGAACAGAACGACGAAATCAGCGGTCGCCGGAACGTGCTTCCAATAATCCTTCGAAGCGAGATTTCTGACGTGCGCTTTCAGTTCAGCCGCGTGCTTCTTTAGATGCGTTTCGCGCGCGACGTCATCTGTCGCTTCCATGGCTTCCATGTAGCCCGAAAGTGCTACTTTCGAATCCACGACGATGCAGCGCCCACCAGGCAGGTTGATCACCACGTCCGGTCGCAAACGCGAACCTTCGCCGTCGGTCGTGCTAACCTGCTCGGTAAAGTCTACGTTCGGCGCGAGGCCTGAGAGTTCGAGGACGTTGCGCAGCGTCTGCTCGCCCCACCGCCCGCGCATCTTAGGCGAGGCCTTCAGCGCGGAAAGCAATTGCGTCGTTGTCTTGTTGGTTGTGCCAACGGCGTCAACGATATGTCGCACCTGCTCATTGATCGAGGACTTGTCCGCAAGCCGCGCTTTATCCAGCGCCTCCACCGAAAGCGCGAGCTTTGCCAATTGCTCTTGAGCTGGCGCCAGGACTTCCTTCACGCCGCCTTGCGCGGCTTGTTGGTGCTGTTTGAAGGTCGCGTCCGCGAGCGCCATGAAATTGGCCTGCGACGACTCCAGCGCCTTTGCGGCGAGCGTCAGAAAGCGCGCTTCCTCACTCTCGGAGCGCTCGGCGCGCGCAGCTTTCGCGGCGGCGAGTTCGCCGGTCAGTTCGGTGTTCTGCTTGCGTAGGTTTTCAACCTCGCCGCGCAGGCGGTCGCGGTCGGCGCGGATCGGATCGACGCCAGCGGAGCGATAGGCAAACCAGGCGGCGACGGCCATCGCGCCAAGGGCTGCCAGGAGCAGAATTGATTCGGTCATGTCGGGAGCCTAGCAGTCTGCCGGACCCGACCCCATGCCCGACCACCATAGGGATGTTCTGGCGCATGGGCAAAACCAGGAACCGGGCGTAGATTTTCCCCATGAACCCGTTCGATTATCTGATCCCTGTCGCGCTGGGCGTCGTCTTTCTGGTGCTGTGCTTTGGCATTTACACCATGTTCCGCGGAGGCGATTTCGGGCGCTCCTGGTCGAACAAGGCGATGCGCTTCCGCGTCGTCGCACAATTTGTGGCGATCCTTGTTCTAGTCGGCGCGCTGTGGTGGAAACAGACCTACGGCTGAGGAGCGCGCGTTGGTCAGACTCGACAAAATCGTCACGAAAGCAGGCGACGGCGGCAAGACGCGCCTTGCTACCGGCGAACCCGTCTCGAAAGCGAGCGCGCGTGTGGAAGCCTACGGCGCGGTTGATGAAACCAACTCAGCCATCGGCGTAGCGCGGCTCTACACCAGCGCCGATCCGCTCCTCGATCCGATTCTGGACCGCGTGCAGAATGATCTCTTCGATCTCGGCGCCGATCTAGCGACACCGCGCGCCGACGATCTCAAGCTCGAACCTCTGCGCATTCAAGCCAGCCAAACCGATCGGCTCGAACGCGAAGTCGATCAGCTCAACGAAAAGCTGACGCCGCTCACCTCGTTCATCCTGCCCGGCGGCACGCCCGCAGCGGCGCATCTGCACCTCACGCGCGCCATCGCACGACGGGCCGAGCGCGCCATCGTGGCGCTGCGCGAAGTCGATGACACTGTCGCGGCGGAAGCGGTGAAGTACGCCAACCGGCTCTCGGATTTACTCTTCGTCGCGGCGCGCTACGCCAATGACGAAGGCCGCGCCGATCTGATGTGGAAACCAGGCGCGAACCGCTAATGCGCGGCGGCATCCATCACATCGATCTCACCGTGAAGGATGCGCACGCGTCGCGCGCTTTTTACGAGAGCGTATTAGGCTTCATGGGTTACGAACTCAGCAAAGGAAATCCGTTCGCGCCCGACGAGACCGGCTTCGACTTCGATCTGCGCAGCGAAGATGGTTTCTGCTCGATCGGCATATTGAGTGCGCGTGGCGATCATGCCGAGCGCACGCACGATCGCTACAGCCCAGGCCTTCATCACATCGCTTGGAAAGCAGAGAACCGTGAGGACGTCGATGCGATGCACGCGCATCTACAAAACATCGGCGCGGTTATCCTCGATCCGCCGGCTGACTATCCACGCTACGGCGCAGGCTATTACGCGGTGTTTTTCGCCGATCCTGATGGGCTGAAGCTCGAATACGTGTTCAAGCCATAACAAAACGGCCCGCGCTTTCACGCGGGCCGCTTCGTTTAGATCAATCCGAACTTAGCTCGGACGTTCCGTCTTCTTCGCGGCGTCTTTGACGTCGCCGATGACTTCACGAGCTTCGCCCTTGGCCTTGTCGAACTTGCCTTCGGCTTCGAGCTTCTCGTTGCCGGTTACCTTGCCAGCAGCTTCTTTGATCGCGCCCGACGCTTTGTCAGCCGCACCTTTAACGTGCTCTTTGTCCATGATTCAGTCTCCTTGGAATGGAGAGAGAACCCGCTTACCGCCATCGTAGTTCCTGCTACGCGATGTATTGGGCGCCATTCATTGTCAGTGTCGAACCGGTCATGAAACCGGAACCTTCCGATGCAAGAAATGACACAGAGCTCGCGATTTCTTCCGCTTTGCCGAGACGGCCAACCGGAATGCCGGAGATGATTTTCTTCAGCACTTCTTCCGGCACGGCGGCGACCATGTCGGTGTCGATGTAGCCCGGGCAAACGCAGTTTACCGTGATGCCTTTGCTCGCGCCTTCTTGCGCCAGCGCTTTGGTGAAGCCGATCATGCCGGCTTTCGCAGCCGAATAGTTCACCTGACCAGCTTGGCCTTTTTGACCATTGATCGAGCTGATGTTGATGATGCGGCCCCATGAGCGCGCGCGCATGCCTTCGATGACTTGGCGCGTCATGTTGAAACAAGAATCCATGTTCACGCGGATCACCTCCGCCCATTGCTCATGGCTCATCTTGTGGAAGAAACCGTCGCGCGTGATGCCGGCGTTATTCACGAGCACGTCGATCGGGCCGAGTTCGGCTTCGACGGCCTGAGCGGCTTTCACGCAATCGTCGAAATTACCGACATTGCCCTTCACCACCATGATGCCGAGTTCCTTGGCGGTCTCGGCGGCGGCGGCGTCATTGCCGGAATAGCCGGCGGCGACCTTCATGCCGTCCGCCTTCAGCCGCGCCGAAATGGCCTTGCCGATCCCCCGTGTGCCACCGGTTACAAAAGCCACGCGCGTCATGTATTCCTCCCGACTTCGTCTATGCGAAATTTCTGGGATCACATTGCGCGACTCCTTACGGGAGGCAACCGTTCGTTCGCTTCGGCGCGCGCGCGGTCAGCCCGGTTTGGCGACACGGTGCGAACGGTGTTGCTCTACGCCCTGGCCCTGGCCGCCGGCGCGTTTGCACTGCAATGGATCCAGTATAATTACCTCGTCCGCGCCTTCCCGGTTGAGATTTACATCGCGCTGATCGCAGTCGCGTTCGCCGGGCTTGGCGTTTGGACGGGCCTCAGGCTCGCCAAGCGCGCGCCGAGTGAAGCGTTCGAGAAAAACGTCGCCGCCATCGCCGCCCTGGGGATCACGCTGCGCGAAGAAGAGGTGCTGGCGCTTCTGGCGGCCGGCAAATCCAACAAGGAAATCGCCGGGAAGCTCGGCATCTCGCCCAACACGGTGAAGACCCAGGTGGCGAGCCTCTACCAAAAGCTCGACGTCCAACGCCGGACGCAAGCCGTCCAGAAAGCCCGCGAGCTGGCGCTTATCCCCTGATCGCGCGCCGCCAAACGCCTGATTTTGCTGATTTGGTACTTTCGGGTGATTTCAATCCTGGCTGCGAATTGCCTTCGTGAGCGCACCGGCTCAGGGAGGAACCATGTTCAAGACCGCATTCATCTACGGCACGATCTCGGGCGTCTTCGTTATCGGCGTCATCATCCTCGGCATCATCGCCGCTAACGGCGACTATGACGGCCACCTGCTCGCCTCCGAGTGGCTTGGCTATCTGGTGATGATCGTCGCGCTGTCGATGATCTTCCTGGCGATCCGCGACTACCGCAACAAGACGCTGGGCGGCGTGATCAAGTTCTTGCCGGCGCTGGGCTTGGGCGTGCTGATCGCCGGCATTGCCGGGATCTTTTACGTCATCTCATGGGAAATCTATTTGGCGGCGACCAACTACACCTTCATGGACAATTACATCGCGCAAACCATAGAAGCCCGACGCGCCGATGGCGTCAGCGGGCCGGAGCTGGAGGCGCAGATCGCCCAGCTCAACCAGATCGGCGAAGCCTACGAGAACCCACTCTTCCGCCTGCCGATGACGTTCGCGGAGATCTTCCCGGTTGGCCTCGTGATCGCGCTCATCTCGGCCGCCGTCCTGCGCAACCCAAAAGTACTCCCCGCCCGCGCCTAAATTAAGCAAAGCCGCACTCGCCGCCCTTGGCGCGGCGGGTGCAGCGCGCCACACTCGCGCCCATGACAGACCTTGCCGAACGCCGGCTGCAAACCGTCCGCGACCACATGCGGCTTGAAATCACCCATGAGTGGGATGCCGTCATCGCGACGTTCGAACACCCGCGCTACGAGATGTATGGCGGCGGCCAAGTGTTCGACGGCGAAGCCGCCGTGCGCGCCTATTTCGCGGCCTCCCGCACGCCCTTCCCGGACCAAGGCAACGAGATCATCGCCATCTCGCATGCCGTTGACACGGTGCTGGTCGAGTTCTGGCTGACAGGCACGCACTCGGGGCCACTGAAGATCGGCAACCGCACGATCGAGCCAACCGGCAAGAGCTTCCGCATGCGCATGGCCGCGAGCTTCGAGTTTGTGCCGGGCAGCGACAAGATTAAGTGCGAGCGCCCGTACTTCGATCAGAGCGCGGTGCTGCGGGAATTGGGGATCGCTTAAGAGCGCTCGAACAGTGGTCCGGACTTGAACGCCAGCCATAGCGCCATGCCGATTGCCGGCCATTGCACCCACCAGCCCGCGCCCGTCATCCAATCGATCGCCGCGAGCACGGCGAGAATTGCGCCCAAACGACCAGCGCGCGCAAAGAATTGCGCTTTGCCTCCGCTTGGCGCGGCCGCACGAGCGGCGCGCGCTTTGCCGGTGTCGCCTTCCGCGCCGCCGACGCTATAAACAGCGACGCTCTCGCTAAAGTTCTTCGGCGTCTTCTCGCCCAAATAAGCAAAACCCACCGAGAGCTTCCTCTGCACCTGATCATAGACCTGTTGCGAAATCAGAATGCCACCGGGCTCGGCCATGCTCTGCAGCCGCGCGGCGAGATTGACGCCCTCGCCCAATAGGTCATCGCCATCAACGATGACGTCGCCCAGGTGCACACCGATGCGGAAACGAAGCCCGCTATGGGCTTCTGTCCCGAGCTCACGCTGCACTTCGATCGCGCACTGCACCGCTTCAACAACCGACGGAAACTCCGCGATCAGCCCATCGCCCGCCGTATTGGCGATACGACCGTGGTGGCGCGTGATGAATTGCTGGAACACCGCCCGCGACGCGCGCAACGCTTCCAGCGTCCGCACCTCGTT
>CAYZIJ010000001.1:127996-197756 GCA_964478365.1 uncultured Terricaulis sp.
ACCTCCGCCTTCGTCCGCCCCTTCTTCTCCGCCTTGGTGATGTAGTGCGGATAAACGCTGGCGACGCTGATGGAATAGATGCGGTGTGGCTTCGGCGCAGGGGCTTTCTTGGCAGACGCAGCTTTCTTTGCTGGCGCAGACTTTTTCTTTGCAACTTTCGCCGTCATGTACGCCCCTTCAACGGCCTATTGCAGCACGTGGATGTTGCGCAGCCAATCGATTGTGAGGCCGGGCCATTGCGTCGTGATCGGGTCGGACGTGGGTCGCAGGCCGAAGGCGTGGCATCCGCCAGCGAAGAAGCGCATGTCGACGGGTACGCCGAGATTGCTCAGCGCGAGGCCGTACGCCATCGAATGCTGAACCTCATCGACCGGATCGTTCATCGCGTGGATCAAAAGCGTCGGCGGCGCGGTCGCGCGCACTTGAATCCATGGCGCAAGTCTCAGGAGCTCCGGCGCAGAGCGCACATCCCAAAGACGGCCGGGATAAGCGAGGATCGCGAAGTCGGGCCGTGAGAGCTGCTCGTCTGCGTCATCAACGCGATCGTACGTGCGGCCCTCAGCGTTGCTCAGCAACGCCGCCAAGTGCCCGCCGGCGGAAAAACCGATCACGCCGATCCGGTCAGGATCAATGTTGTACCTAGCCGCATCGCGGCGGAGCAAACTCATCGCGCGCTGTGCGTCCTGCAGAGGCAGCGAAACCTCTGGCGGTTGTCGCCGCCCATCGGCGCCGCGGCGCCAAATCTGAGGCACGCGGTACTTCAACACGACGCAGGTGATCCCCTGCGCGACGATCCAGTCGCAAATCTCTGTGCCTTCGAGATCCATAGCGACGGCCGCATAGCCGCCGCCGGGCAATACCAAAACCGCGGCACGGCTGTTGGCGCCTTGCGGCGCGTAAATCGTCATCGTCGGGCGCGTGACGTAGGTTGCCCAATTCCAAGTCCGCCCGGCGACGAGCGGCGAGCCGTTGCCCACCCATTCCTCGGGCGCGTTGGTGTCCGGTCGCTGGAGGACGAGGCCCTCAGGCCAAATCGGAATCTGATTGCCGCCCGGCCCCGGCTGCCAAACGCCCGGCCCTTCGACCTTTTCAATCTCGGTGCGCGCGCACGCGTCGGTCTCAGTCTGCGCGGTGGCGAAATCGCTCAGTCCCAAAGCCAGCGACAAGAACAGCGACGCGGCAATAACTGGCTTCACGTGTAGCTCCTAGAGTCGCTGCAACGAGTGCTAGTTCAACACAAAAAGAGCGCCACGCTTCGCGGCAGCGGCCTGCGCGAAGAAAGCCTTTAGCTCTTCAAAGTACTGGACCAGATAGTCCAGCGCATCTTGGTCTTCGTCCCATATCTCTGGATAGATCCGATGCGCGGCCAAAGCTTTTGCATCAAATCTCTCGCGGAATGCCTGCGTTGAGATACTGTCCAGGTACGAGGAATACGCCGTCGTATCCTCCGGCGAAAACACGCGCGCCGGTCCGTATCCGACGTCGATGTCGCCAACTGGCTTGCCGCCGAGCAGGAGCGCGCCGCTTAGGCCTTCACCGCCCCACGGATCGCCCGCCAAGGTGTAGTGAATGCCGTGCCAAGCCTTATCGAGATGGATCGCTCGATCGAGCGCACCGCCGTCGCCATCCGCGCCGTAGATGTAGTCCGTGACGCCTTCGGGATCGTCCAGCAGACGCTGGAGCTCCTCTCCTTCAGCGGAGAGAAGATTGAAGATCATGCTCATGTGCCGCCCTCGCCCATCGATGCCGGACGCACCCTACAGGAAGGGGTGCGCCCACTGAACCAGCATAAAGACGCCGATGATCACGAAGACGCATCCGCCGACAAAATAGAAAAGCTGGTAGAACCAGATCGCATCATAAGCGATGACCCGCCGCGCGGCGCGCGCGCCCCATTGCTTCGCACGAAAGCAGAAGGCCAGGCCGATCACGACGAAGAATGCGGCGACGAGGGCATCCAAGCGTCCGCCCTCCTCACGCGTAAGGCGCAGTCACCGCTCCACGCACACCGCGATGCCCATGCCGCCACCGATGCAGAGTGTGGCGAGGCCTTTGCTTTTGCCGCGGCGTTGCAGTTCGTGGAGCAGCGTCGTCAGCACGCGCGCGCCTGAGGCGCCGATCGGGTGGCCGATGGCGATGGCGCCGCCATTGACGTTCACGAGATCGGTATCCCAGCCCATGTCTTTGTTCACCGCGCACGCTTGCGCCGCGAACGCTTCATTGGACTCGACCAGATCGAGATCGGACACCTTCCAGCCGGCGCGCTCAAGCGCTGCCTTCGACGACGGGATCGGGCCAGTGCCCATCACGCTCGGATCAACACCGCGCGAGGCCCATGAAGCGATGCGTGCGAGCGGCGTGAGGCCACGCGCCTTGGCTTCATCCGCCGTCATCAGCACCAGTGCGGCCGCGCCATCGTTCAGACCAGATGCGTTGGCGGCGGTGACAGTGCCGTCCTTCTTGAACGCAGCGCGCAAACCGGCAGCGCCTTCGACGGTGGCGTCGTGTTTGATGTACTCGTCGTTCTCGACGACCGTGTCGCCCTTACGGCCCTTCACGGTGACGGCGACGATCTCATCCTTGAACTTGCCCGCCTTCTGGGCAGCGCTGGCCTTGTTCTGCGAGAGCGTCGCGAACTCGTCCTGCTGCTGGCGCGTGATCTGCCACTTCTCTGCGACGTTCTCGGCCGTGATGCCCATGTGATACGAATTGAAGACGTCGGTCAGGCCGTCCTTGATCATCGTATCGACGAACGCGAGATCGCCCATCTTCTGGCCGTTGCGCAGGTGTGCTGCATGCGGCGAGAGGCTCATGTTTTCTTGGCCACCGGCGACGATGATCTTCGCATCGCCCGCCTTCAGTTGCTGGTAGCCGACGACGACGGCGCGCAAGCCCGAACCGCAGACTTGGTTCAGCGACCAGGCCGGGCTGTCATCGGAGACGCCAGCGGCGCGCGAGGCTTGGCGAGCGGGGTTCATGCCTTGGTTGGCGGTGAGCACTTGGCCGAGCACCACTTCCGACACGTCTTTCGGGTCGACCTTGGCGCGTTGCAGCGCGGCTGTGATCGCTGTTGCGCCGAGCGTGTGGGCGGGCACTGCAGCAAAGCTGCCATTGAACGAGCCGACCGGGGTGCGGGCGGCGGAGACGATGACGATGTCGGTCATGGGCTATGCTCCGAAAGCTGCAAGGCGTTGGAGAAAAACAGGTCTTAGACAGCCCCTATCGCACGAGCAGCGAGCGGAATCCAAGGTTGGCCGTCGCTTTGAGCAGGCCTAAACGGCTGTCTTGTCTTGCATTGCACCCAAGGACGCGGGATTCTCCCGCCAAAGCCCGCCTTCGCGGGCGCAAAAATCATAAGGACAAACATCGTGGCGGATGCGAACGGCCAAGCAGCGGGGGACGCTGGCGGCGCTGAGGGCGGCGGCGAAGTCGTCGTCATCAAAAAATACGCCAATCGGCGGCTCTATAACACGGCGGCGTCGAGCTATGTGACGCTCGACAACCTGTCGGAAATGGTTCGCGAAGGGACGGACTTTATCGTCCTCGACGCCAAGACCGGCGACGACATCACCCGCTCGGTGCTGACCCAGATCATTTTTGAACAGGAGAGCAAGGGCCAGAACCTGCTCCCGGTTCAGTTCCTGCGCCGCCTCATCCGCTTTTATGGCGACCAGATGCAGGGCTTCCTGCCGCCATATCTTGAGATGAGCATGGAGAGCTTCTCCAAAGCGCAAGAAAAGATGCGCGAGAACATGTCCCGCGCATTCGGCGCAACAACGCCGATGGCCGCGTTTGAAGAACAGGCGCAGCGCAACATGACGATCTTCCAGCAAGCGCTGCAGGCCTGGGCGCCGTTCACCGCGACCGGCATGTCGTTCCCGTCAACTTTCCCCGGCATGCCTGGGATGCCGGGCGCGCCAGGCGCGAAGGCGTCGTCTGCAGACGACGAAGACAAAGACGAGCAACTCGCCCTTCTGCGTCAGCAAATGGAAGCGATGCAAAAGCAACTCGATTTGATGGCCAAGCGCTGAGCGCTTTGCGACGACGAAATATGCGGACCGCCAGTGTGAGCTGGCGGTCCGTTTGTTTTAGACCTGCACGGTCACGCGCAGGAACGTTGCTGGGCATGACGTGAAGTCCGAGCGGCCGCTTTTGTTTTGCGCGGCGAAGAGCGCTTCCAGTTCTTCACGCAACGCTTCAGCCTTGCCGTTTTGCTCGGCCGCCGCGAACGCGTTCATGGTCGGGCCGTAGAAGGTGCGGAACGTGTCGACGAAGCCGCTCGGCGTGCCGGGGAAGTTGAAATTGTAGGTGTCCTGCAGGAACGCGATGTTCGCGCGCGGGACGCCGGCGGCGGCGAAGCGTTCAGCGACATGCTCCTCTGAACCCCACAGCATCGGGCTGACGAAGCCTTCTGGTGGCGGTGGCGTATAGGCGGCGCTGATCTTCAGGATCGAGGCGACCAGGGTTGGATTGTTCGGGATCCAATTGCCCATGACGATGCGACCGCCGCTCTTGGTGACGCGCACCATCTCCTTCGCCACATCGTTCGGCTTGGGCGCAAACATCGCGCCGAAAATGGTGATGACGAGATCGAACTGATTGTCGGCGAGAGCCTCCAGATTGCAGGCATCGCCTTCCTGGAAGCGCAGGTTTTTCAATCCGGCCTCAGACGCGCGCTTATTGCCGGCGGCGACAAGATTGGCGGCGATGTCGACACCCAACACGTCTGCGCCGCGTTGCGCTGCTGGCAGCGCGGTGGTGCCGTCGCCGCAGCCAAGATCGAGCACTTTCATTCCGGGCTTCACACCGATACTCTCGACGAGCGCATCACCGCTCTCACGCATCGTCGCCGCCAGACGGGTGAAGTCGCCCTTTTCCCAGAGCGCTTTATTCGGGTTCATGTGAAGGTCCTTTCGAGCACGCAGCTCTAGCGCCGTACACACCCCAACACTGTGCCAACGGTCACGCCATTAGTTCCAGAGCGCCGGTTTGCGTCCCGCCCACGGCAGCTCCTTTTCAAGCTGCCCCGCCAACCGGAAGAGCGTCGCCTCATCAGCATAGCGGCCGGTGAACATCATCGCGATCGGCAGATTGCTTTGGCTTTGCCAGAGCGGCAGCGAAAGCGACGGTTGGCCTGTCATGTTGAACGGCGGCGTGAAGCCGTAGGTTTGCGCCTGGCGGCTGTCGAATTCTTTGAGATCGCTCATCAACGGATCGAGCCAATCGACGCGCGGCACGTTGGTGTTGAGCACTGGCGTCAGCCACACGTCCCATGTCTCGAACTTCGCCAGGATTTGACGGTTCATCAGCCGCAATTGCTGCCAGCCCCACATCGCGTCCTGCGCGGTCAGCTTCTTGCCGGCCTCATAGCCGCGCCGTGCGAGCCCTTCGAGTTCATCGTCCGTCGGCTCGCGGCCCCTGATTTCGATCCAGCGTTTCATCGTCGCCGAGAGATTGGCTGCGGAGACAAAGCTTTGCGCGCGATAGAGCAGGCGATAGTCGATGCCGAGCCCCTCTTCGCGCACGTCATGGCCGAGCGCCTTCAACGTCTCCGCTGTGCGCTCCAACGCAACACGAATTTCTGGATCGACCGGCCGCCCGCTCGGTGTCTCGCTGGAGAAGGCGATGCGCAATTTGCCCGGCGAGCGCGCGATCTCTTCCAGATAGGGCCGCTCCTTTGCCGGATACGCGAACGGGCTTCCCGGCTCGGAATAGCCGGTTGCATCGAGCATCGCGGCGCTATCCCGCACGGTGCGCGAGACGACGTGATCGACACTCAATCCAATCGCGCGATCGGTATCGTGTTGACCATTCGGATTGCGGTCGCGCGTTGTCTTCATGCCGACGAGGCCGCAGCACGCGGCGGGAATACGGATCGAGCCCAAGCCGTCGCTCGCGTGCGCCAGCGGGACCATGCCGCTCGCGACAGCGGAGGCGGCGCCGCCGGATGAACCGCCCGAAATATGATCGGGATTCCACGGATTGCGGCAAGGCCCCAAGCGCGCCGACGTGGTGACGCCGGGAATGCCGAACTCCGGTGTGTTGGTCTTGCCGGCGAGCACAACGCCGGAGGCGCGATAGCGCGTCGCAATTTCGGTATCTTCGATATCCGCATCAACGCATGCGAAGCGGCTGCCCGATGTCCGCGGCCAGCCCTTAACCCTGACGCCCAAATCCTTGATCAAAAACGGCACGCCTTTGAACGGCCCGTCGGGCAACGCGCCCTTCGCCGTCTCGCGCGCTTCGTCGTAAGCTTTGTAAACGACGGCATTGAGCGTTGGGTTATGGCGCTCGATGCGTTCGATCGCTGCGTCCAGCAACTCGAGCGGCGTCACGTCCTTCTTGCTGACGCGTTCGGCCAAGCCGAGGCCGTCGTACGAGGCATAATCCGCAAAGCTCATCGCGCGCTCCACCCTGTTGTTTGCAGCGAAGGTTAAGCGGTTAATTTCGGTTTGGCACGCGCGATGCAGCGGTGAAGGCATGGGCGATGGCGTGCGCCACCTTCGTTACGTTGAGGAACCCGGCGATAGCCGCCAGGGTGAGCGGCGCAGCACGGACCGTCGCGCCCCACGCCGCTGGCTCGACCCGCTCTTCGCAGCAACGCTCGTCAACCAGATCGCGGCGCCGGAAACCAAGTACGTTCAGGGTTACATCGAGCAGCCCAAACGCGTTCGCGCGGGCATTGCGTTTGATGTGAAAGCCTAGGCCCTCACCCATTCCCGGGGCGCAGCGAAGCTGTGATCCCGGAATGGGTATTTTAGCCCGCCGCCTTCTTCCTCGATTGCGCCTCGAACTCCGCCAACCAGCTATCGATCGCGTCCAGACGCGCCTCGATGCTCTCAATACGGTCGCTCGGAGCGGCGTCTTCGGGCGGCGCTTCGCGGGCGGCGACGCCGCTCTTCAAAGTCACTTCCACCAGATCTGCCTGCAGCACGCGCGCGAACGTCGCCAGTTCTTCCGGCGTCGGCGCCCGCTCATTGATGAACACGGCATGCAGATCAGTACGCTCGATGCCCGCTGCTATCGCTAAAGCTGCGCGGTCGAGTCCACGTTCATCAAGTTTCGCGTCGAACCAGTCGGCGTCGAAGAAGAGCGACATTCACCCACCTGCTTCATCACGAGCCCCCAACGCCCGCTGAAAAACCGGCGCCGTTCGTGCAGAACTGCGCCGGTGATGGACGCTATCTTTCCCCGATTCGGTCGCTGGCTCGACTTCGCAATCGCGCTAGGCCTGGGATTGTGGTGCCTGTGAAGGCAATAGGCAGCGGGCAATAGGCAGTAGAGCGCAAAATCGGCAGCCGCCTAAAGGACGACTGCCGACTGCCTATTACCTACTGCCTTAACTTACTGGCCTGCGAACTCGACGTCGCGGCGGGCCGAGATAATTGTCACCACCACACCAGCGAGCACGTCCAAGAGCGCCATCACCAGGATGATGAAGAACACGCTCGTGGCGAACGCCGGGTGCAGCAGGAACTCAACCAGGCAGATGATGAAGACCAGCATGGAGAGCGCGTGATTGAAGATCGCCGCGGTGCCGGTCGAGGTTGATTTCAACAATTCGATGAAGAGCAGGATGAGTGCGAGCAGCACCATCACGTCGCCGAATGAGATGATCCAGTTGGCGCCGGACGCCATCGGCATGTTGACCCACGCCGTATCGAGATGCGCGCGCACTGCTGCGCCGTCGCCATTATTGGCCGCCGTCGCTCCGAATGCCCAGATGTTGTAGGTCAGGACCGGGACGAGGATCAGCGGAAATACGTTGAAAATGGCCCCCATGGGACTCCCCTGCTGTTGCGTGCGTGACCGACGCCCCCGCGTCGCGGCTGTGTGAAGAGCAATACGTTCGCCGGGATCGCGACCAGTCATACTTCGTCTGTCCCTCCCGGCAACCGCGCCCGGCTTCGTAGCCACATAACGCCCCAGAGATCGGTCATGTTCGCGGCCAACCGTCCGAGGTTTGTGTACTTCGAGCGCCCTGCGCTGCGTTGTCGATGATTAACCTCCAAAAACTCCACTGCATAGCCTTCGCGCAGCATCAGTGCGGCCATGAAACGGTGCATGTGGTCAAAGTACGGAATGCGCAAAAAAGCCTCCCGTTTGAAGACCTTGATCCCGGAACCGCTATCGTCGGCGCCGTCTTTTAGCGCGGCTTTGCGGATATTGTTTGCGATGCGAGAGGCGGTGCGCTTGCTCCAATTGTCCTGCCGCTTGATGCGTTTGCCCGCCACCATGCCGAGATCGGCAGGCGCATCAGGGCTCATCATGCGCGCCAAGAGCTTTGGCAAATCGGCCGGATCGTTCTGTCCGTCGCCGTCCAAAGTGCCCACAACCGGAGCGCGCGCGGCGATTACGCCAGTGCGCACGGCGCGGCTTTGGCCCGAATTTTTGCGATGCCCGACAATGCGCAAAGCCGGCAATTCGGCCTTTAACGCCGCCAGTTCCGAGCGCGTATCATCGCGGCTCGCATCATCGACGAAGATCATTTCGTAGGAGCGGCCGTCGAGCACGCCGGCGATTTCGCGGGCGAGATTGGCGGCGTTCCCCTGCTCGTCATGCACCGGCACAACGACGCTGAATTCAATGCTTTCGGCCAAGTTCCTGGTCTCTTCCGGTGAGCGGCGGGCTCTCTTAGCGGTTTGGCGTGCCCGAAGCGAGGGTGCCCATCCTGCAAGGCGCCCATCTTGTAAGGTCATCGGCTGCAAGGCGATTGCCTCCCAGCCCCCAAATCCAGCTATCACCCACGTCCGTGCGATCGCCCGTCCCCCCAGCCCTCTACGACCAGTTCGCCCATGGCTGGCGGGGCTACGTGCTGATTGCGCTGATTGCTTTCCTGTCGGCGCAGTTTGGCGCCGGCCGCATTCAAGTCATGGACACGGACGAGGCCCGCTTTGCTCAAGCGACGCGCCAGATGGTCGAGAGCGGCGACTACATCGCCATCCGCATCCAGGACGAGGCGCGCAATAGAAAACCGATCGGCGTCCACTGGCTGCAGGCGGCCGCCGTGCAAGCGGCCGAACCGTTCACTGAGCGGCTCAACAGCATTTGGCCCTATCGCCTGCCCTCTGCGCTCGGCCTCGTACTGGCGGCGCTAGCGACGCTTTGGGCCGGATCAAGACTCATCGGCCCAAGGCCCGCGCTTTTTGGCGCGGCGCTCTTCGCTGTCGGCATGTTGGCTGGCTTTGAAGGCATGACCGCCAAGACTGACGCATTGCTGCTCGGCTTCACAACACTCGCCGCAGCAACGCTCGCGCATCTGCGCATGGGCGCGACGCGACCGAAGCTGTTGAGCTTGCTGTTCTGGTTTGCACTTGCTTGCGGCGTGATGATCAAGGGGCCGGTGGCGCCGCTCGTCATTATCCTGACGCTTGCAGCATTGGCCATCTGGGAAAAGCGCGCGGCGTGGATGAAGCCGCTCCTGTGGTGGCCAGGACCGCTCCTGTTCATCGCGGTGATCGCGCCATGGACAATTGCCATCGCATCCGAAACGAACGGCCGCTTCTTCCTCGACATGCTGTTCGGCGACGTCGCGCCAAAGTTGCTCAGCAGCGACGAGGGCCATTTTGCGCTGCCCGGTTATCACCTCGCATTATTGCCAATCCTGATTTTTCCGGCGACATACGCGCTTCCCGCAGCGTTTCGCATCGCGTGGGAAACTGTACGCGCACCGCGCGTGGATGAAGCGCATGCGCCTCATCGCTTCCTGATCGCATGGGCGCTGCCGATCATTCTCTTCTTTGAACTGGCGCCGACAAAACTCGTCCACTACGCGCTGCCCGCCTATCCTGCGATCGCATTGCTCTGCGGCGCGGGCCTTGCTGCAATGCTTGGCCGTCCGTGGCGCACAGCACATCCGGTCGGCGTTACGCTTTTTGCCGTGGCCGGCGCGGTGATTGTCGCGCTGATGGCGTTCAGCGCCACCTTCATGTTTGGCGACTTCAACGCCGACCTGCGTCGCTCGATCTCGACCGCTTTGATTGGTGTCTTGGTCGTGGGGGCCGCGGTTGCGGGTCTTATCATGCTGCGCCGCCCTGCTGCTCGCGCTGGCATCCTCATCGTTTGCGCGCTGGCGCTTTCGTTCATGCTGCGCGAGCGCATCTTGCCTGAAGCGCGCGAACTCAACGTCTCGACGCAAGCGCTCGACGCGCTTGTGCGCGCGCGCCTCACCCCGCGCGACCATCGCCCGCTCTGGGTGGTGGGCTATCGCGAAACCAGCCTGATCTTCCTCACCCGCACCGACATACGCATGGTGAGCGCGAGCGAAGCCGGCGCACTGGCTCAGCCGGGCGATGCAGTGATCGTCGAGGGCCGCGCCATGCAGGATTTCGCCGCCGAGCTTGCCGTGCGCAACTACGCGTTCGCGCAAGCAGAGCCGCCAGTGCGCGGCTTCACGTTGTGGCGCGGAGAGCGTGTGGCGCTCTTTATTGGCCAGCTTCGCCCTATCGGCGCTGCGGCGGACGCCCCGCTACAAAGTCCGTGAAGCCAACCAGCAAGCCGAGCGCTGGCGTTGCGATTGCCGCGAAGGCTTTCTGAAACGGCGTCTTGGCGCTCTTAGCGACAAACCGCGCTAAACCTTGCACGTGCTTGCGACCACGCGTCGGGCGCGACAACTGCACGCCAGCCGCATGCGGTTGAAACAGCACACTACCGCCCGCGTCGGCGGCGCGACGGCAGAGATCAAGATCGGCTGCGAACGCAGCGAAGCCTTCGTCGAAGCCGCCGAGATCGAGAAAGTCACTGCGCGTGATCAGCATGAACGCGCCGGACACCGCAGCGACGGGCGAAGCCTCCGGATCGCCGCCGGTCAGTTTGCGTTTGCGCGGCGCATCGGTCCAATCAAGTGCGATCGCAATCGCTGACCAGGCGCTAAGCGAACCCGCACGTGCTGCGCGCTGTTCGCGGCCTTCGCTGTCCGTCAGGCGTCCGCCAACGATCCACGGCGTCTTCGCGTCACCGCCCGCCGCCGCCATGCGCGCAACTGCGCCGCGCTGCAGCACGATGTCCGGCGCCAAGAATAAGAGCCAACGGCCAAGCGCGGACTGCGCGCCAACATTGGCAGCTGCAGCAGCCGACTGATCGGGCGTCACCGTCAGCAACTTCACGTCGCGCCGATCGGCTTGCAGCGCGCGCAGCGCCGCTGAGACTTCCGGCGCATTGCCGTGATCGACAATCACCAGATCATCGATCCACGGCTCCGCGAGCGCGCTTCGGATGCTGAGATCGAGTTGTTGATAACCGGACGCGCGCACATCGCGCACCACCATGATCGCGGACACACGCGGCGCCAGCGCCGTCGATGACGTGCGTTCATGTGACGGGAACTTGTCCACCCAGAGTGTCTCCGCCCAGCGCGCTTTGCGAGTCTCATCCTGTAGCGCGTGACGCGCGCCGTCCAGACGGCGCACGCCACGGCTTCACGGGTGTGACATTACATACGCTTCAGATCGGGCGGCGTTGCGTCCTCGACAAGGCCTTTTATGGCGTCGCCGAGCGTCACGACCTCTTGAGCGTCGCTGCCGAAGCGGCGCAGCGCCAGTTTGCGCTCCTCCGCTTCCTTGCGGCCGACCACGGCGATAACCGGGATCTTCTGCAAGCTGTGCTCGCGGATTTTGTATCCGACCTTCTGGTTGCGGAGGTCGAGTTCCACACGCAACCCAGCCGCGCGCATCTCCGCCGCGACTTCTTCCGCGTAACCGTCCGCTTCTTGCGTGATCGTCGCGATCACCACCTGAACGGGCGCAAGCCAGAGCGGGAAAGCGCCGGCGACGTTCTCGATAAGAATACCGATGAAGCGTTCGAGCGAGCCGAGGATCGCGCGGTGCAACATCACCGGGCGATGCTTGGCGCCGTCCTCGCCAACATATTCCGCCTCAAGACGATCAGGCAGCTGATAGTCCAGCTGGATCGTGCCGATCGTCCACTCACGGCCAATCGCATCCTTGACCGAAAAGTCGAGCTTCGGCGCATAGAAGGCGCCGTCGCCTTCAGCGATCGTCGGTTCGACGCCCGCCGCGCGCGCAGCGTTGAGCATTTGCGCTTCTGCTTTATCCCAGAACTCATCTGAGCCGACGCGCATTTCAGGCCGCGTCGCGAGCGCGATCTTGTGGCTCTCCATGCCGAAATCGGCATGGATCGATTTGGCCAGGCCAATGAACGCCGTCGTCTCTTCTTCGATCTGATCTTCACGGCAAAAGATGTGCGCATCGTCTTGCGTAAACGCGCGCACGCGCATCAGGCCGTGCAGCGAACCTGACGGCTCGTAGCGGTGGCACGCGCCGAACTCAGCCATGCGCAGAGGCAGATCGCGATAGCTCTTCTGGCCGAACTTGAAGATCTGCACGTGACCCGGGCAGTTCATCGGCTTCAGCGACAGCGTTTCGTTCTCCACCGTCTCGCAAACGAACATGTTCGGCCGGTACTTGTCCCAGTGACCTGACTTTTCCCAGAACACACGGTCGAGCACTTGTGGCGTGCGCACTTCGAGATAGCCCGCCGCATCCAAGCGGCGGCGCATGTACGCTTCGATCGTGCGCCATAGCGTCAGGCCCTTTTGGTGCCAGAACACCATGCCGCGCCCCTCTTCCTGCATATGGAAGAGATCCATCTGGCGGCCGAGTTTGCGGTGGTCGCGCTTCTCGGCTTCTTCAAGCTGGCGAAGATACTCTTCGAGCTGCTTCTCATCGGCCCAGGCCGTGCCGTAGATGCGCTGCAATTGCTGGTTCTTCTGATCGCCACGCCAATAGGCGCCCGCGAGCTTCATCAGCTTGAAGGCTTTGCCGAGCTTGCCCGTCGACGGCAAATGCGGCCCGCGGCAGAGATCGCCCCACTTATCGCCGTGCGAATAGATCGTGATCGCATCGCCGGGCTTGATCACTTCATCGATCGTCTCGGCTTTGTAGATTTCGCCGATCGATTTGAAGTGCGCGATCGCGGCGTCCTTCTCCCAGACCTTACGGATGATCGGCAGATCGGCGTCTACGATCTCCTTCATGCGCTTTTCGATCTTCTCGAAATCGTCCGTCGAGAACGGCTCGTCGCGCGCGAAGTCGTAATAGAAGCCGTCTTCCGTCACCGGACCGAACGTGACTTGCGTGCCGGGAAAAAGCTCCTGCACCGCTTGCGCAAGAACGTGCGCCGCGTCGTGGCGCAGCACTTCAAGACCGTCCGCGCTATCGCGCATGACAAGCTCAAACTTGCCGCCGCCCTCAAGCGGCCGCGTCAGATCCCACCAAGCGCCGTCAAGCTTCGCAGCGACAACTTTCTTGGCGAGCGATTTCGAAATGCCTTCGGCCACCGCCAACGGCGTTACGCCATCGTCGTAACTACGCTCGGCGCCGTCGGGAAATTTGAGTGAGATGCTCATGACTTATTCTCGTTGAGTTCGATGTCTGCTGGCGGCGCGCGATAGCCGCCCTTCCAGTCGCCATAACGCCAAGGCCGCCACCACGAGTTCTTCTTGACCTCACGCGGCGCCGGATCCCAGCCATGCCCGCCCCAAGGCGCGCACCGGCAGATGCGCGCGCCAGTCATCCACACACCCGCCCACGCACCGTGCGCGCGTATGCAATCGGCAGAATAGGACGAACACGTCGGCCGATAGCGGCAGCCCTGGCCGATGAGCGGCGAGAGCGTCCACTTATAAAGCTGGATGAGGCCCAGAAGGCCTCTTGCGGGAAGACTCAATGACATGACGACGACAATTTGGTTCTAGCTCGATCGGGGCGCAAACATGCCGCCGCTGCGGCGCGCCCGATCATGCGCCGCCGGCTCTAGCTGGTAGTCGTCGTAGTGGTGAGGCGCTGAACCATGGCGCTCATATACACATGCCCGCCTCTAGACTCAACCGGAGGCGCCGCCGCCTTTTTCCTGGCAGCGCACCAGCGTGAAGGCCCCGTAGCATTCGAGATAATCGGCGCCTGGCAGATCGAGCGTGTATTTCGAGGCGAGGTAGAAGCTTTCGTAGCGCCCAGCCCCTGCCACCATACCGGTGACGAAATCGACCACCGAGTCCAGCGAGAGCGGCGCAGGCTCAGCGCCCTCCGCAGCAGGCGCGCCGGCGCGCGCTTCGAGAAACGCACGCGCGGCCGCTTCATGCTGAGCTTGCGTCGGGACGGTGAAATACGCCCCGACGCCCGCCAAGATCAAAAGCAACAAAAGCCGCATCGGCTTTAGCCGCCGGTCCGCGTATCTTCCTGACGCGTGCACTGCACTTGCGTGAACGCGCCAATGCAGCTGACGATCGGCTGACCGTCGAGCGTCACGTCATACTTCGCACCGACATAGTAGTTGGTGTAAGCACGGTCGCCCGCGAGTGCGACGGCAGCGCCTTCAGCGACGCCGCCAAGATCGAGATTACCTGCCGCAGCTTCGGTGCTCTCCTGCAGCACAGCGTCAGCCGCAGAACGCATCGCCGCTTCTTCCGGGCGCGTGAAATAGCCGGCGACGCCAGCGATGATCAAAAGCAACAAAACCAGCCTGAGCATTGGGTCTCTCCCTCGTTCCCCTGCGGCGACCCTAGCGCAGCGCTCCCGCGCCGCAAAGCGCCTCAGCCCGCTTTCTTGCGCGCGGGCGATTTTGGCGGCGCAAATGCCATCGAAAGTTTCTTGGGCGCCACGGCGCGCCAGCTTTCGTCGAGATAATCGGTCAGCTTGCCCAGCGGCGCCTTGGCCTTCGCACTAAACCTGAACGTGACCCAGCCAGCCTTGCCAAGACCATAGCCAGTAGGCTCGGCGTTCTTCATCTGCAAAGCGTCATCACGGCGAAACGGAAGCTTCATCGAAACCGAGAGCCCGCTAGCCTCGTCGCCGCCGACGAACAGGAACGCCTTCTTGCCCGCAACTTTGTAAGCCGGGTGTCCCCACGGCATATCCTCGACCGTCTCCGGATACTTCATCGCCGCCGTGCGCAGCGCTTTCGCGACTGGGTGATCTGCATGCGTCCATTTCATTGCGACACGCCCATGCACCGAACATAGCGCGACGCTTGCATTACTTCGCCCCAGCCTGATCGAGCGCTTCGACTGCAGCATCGAAAGCCAGCATTGTCGATGCATGCCGCGCTGGATAATCCTTCACGCCTTCGAGGTGACGCAACTCCCAGAAACGGCCCGCGGGCGGCGCCGCTCCCTCTTTCAGCATCGCGCGTAAGGCGTCGCGCGCCGCGCGAATTTCGGCCGGCGTTGCGCCGATGGCGTGCATCGCCAGCACGCCAGTCGCCGCCTGCCCCAGCGCGCACGCTTTGGGATGCACGGCAATGTCGTTGACCTTGCCGCCAGAGAGCTTCAGCTCCACCGTCACCACAGACCCGCACACGCGGCTGACTTTGGTCGCGGCCCCGTCCGGCGCATCGAGCCGGCCGACATGCGGCATGTCGGCGGCAAGTTCGAGAATGCGCGGGTGGTAGAGGTCGTCCATTCGCCTTTATGTGGCCTTCCTTGACGGCCAAGCAACGGTCATACTCGGGCGGAGAGGCTCCTATGCGCAGACGTTTTTTCCTGGGCGCGGCTTTGGCTGCGGGCGCAGGCCCAGCTTTGGCGCAAACCACGACGCCAACGCCGCCACCCGCTGCTGCGCCCACGCCACCGCCACAAGGTCCAATCGATCCTGTGAACGCGCTCGAATACGCTTTCGTCGCCGCGCTCACTGACGCGCGCATGCGTCCGGTCTTTCGCCAGTATCTTGTGAATACGCATGTCGTGCTCGCACTCAGCAGCGCCGATCAGAATTCAGCCCCGCTCGAAATCGACGTGCGCCCTGATTTCCGCGCGGCCGCGATCTTCACCAGCGCCCAACGCGTCGATGAAGTACTCGGGCCAAACGCGCCGCGCATCGTCATCAATGGCCGCGCCGCGTTTGAACGCGTCGCCGGCAAGAATGTCGTGATCAATTATCGCTTGGTGCCGATGCTGACGCTCGAACCGGCGGATGTCGCCGCCTATCTCGAATCTGCGCCAGCAGAGTCGTCAGCCGGGCCCACCGAGTAGGCCGTCACTGCCGCAGCGGCGATCATAGATTCCGCGCGTACGCGCCAACCGCCCGTCCCCAGCCGCATCGAACAAATGTACTTGCCATGTGTGCGTGCAATTGGCGGCCGTCACCGTGCGGCGGCACACTTGCGCTGGCGGCGCGCCACGCCCCGCTTCGGTGCGCGGCGCTGGCCCACAATTGAAGTCCTGACCGCGCAGATCACCGGCCGCAGCGCTGACCGCCAGGCCGGCGCCATAGCGGCTCGACACATTGCTCTCGAACGCCGCCAGCGTTTGGGGCGCGCTCGCGTTGCGCCAATCGCCGAGATCAAGCGGCGTTGATGGGATCGTCGCGCCACCCGACGCTGGCGGCGGCGCGCTGACCGTGGTGGCGCAAGCGGCGAGCAAAAGCAGCGAAGCGAGAGCGGCAAACTGTTTCATCGCGTTGTCCTTCAGCGTGCGCCGAGACACATACGATCAAAGCCCGCAACGGGCTGACCGCGCTCAACTACGACATACCAGTCCACGGCGCACTGACGCTCCATGATTTCGATCCGGCAATCGAGGCGGCCGCTATCGCCGCAGCTGAAACCGTTGCGCTCCAAGTCTGCGCGGATCGCAGCGGCGTCCTGACCGGCAAAACGGCTGCGGATCTGTGTTTGGAATGCGGGCCCGTAGACCGCCGGATCGGCATTGCGCCATTGGCCGAAATCGATGCCGCCCGGCCCCGCGCCTTCCGGCGGCGCTGTGGCAGCACTTGGGGCGGCGCCTGGCGGCGGCAGCGCCGAACCGCGCTCAACCGGGAACGGCAACGGCGCATCCGTATCGGCGCCCCCGCCTGCCGTCGAACAGGCGGCCAGAGCCGCAATCACCACCAAAAATCCAAGCCGCATCGCGTGTCCTTCTTGTCCCCGCCGCTGGCTTAGTCGCGGGCCGCGGCGGGAGCAAGGCGCACACCCGCTCCAGCAGCGCTAAGATAGCCCCATGAGCGAGACACGAGCCCCCAAGCGGGCGTCCACAAAGACCCAAGCGCAATGCGCGTGTGGCGATGTCGTCATCGAGATCGCCATGCCTGCACAATGGGCATGGCACGACCACTCCGCCGCAAGCCGGCGAGCGCATGGCGCCGCGTACGCAACCTATGTCGGGTCATGGAAGAGCCGCTTCGCGTTCGTGCGCGGCGAAGATTGTCTAACGCGTTACGAAGAACCGGAGAGCGGCGCCGTGCGCAGCTTTTGTGCGCGATGCGGCACGCCGATGCTCTACGAACGCAAACGCGCCACCAACAACATCAACATCCCACGCGCGCTCTTCACCAGCGGCGTCGGCCGCGAGCCGCGCTATCACCTCGCGATCGACCAATTGCAGGAGTGGACCTATCTCGGCGAGAAGCTCGGACCGCTCAAAGATTTTCCCGGCGTGGTTTGGACAGGCGCGCGCCGCAAACGCGCTTAAGCGACGCTCGAAATGCGCCCGAGGAAGAGCCGCGTGCGTGTGGGCCTATGGTGCAGCACGATGAAGAACGGGTGATCGGCCCGGAACTCGACCGGCGGCGCCTCCGGCACTGGCATAGCTGTAGCGACCATGTCGATAGCAGTGACAGCAGCCGCCTCCGTGCCCTCCTCATCGATGGCGAGGAATGTTTTGTGGATCACACCGCTGACAGCGAGCGAGGTTTGCTCGGTGACCCCGGAGAAATCAGCGCCGCTAGTGAAGGCCTGACGCAAACCCAAAGCTTGCAGCTGCGGCACGAGATCATAGTCCGCGCTCATCTCCACTTTCGGCAGCGTCACACTGAGCCGCACCGCTTGCGCAGCACTCAAATCCTGCATCCAGCGATCCAGCCGATTACCGGCGATCTGGCCTTCAAATGCCGGCAAACCATTGCGGGCGCGCGGCAAGAACACAGACAGCGCAAATGCGCCATCGTCATAGTCGAACTCCGCCGCCTGGAAGCCTTCGCCGTCCACGTAACGCGCGCGCGTGACCTGATGCATGAGCCGCGCGCGCTCGGTAGCGCCGGATTGTGCGTGGAAGTCGCCGTCACGCGTGGAATTGGCGGCGAATTGGTCGGCCCATTTGCCTTTGAAATACACCGCGTTGGTGAGGACAAGTCGCCGATCCGGATCGGGTGTGCTGATGATTGTCGGGATGCGATCACGCGTTTCGCGCGCCGCCCAAGCATTGATCGTACGCAGCGCCGCAGTTTGATTGGCAATGAACGGCACCGCTTCGATCGTGGCGCCCAAGTCTTGCCCCAGCGTGCGCGCGTACTCGGCGCGCAGCGTCATCGTGCGCTCAACCCAAGCGGCGTTGGCCGAGGTAAACTCACTGCCGCCGGTTTGCGCCGCCAGCGTTTGGGCCGTGGCCCGCGATTGCGCCGTCGCGCGGGCGACATCAGCGTCGAAGCCAAACGTGTGCGCAATCTCGCCCGCCGTTGCGCCGCGCGCGCCGGGATAGAGCAACGCGAAAGCGCTCACGACGCTGTACGGCGAAACGAATTGATTGCCTTGCTCGCTGGCGATGGCGCGATAGAGCGCGACGTCGAACGGATCAGCGCCCGGCGTTAAGATCGGCGCTGGCGTCGGCTCTGTTTGCGGCGGCGGCGTAGGCGCCGCGCCAGCAGCGCATGCCGAAACAGCGGCGCTCGCGGCGGCCGAAAGAAGTAAAGCACGACGATGCATACGATGCCTCCTGCCCTCAATCACATGATGGGAACTCGTTGGGCAAAGTGAAGGCGCACGTGTCGCAAACACGCCTCAGTTCCTCTCTGACGTAATTTAAATGCATCTCATCGGGCGTTCGCGCGTTGGTCGCGCTGGGTCGGCAATGCGCCGGCGTGCTCGGAGAAAAGTTCCCATGAAGAAGATTCTGATCGCAACCGTCGCCACTGCAGCACTCGCAATCGCCGCTCCAGCGTTCGCGCAAGTCGCTGGCGATGTAACCGGCGCCGTACAAAGCCAAACACAAGTGACCCCGCCGAGCTCACCTGTCCCGCAAACCACTGAAGATGCGCAAGACGCCGTCGACGCCACCACTGACGAAGCACAACAGGCCGCTGAAGCGCCCCCGCAAGTCCCGACCGTTGCAACCGCCGAAGCCGCACCGCCAGCCACTGAAGCAGACATGTCTGCAGAAGCGGCAATAACGCCGGAACAGCCGGCCGAAGCCACCGCCTCCGCCTCCGCCGATGCAGCGATCGAAGCACCTGCCGCGGAAGTACAAACGGCAGCCACTGCAGAAACCGCAGTTGAAGCAGCTGCAGACATGCCGTCGTCAGTCCAAGAAGCTGTGAATGACGGCCGCTACACGACTGACGATCTCAACCGCGCGCAACTCGCGGCATTGCAATCGCCAACGCAAGGCTCGCGTTAATCCGCTGAGCTGAGCCGGGGCGAAACGGCGGAGCGCAAGCTCCGCCGTTTTTCGTTAGGTCTTCCGCCGCCAAGTGGAGCCGCTTACGCTATCCATGACTTCGACGCCGCGCGCCGCGAGTTCATCCCGCAAGCGATCGCTTTCCGCATAATTCTTCGCCACGCGCGCGGCGACGCGCTCGGCGACAAGCTTGTCGATCTCAGCCGCCTGCTCACCGAAGCTAGCGCGAAACCAGTGCTCGGGATCGTCCTGCAGTATGCCAAACAACTTCGCTGCAGCGAGCAGCTCGCCCTTCGCCTTCGCCATATCCGCCGGCTTCTTGGCGACGTTTGCAGCGGTCGCCAGCGCGTAGAGTTCAGCGATGGCTTCCGGTGTATTGAGATCGTCGCACAAGGCTTCGAGAAACGCCTTTGGTGGCTCGACGTCAGCGGCTTCCACATCCTTCAAGCGCAAAACCGCGCCGTAAAGCCGATCGAGCGAGGCTTGCGCGTTGCGCATCATGTCCTCGTTCCAATCAAGCGGCGCTTTATAGTGCGCGCTAAGCAAGCCCCAACGCAGCGTCTCGCCCTGCCAGCCCTGCTCCAGCAGTTCGCGCGGCGTGATGACGTTACCGAGCGACTTCGACATCTTGGTCGTGTCCATGGTCAGGAAGCCATTGTGCATCCAGACGCGCGCCAGCGGATGGCCGTGCGCGGACTCGCTCTGGGCGATTTCGTTTTCGTGGTGCGGGAAGACGAGATCGATGCCGCCGCCATGAATGTCGATCGGTGAGCCGAGTTCGGCTTCGATCATCGCCGAGCACTCGATGTGCCAGCCTGGGCGCCCCGCGCCGAAAGACGCTTCCCACTGCGGCTCGCCTCGCGTGGCTGCCTTCCAAAGCGCGAAGTCGGATGGATGACGCTTATCGTCCTCACCTTCGACGCGCGCGCCGGCTTGCAGGTCTTCCTGCGCGCGGCCGGAGAGCTTGCCGTAATCCTCGTCAGCAGAGACTGCGAAATAGGCGCCGGTATCGACCTTATAGGCCTTGCCGTTGGCGATGAGTTTTTCGATCAGCGCGATCATGCCATCAACGTGCTCGGTCGCGCGCGGCGTGAACGTCGGCAGCAATACGCCGAGCGCGCCGGTGTCGCGCTCATAGGCCTTTTCGAACGGACCAGTGATCTCGGCAATCGACTTGGCGCTTTCAATCGCGGCTTTGATGATGCGGTCGTCTATGTCGGTATAGTTGCGCGCATAAAGCACGGCGTTTTCGCCGTAGGTATGGCGCAACAGCCGGAAGAGCACGTCGAACACGACCGGCGGGCGCATGTTGCCGATGTGCGCGTAATTATAGACCGTCGGTCCGCACACATACATCGTCACCCGGGCTGGATCGGCGGGGACGAACGGCTCTTTCCGCCGCGTCAAAGTGTTCGTGAGACTGATGGTCATGGGTTGTGGGTTCTAGCGGCGGGCCGTGCTACACTCCATATCTATTCCTGGGCCGCCGATCTGGCCCTGCTGCCTGAGGTGAAACCGCGGGCGGGCGTTAAGTCCGGGTGTCCGGTTGGTGCGTACAAAGCACCCGGAACCCTCCCGGCTCGACCTCCGCTGCTCAGACAAGGACCCCCGATGAGTGAGATACTGAAATGGCGCTCGCCCAGCGAGGCCGAGGCAAAGCGTCCGTCGCGTGAAGCGGCGATGGAAGCGGTCAAAACGTTGATCGCCTGGGCCGGCGACGATCCGGACCGCGAGGGCCTGAAGGATACGCCGAAGCGCGTCGTCGACGCCTACCGTGAATGGTTTCGCGGCTACGACGAATGCCCGGCCGATGAGCTGAAGCGCGTCTTCGAAGAAGTCAGCGGCTATGACGACATCGTCATGCTAAAGAAGATCGATGTGGAGAGCCATTGCGAGCACCACATCGCGCCGTTCTTGGGCAAGGCGTACGTCGCCTATTTGCCGACCGACGCCGTCGTCGGCATTTCCAAGATCGCGCGCGTCGTCGAAATTTTCGCCAAGCGCCTGCAGACGCAAGAGACGATGACCAGCCAGATCGCCCAAGCGATCGAGGAAACGCTGAAGCCGCGCGGCGTCGCCGTCCTGATCGACGCCGAGCACCAGTGCATGAGCACGCGCGGCGTCCACCACAAGGACGTCACCACCATCACCACGCAATTCACTGGCGCCTTCAAGGATGACGCTGAGCTGCGCAATCGCTTCCTGAAGCTGGCGGGCTATGGCTGAGCCTCGACACAGATCACTCGATGAAAAGGGCGCAGCGGAAGCAGCGCCCTTTTTTCGTTATCCCGGGACTCAGCGAAGCTGAGAACCAGGGACCCCAGAGGCAAACGACGTACTGGTGGCCCCTGGGTTCCGGGCTCGTCGCTGCGCGATGCCCCGGAATGACGAGTGCATAAGCGTAAGCGCGTTGCGCCGTCTCACTCAGCATGCACTATCGCCGCATGCGCTTGGTCCTTCTACTCCTCCCGCTCCTGCTCTCCTGCGCGCCAGAGCAAGCCAGCGCACAAAACTTTCAGCTGCCGATTGATTGCGCCGTTGGTGATGCCTGCGTCGTGCAGAACTACGCCGATCTCGATCCAAACAACGGCGCCGCTGACGATCCGCGCTGCGGCCCGCTAACCTATGACGGCCATGACGGGCTCGACATCCGCGCACCGCAGGCGCTCGCAGATCGCGGCGTCGCCGTGCTTTCGCCTGCCGCCGGCATAATCTCCGCCGTGCGCGACGGCGAGCCTGACGGTGCGTTTCTCCGCGGCGGCATGGCAGCGATCGACAATCGCGAATGCGGCAATGGCGTGCGCGTGGATCATGAGGGCGGCTGGTCGAGCCAGCTCTGCCACATGCGCGCCGGCTCCCTACGCGTGCGCGAAGGCGAGCGCGTTGAAGCAGGACAGACGCTAGGGCTGGTCGGTCTCTCCGGCCACACCGAGTTTCCGCACATCCACATCACGCTTCGGCTTAACGACAATCGCGTTGAACCAGTGACGGGCCAATCCTTGGGCGGCGTGCGTTGCGGCGACGATGTTGAGCCCGGCACGATATGGTCGGCGCAAGCGCGCGAAGCTCTCGCCTATCGCGGCGCGCAATGGTTTGCCGCAGGCTTCACCGGTTCGCCGCCGGGCGAAGGCGCCAACGCTGAACAGCTACCGGCAAATGCGACGCGCACCGCCGAAGCGTTTGTTTTCTATGCGCTCGCCATCGGCCCGCGCGAGGGCGACGTCTTGCGCGTGCGTCTCTATGGGCCGAACGGCGCGCTAGTCGGTGAAAACACCCGCACGCAACCGCGCGACCAAGCGCAAGCCTGGCTCTTCACCGGCCGTCGCACGCCAAGCGGCGGCTGGGCGGCGGGCGAATATCGTGGCGAAGCCGTATTGTTACGCGATGGCCGCGCCGTGCAAACGCGCACGGAGACGATTACGCTCCGCTAGCGGCTGGGAGCGCAGGCGCCCGCTCCGGCTTGTGCACCAACGTCACCAGCACAAAGCTCAGCAGCATCAACAAATACCAAGCGCCCATCTTTTCCAGCGAGACCATATGCCAGCCGTCGCGCTGGCTCGGATAAACCCAAGCCGCGGCGAAGGTGCCGAAATTCTCAGCGATCCAGATGAAGAACGAGACCAACACAAAGCCTAAAAGCATCGGCATCCGGCGCGGCTTTTGATCTGGCGTGAACTCAAACCAGGCGCGGCCAAAGATGAGCGCCGAGAACGCAAAAAGCCCGAGGCGAATATCGATCGTGTAGTGGTGCGTGAAGAAGTTCACGTAAGCGAGCAACGCCAAAGCCCAAGTCGTCCAGAGCGGCGGATAATTGACGTAACGGATATCAAACAGCCGAATGGCGCGGGCGATGTAGGAGCCGATGCAGGCGTACATGAAGCCGGAGAAAAGCGGCACGCCGCCGATGCGCAACACATTCTCTTCCGGATAAATCCAAGAGCCCTGCGCCGTCTTGAAGATTTCCATGATCGTGCCGACGACATGAAAGATCAAAATAACGACCGCTTCGTCCCAGCGCTCCAGCTTCGTCGCCAGCAACGCGCCTTGAATGGCGACGGCGGCAAGCACCAGGAAATCGTAGCGTGCGATCGGCGCGTCGTCCGGCCACCACAAATGCGTGCCGAGCAAAAGCGCGATCATCAAGCCGCCGAACAAGCACGCCCACGCCTGCTTCAATCCGAACAGCAAAAACTCATACGCCCAGCGATGCAGCCGGGATCGTTCCGCCCACGGACGCGCCCAGGCGTCAAACCGGGCGACTTGGGCTTTGATCTTGTCTTTGAGACTCATGGGTTGAGCAACATCACAGCATAAGACCGAAAACCACCACCCATTCCCGGGGCGCGGCGACGCGGCGAGCCCGGGCCTTCGCCCGCCAAAGCGCGAACGTCGCACAGAGGGTGATACATGCTTCGGCCCGCATAGGCGGGACCCATAAGCACGATTGACCGGCGATTGAGGCGGATTGCGCTCCAGTTTTTCAACTGCCGCGCATATGGGTCCCGGACTTGGCCTGACGGCCAATCCGGGAATGGGTGGAGCTTGCCGACTCTCTCTAGTACATCGCCTTTATGAAGGTCGCTGTCGTTGGCCTAGGCATTGTCGGCCTCAGCATCTGCGCGCGCTTGGCGCTCGCGGGGCACGAGGTGATGGGCTTCGACCAATTCGAGCCGATGCACACCGAAGGCTCCTCGCATGGCGACACGCGCATCATGCGGCTGACACCTGGCGAAGGCGAAACCTATGTCAGCCTCGCCCGCCGCGGCGCCGAGATGTGGCGCGCCTGGGAAGGTCTCGCCGGGCGGCCGCTGATCGATTGGACTGGCGGTCTGATGGCCGGCCCGCACGGCTCTCCCTTCGTCGACTCGTGCGTGCGGTTGAGCAAACGTCCCGCCGCCGCCATTCGTGGCGACGCCATTCATCCACTGACACGCGGCGCGATCGCGCTCCCCTATGATTGGGACGCCTTCCGCCAAGAAGATTGCGGAGTCATCGCCGCCGACGCGACGCGCAGCTTTCTTCTGCGCCACGTGCCCCGCTTCGGCGCCAAGCTCTTCCACGGTCGCAAAGTCGAAGCGCCGATCACGTCAACGACTTTGACCATTGATGGCTCATCGCGCGCGTTCGATGCGGTGATTGTCGCTGCCGGCAGTTGGGCGGCGAAGCTGCTGCCGGAGTTTGCACCGCGCCTCACGGCGAAACGCCGCGTCGTCGGCTGGTTCAAGAGCGAAACGCCACGCGCACTGCCTGTGCTTTGCATCGACAATGAAGTTGGCGTTTTCGGCATGCCGGCGCCGCGCGGGCTCTATAAGCTCGGCCTACACGCCGTCGGCGAAACCACCGATCCCGACAACGTCCGCGAAGCTGAAGATGGTGATGCGGCGTTGCTCAGCAAATACGTCACGCAAATTCTGCCACAACACGATCCGGAGCCCGTGCGTCTCTCGCGGTGCCTCTACACCGTAACGCCAGATGAAAACTTCCTCATCACGCCAAGCGCCGCCAACGACCGCGTACTGCTTTTCTCCGCCTGCTCCGGTCACGGATTCAAATATGCGCCTGTCTTTGGCGAACTCGCAGAGGAATGGCTGAAGGGCGAGCCATCGCGCGAATTGAAAGCCTTCGGGCTCGACAGACGCGGCGATGTGAACCGCCTGGGCGCGGTCAAAAGTTAACGCCGGTAAACGCCCGCGCCACAATCCCGTCGCACCGGAGTCACGAACGTGTCGCGGAATCACGCGATACGAACCCCATGAACGCAGAGCAATTCCTCGCCCTCGCCGACACGCTTCGTTCTTTCGCGCAGCATTCTGGCCGCGATCTAAACGCGTCCAATCTCTTCGTGCACGACATGCTCATGCGCGCGATCCAGCGCGAACCGGTTGAACTCGATCGCAACACGGATGAGCGCAAAGCCGCGTGAGTTAGCTGGCTTCAACAATCGCGCCCACGCCCGGTCCCGCATCTGCGGCGACCGTGAATGCAGCAGCGCGCGCGACCTCGTACTGTGCCTCGACAATCGTGGACACGGTGAAGAACTCCGCGAGCGCTTGAGCGGGCGTCAGCGTCAACACGATGTAGCCGTGCAAGATTGGATCATTCCATTTGATGTGCGGATTGCGGGCGATCGTGCTGGCGGCGAAATCGATGCCGAACGGCTGGAAGAAACTTGCATCGCTAGGCGAAGTGATCGACGTCGCGCCGAACTCCACGGCGACACGCCCCTCATCGTCATTGATCTCATTGGCCCACGCTGTGTGACTGTCGCCGGTGATGACGATCGTGTTACCACCCGCCGCGCGAATGTTTTGCAGCAAGCGCGCGCGTGACGCGGGATAGCCATCCCAGGCGTCGGTGTTGAGCGGAAACGGAAAGCGCGTGAGCTTCAGAAGTTGCGTCACGCCAGGGCGCAAGCGCTCCAATGCTGCCGCCAATGCAGCAGGCGTGGCCGAAAGATCCGGTGCATCGACGCGCGACACCAAAGTCTGATTGCCGATGATCTGCCATGGCGTGTTCGACGCTTTCGAGCGCGACAATTCCTGCGCCAGCCATTGCTCCTGCGCTTCACCAAGCAGCTGACGATCCGGCGCGTTCAGCGCTTCGTTGATCGCCACAACATCCGGGGCCAGGAAAAACCCCGCCGGCAAATCGCGCGCTTGCTGCACCAAGCCTTGCGCACGCCGCCAATCCAGCACCGGGCGCAGCTCTTCCCCAACCTCTTCATAGATCGCCGGCAGACGCTGCATTTGCGGGGTGTCAGCCTCATGCTCGCGCAACGCCACTGGCGCTTGCGGGTTGGCGAAATTCCATCGCTGCGTCTGGACCGGCAGATTGGTCGCGTAATCGAGCGGCTGCGTACGCGCGAGCAAACGCGATTCCAGCATGATCAGCGTGAAGAGATCGCCGAACTGGAAGCTGCGATTGATCGCTTCAAAAGCGCGGCCGGATTCCGGCTCGCGGATCGGCATCCACTCATAGTAAGCTTGGATCGCCGCTTGCTTGCGCGTCGCCCATTGGCCTTCGTCTTGATCGTGATTTTCCGCGCCGTTGGTGAAAGAGTCGTTGGCCACTTCGTGATCGTCCCAAACGACGATCCAGGGCGCGACCGCGTGCGCCGCTTGCAGCTCTGCCTGACCCTTATACTGAGCATGGCGCGCGCGATAATCTTCAAGCCGCGTGCACTCCACTTCCGGCGACGGCACGCGACCCAATTGGATCGCGTTCTCGCCGCCATAACCGGAGAGACCGTATTCGTAGATGTAGTCGCCGAGATGGATGATCGCGGCGAGGTCGTCGCGCTCGGAGAGCGATTTGTAAGCGTTGAAGAAACCGTGCGGATACGAGGCGCACGAGGCGACGCCAATTTTCAACTCTTCCGTGCGCCCACGCGGCAGCGTGCGCGTTTTGCCGACAGCACTTGCCGCCGTGCCCGCGCGGAAGCCGTAGAAGTATGGCGCGCCCGCGCGAAGGCCGGTGACGTCCACCTTCACCGTATAGTCGCGCGCTTCATTGGTTTCGAAAACGCCGGTCTTCACAACGTCGGTGAGTTCACGATTGCGCGACACGATCCAACGCACCGGCACCGCGCCCGAATTCACCGGCGACACGCGCGTCCAGATGATGACGCGATCCTGCTTCGGATCGCCCGAGGCGACGCCATGCACAAAGCCAA
Organism: uncultured Terricaulis sp.; assembly: GCA_964478365.1. GTDB lineage: Bacteria > Pseudomonadota > Alphaproteobacteria > Caulobacterales > Aquidulcibacteraceae > Vitreimonas. The sequence continues at coordinate 155,011 of CAYZIJ010000001.1, forward strand.
CTTCGCCTTCATAGGCGGGCGTTTCGACATTCTGCACACCGCACGCGGCAACCGCGCCCGTCGTCGCCAGCAGCGCGCCGCGGCGCGTCCATCCCCGTTTCGTCATGCGTCGTCCTCCGGGGAGGGTTAGAGCGCAAATTTCCGGACGCCGCAAATGCCGCGCGACTAGCGCCGCGCCTGCACCCGAATTCTCACGGGTTGGTGGTCCGTGTACTCGAACCCTAGGTCGTAACCGTTCACCTCAAGCACCTCGACGTTTGGCGACACGATGTAGCCGTCGATGGTGGTGACGTAATTCTCCCCGGCCACGTAAGGCTTGTGATTTGTACGCACGCTCGGGATCGAGGCGTCCGCCGCAATGCGCCAGCCCTCCGGCAGAGCGTCCTGTGGGAATGGGAAAAGCCAAAACAGGAAACGCTCATCGGTGGTGTGCGGAAAATCGGTCTCGGCGATCTGGAAATTCCAATCGCCCGCGATCACGACGCGCCGCCCGCTCGCATATTCCGCCTGCGCCCAAGCCATCAGTTCATGCAGCTGTCGCGTACGCACTGTCGCATCTTCATCGAACGCCGCCAGGTGCACACTCGCAATCGTCCAGTTCGCATCGCCTGCGAGCCGCACGAACGGCGAGCCATAACGGCGGCGCACGCCGAAGATACCGCTATCCTCCGCCGGCAAAGCAACCAACCCGGTCTCCGCCACAGCGGAGTTCGAATAAAGCGCCTGACCATGATCGAGCCGCAGCGGCCACGGCATCAACCGCGTGCGAAAATCTGGATAGAATGTATTGTCGCGATCGCGCAGCGCATGCTCGACGCGGTCGCGCAGATTGATCCAGTAATTCACCGGCCCTGCACGCGCGAGCTCCTGCATGACCACGATATCGGCATCGGCGCTACGCTGCGCCAAGAAGGCCTCGATGCCGGAGACATTCGTCCGCACCGCTTCGCGCGATGGCGGAAACATGTGCTCTCCGCCGTCGGCGACGAAATCACTACCGCGTCCCAATCCGCCATAGCCGACATTCCAGTCGAGCAGCTCAAGTGTGTCGCCAGCCACCTGCAGATCAGTCGCGGGCTCGCGCTCGATATCGGCGGCAGTCGAGGCGACCTGATGATTCACCGTCAAAAACGCCGCGACATAAATCGCGATCAGCGCGGCGATGACGGCAGTCGTGATGAGAAAGCGCTTCATGCGGGCACTATCAACACGCGCGCGCGGCACACAAGTCGTCATCCCGGACGCGCGAAGCGCGATCCGGGACCCCGGGGGCAACTCACTCGACGCTGGCCCCTGGGTCCCGGGTTCTCGCATTCTGCGAGCCCCGGGATGACGAGGCGTGATTGGGCCGATAGAAGCGCCGCCGTGAGCGACGAAGAAGAACACCAAGCCCCCGGCGAAACCCGCTCCGCGGTTGCGCCAGCGGACGCTGGCGATCGCGTCGATGCCTGGCTGGCCAAGCTCTGGCCGGACATCTCGCGCTCGCGCGTGCAAGGCTTGATCGGCGCGGGCAAACTGAGCGTCGACGGCGCACCGGTGACGCACGCGAAGGACAAGCCTCGCGCCGGCGCCCGCTACGAAATCACGCTGCCGCCGCCCGAACCCGCCGCGCCGCAGCCGGAAACGCTGCCGATCAATGTCGTCTACGAAGACGCCGACCTCATCGTCATCGACAAAGCCTCCGGCATGGCGATGCACCCCGCGCCCGGCTCGATGCGCGGCACACTCGTCAACGCCCTGCTCGCCCATTGCGGCGATAGCCTTTCCGGCATTGGCGGCGTCGCCCGGCCCGGCATCGTCCATCGCATCGACAAAGATACGACCGGGCTCGTCGTCGTCGCCAAGCACGACGTCGCGCACCAAGGGCTGGCGAAGCTTTTTGCAAAGCACGATCTTGAGCGCGTCTATTACGCCGTGACGCGCGGCGCGCCGAAGGATCGCAGCGCGCGCATCGAAAACGTGCTGGTGCGCTCCGGTGAGGATCGGCGCAAATATGTCGTCGCACGCAATCCCGATAGTGGATCGGGAAAGCGCGCCGTCACGGATTACTGGACCGTGGAGACATTCGGACAACAGGCTGGCGCTTCTATCGGCCGGCCCGCTGCGGCTCTTCTGGAGTGCCGCCTGCACACCGGCCGCACGCACCAAATCCGCGCGCACCTCACCAATCTCGGCGCGCCGCTCATCGGCGATCAGCTCTACGGCAAACAACGCGCCTTCAAAGCCGAAGGCGCTCACGCAGAGGAAGCCGCAGAAGCGGTCGCCGCCTTCCCGCGCCAAGCCCTGCATGCGGCGGTGCTCGGCTTCAAACATCCGGTCAGCGGCGAAGACCTCCGCTTCGAAAGCGCGCTGCCCGCAGACATTTCCGCGCTGCTCGACGTCCTGCGGCGCTTGTAGCGCAAATTTCGCCGCATTTGGCGGCGACCGACGCTCCCCATGGGCGAGGGGGATCAGACTCATCTGCGTCGGCGCGCGCTGAGCATGGTGGCGAGCGCGCTCGTCGTCAGCATTGCGTGCGTCTTACTCGTTCTCTCATCGCGCACGACGATCTTCGAGAGCCTGGGTCCCAACGTCATCAACGTAGTAATCGCGCCAAATCCCGAACGGCGCGACCCGGATCGTCCGCAGCGTCAACCGCAACAGCGCCCCAACACACCCTCAACGCCAACGACGCCAAACGCACCCGTGAGCGTCGATCAGCAACAGCTATCCAGCATGCTCGCCTGCTTCCGTCCCCGCGGCCGCCGCCCCGCAAATTGCCCACGAGAACCGGCGCCCAATCCGGACGATCCGCGCGGTCAGTTGCCTGTCGGCGGCGATTTCTACGAGCCGCCAGAGCCTGACCTCGATCAGATCTACACGCAGGCCGAACGCGAGACGTTGGTGATGCCGAGTTGCGTCCGCGATGGCCCGCCGGGGGCCGGCGCGGGCGTCGCCGCGTGCGTGCCATTCGGCACACGGCCTCCGCCACCTTCACGCTCCGCCGAACAAATTTGTAGGGACGCCAATATGGGCGGGCCGTGCGAGGCGCCGCCCTTCCGCGAAGAAGATGTGGTACGCCGCCGCTCCAACTGAGTGGTTCCTGCGCGGAACATGTAAAACGCCTCTCCCGCGAATGTGCGGCGCGCACTAGTCTTCGATCGCTGTAGGTTTATCGGGCGATCCAATCATGCCGAACGTTTTCGCAAACGCTGAGCGCGTGCTCGCGGCCGTGGTCGCGCTGGGCCTCTTCACGCTCAACGACGTGCACATGTTCCAGGGCTTGCCTCGCGTGGCCGACCCCGGCGACGGCCGCATTCACGCCCTCTCGCTGCAGCTCTGGGGCGCCAACGAACAGGTCTTCGTCAGCACTATAGATTTGGGCCTGCGCTGGGGTCTGGCCGGCCTGACTGTGGCGGCGTGCGTGTGGGCGATCGCCGAGACGCTGCCGCTCGGCCGCAAGGCCGAAACACAAGACCTATAGGCCAATGCCAAGGCGTTCCGCCGGTGATTCTATAGGTTGAATTCGTTTCACTCCGCGAACAATATAGTTCTTGATTTGTTCTCGGCCTTGAGATAGTCTCGGCTTGGTCAAATCGGGGCCCCTGCAAGGCCTTGAACGGCTCCCTATATAGAGGCTCACGGGCAACCGAAGCCGCCTCTCGGACGTAGTCCATGCGAGGCCGGAAACGGCGCCGCCCTTGGAGGGGTTTAAAGCTACATGGCATCCACTGCGCTAACGCTCGCTCTGTCGCCTGAGCAAGGCTTGCAACGGTATCTCTCGGAGATCCGTAAGTTTCCTATGCTCACGAAAGAAGACGAGTTCATGCTGGCCAAGCGCTGGCAGGAACACGGCGACACCGAGAGCGCCCATAAACTCGTTACGTCACACCTGCGCCTCGTCGCGAAGATCGCGATGGGCTATCGCGGCTATGGCCTACCGATCGGAGAAGTGATCTCCGAAGGCAATGTCGGCCTCATGCAGGCTGTGAAGAAGTTCGATCCGGATAAGGGCTTCCGCCTCGCGACCTACGCGATGTGGTGGATCCGCGCCTCGATCCAGGAATACATCCTGCGTTCGTGGTCGCTCGTGAAAATGGGCACCACCGCCGCACAGAAGAAGCTCTTCTTCAACCTGCGCCGCATGAAAGGCGAGATGCAGGCGCTCGAAGAAGGCGATCTGCGCCCCGAACACGTCGCGTCCATCGCGCACAAACTCGCGGTGACCGAAGAGGAAGTCGTCTCCATGAACCGCCGTATGGGCGGTGGTGGCGATGCAAGCCTCAACGCGCCAATCGGTGGCGCCGGCGGCGAAGGCGACAGCGAATGGATGGACTGGCTGGCCGACGATAAAACCGAAGGCACCCAGGAAACGCGCCTGGCCGACAATCAGGAATTCAGCGAGCGCATGACGCTTCTCCAGGAAGCGATGAGCGAACTGAACGAGCGCGAGCGCCACATCATCCAAGAGCGCCGCTTGAAGGATGAACCGGCGACGCTGGAGGAGTTGTCCGTAACGTACAATGTCAGCCGCGAGCGCGTGCGTCAGATCGAAGTCCGCGCTTTCGAAAAGCTGCAAAAGGCGATGCGTAAGCAAGCCGCCTCGCGCGGCTTGATGGCGGACGCTGAAGCTTAAAGTTTGGTCTTGGGACCATCGAACGCCGGCGGAAACGCCGGCGTTCTCTTTTGCGCCGAACTCAGAAGTTCACGCGCAGCCAATTCCACATGTCGTGGACGGCGTTCTTGACCATGGCGGCGGCTTGGCCGAGCGACGGCGCAAAGCCTTCGTCGACAATATCCAGCTCCGGTCCGTCCAAACGCGAGCGCAGCAAGCCTGCGCTGGTCGCGTAGGCCGGGCCGACATCGCTATGATCGAAACCGCAGAGATCGAACGGACGGCCCAATCGCACAGGCATGCCGAGCGCCTCAATCGCCAGATCGCGCACGCCCGGAATGGTCGCGCCACCGCCAACCAGCACCGCGCGTTGCGGACCGTCGGCGCCGGAGAGCCCAGCACGCGCAAGGCGATCGCGCACCATCAGCAACATTTCATAAAGCCGCGGCGTCATCGTATCGGAGATGGCGCCACGCAAAGCGGTCGATGCTTCCAAGCGTCCGTCCGCGCCAAGTCTTGGCGCCGCTACCGCTTCACGCGGATCGCACGCATTGCCGACAGCGCCAAAATGCAGCTTTACCCGCTCTGCCGCAGCGAATGTCGTTTGCAGCTTCGCCGCCAAGTCGCGCGTCAAGCGCACGCCGCCGACGGCCAGAGTCTCGCAATGCACCAAAGTGTCATCGACGTAAGCCGCGATGCCGGTCGTGCCCGCGCCCAAATCAATAAGCACGGCGCCTTCCTGGCGCTCTTCGTCAGTCAGCGCCGCCATCGCCGCAGCCTTCGGCGCAGCAATGATCTCTTCGACTTCAGCGCCGGCATGGCGCACGCAAGCCTTCAGCGCATTCAAAGCGTCGGTCGGCGCAGTCACCACGCACGCTTCAACCGCCAGCATCTTGCCGGCATGGCCGTGCGGATCGGCGATGTTCTCGCCATCATCGATCGAGTAAGCGAGCGGCTCGACGTGCATGAAGGTGAGCTGCGGTGTCGGGATGGCTTGCATCGCCGCGTTCAGCGCGTTCTCGACGTCGCGGCCAGTGATCACTTGGCCTTTCACGCGCACAGCGCCGCGCACGATCTGTGAGCTGATGCCGGGGCCGGCGTAAGACGCCACGACCCGAGAAATGGGCGCGCCCGCCATGGCGGCGGCCTCGGCCAAAGCAACCTCGATTGCGCGCGCGCAGGCGTCGAAATCCGCAGGTTTGCCGCTGGCGATGGCGGGCGCGGTCTGGTGGCCTACGCCGAGTACGCGCAGCGGACGGTCCGGATGCATATCGAGCACCGGGTCGCGGCGGGCGGCGAGGCAAACTGTTTTGGAAACACCGACATCGAGCACCGCGACGAGCGGCGCCGGTACGGTCAGTTCGAGAACGTCATCGTCCTGATGCTTGGCGAGAGCAGCCATTACGCGCCCCCCAACAGCATACGCGGGCCACCGGCCAGCGTCGGATGTACGCGCACGGCCATACGATGCGGCACGCGCATATCGATGTGGCTTAGCGGACGATCGAGCAGAGCATGCTGCGATTGCAAACGCTCCAAGCGCACCAGCGCGTCCGCGGCGCCCTGCTCAGGCAGCGCAACAATGGCGCCCGACATCAGTTCGATATTCCAGCGGCGATCGCTGACGCGCGTGATCGACTGCAAGCGCTCACGCACTTGCGGCAAGCTTTCGAGCGCAATCAACAGCGGCTCGACAGCAGGGCCAGCGCCCGCGCCAATCACCAACGGCAGATCCGGATGATCAGCAGCGCGCTCGGCCAGCAAGCGCTCACCGTTCACATCGATGACGGAAACTTCGCCGTCCTCTTGCCAAACCGCGTATTCCTGGCGGCGCTGCACTTCGACAACCATGGTCGACGGCCACAAGCGGCGCACGCGCGCGGATGCGACCCAGTCAAGGCTCTCAATGCGAGTCTGCACATCTCGCGGATCGAGCGAAAGAACAGATTGGCGCCCTTCCGGCACGATCAGCGCACGCACTTCCGCCGCGCGTTGCGGCGAGATTGCAGGCGCGCCATCAATGGCGGCGACTTCCACATTGGCAATCTCGAAGCCTGCGTTTGCCGCAACGCCATCAGCGCCGCGCGCGAACGCTTCGCGATAGTCGAACAGCGACGAACCCAGCCAAGCAGCGCCGGCAATGCCTGCACCGATGAACAGCACAGCGCCGGTCAGCGCCAACACTAAGCTACGCGGCGTGACTTGCACGTCGTCGTTCGAGAGACCGCCTGAGAGCTTGATGCGCGCAATGCGCGGCATCGACTCGTGTGGCGACGGTCCACTCGCACGCGTCGGACCACGGCGCTTACCGCCACGTTGGGGTTCTTGGCCGCGACCGCGGCGCGCTTTTACCGCGGCCATGATGCGTCCTCCAAGATCCAGGCGACGAGCTCATCGTAAGACATGCCGACATGGCCGGCTTGTTCGGGCGTCAGCGAAGTCGGCGTCATGCCGGGCTGCGTGTTCACTTCGAGCAGCGCCAGGCGATTGCGTTTCGGATCGTAGCGGAAATCAGAACGCGTCACGCCGCGGCAGCCGAGCGCGCGGTGCGCTGCTTCAGCGGCGCGCATGCATTGCTCGGCAACGTCAGCAGGAATGTCAGCCGGCACAACGTGGCGCGAGCCGCCGCTCGAGTACTTGGCGTCGAAATCGTACCAATCACCATCGCTGGTGATGAAAATCTCAGTGACCGCCAGCGCGCCGCGCCCGTGCATCACAGCGACGGTCAATTCCTTACCGTCGATAAACTCTTCGACGAGCACTTCCTCGCCGAACGTCCAATCCGGATCGAGCAATTGCTCTGGCGGACGGTTCGCGCCTTCGCGCACGATAAAGATGCCGACAGACGAGCCCTGCGCGTTCGGCTTCACAACATAAGGCGCCGGCATCGGATGCGCTTTCGCGGCTTCGAGGCGATGCATCAGCTTGCCATTGGCGAGCGGTAGGCCCGCTTGCGCGAACACGGCCTTCGACTTGTCTTTGTCCATTGCCAGCGCGGACGGGAGGCAACCGGAATGCGTGTATGGCAGCTGAAGATAGTCGAGCACGCCTTGCGTGCGCCCATCTTCGCCCCACTCACCGTGCAGTGCGTTGAAAACTTTATCGACGCGCGCGGCCTGCAGATCCGAAATCCAGTTCGGATTCTGAGGATCGATCTCGATCACATCGTGACCAAGTCTGCGCAGCGCAGCCGCGCAACCAGCGCCCGAGCTTAAGCTCACAGGACGCTCGGGGCTTAAGCCCCCAAGAAGCACCGCCACCCGGGCCATTCGCGCCTCACCAACCAAACCACCAACCCGGCCGTACGCTTTTTCTGCGCTCAGTCCGGAGTGTCATAATGAAACGCATCGCGGTTAAGGCATGATGATGACGCGCACTTTAGTTGCTGATTTTTATGGTAAATTTGCGCTAAGTTGCATGAGCGCGGCATTCACCATGATGAGCAAAACGTGAGCGCGCAGCGGCCTCGCGCCAGCATTTTCCCGCTGCAGAGCTAACAAACGACGAGCGCACCTACCGCAAACTGTGATGACGTTAGGCGCGGCGCACCTGTTCACGTTAATGCGCGTTCACTGCCCGCACGCGCCGCAGCGCGTCGCTCTGCGCCGCGAACTCAATCTAACAGGACAAATTAATGCGCCTTACCGCACTCGCACTGGCGGTCCTCGCCGCTGCGTGCACGCAACCGGCTGAGCACAACGGCGTCGACATGGGACCGATGCCAGTCGTTGCAGCACTTTACGATTCAGGCCCGCTCTCAAGCGATGCGGAATATCTTAGCGTCTGGTTCACGCAAGAAATGGCCAACGCCCTCGCCGCGAACGCGACCAGCCCTGAAGCCGAGCGCATCGACTTCGACTATCGCTCGTGGGCGATCGATCCCGAAGTTGACGACATTCGTTACGCAGTCGGCCAACACGCCGAACCGCGCCTTACAGAGATCAGCACGCGCTTTGGATACGACGGCATTCCCGGTGGCATGATCCTCACCTGGGATATGTGCCGCCGCGCCGACGGCGAGTGGCGCATCGCCAACGTCACGGCAGTGGCGATCTCCGACGAACCCAACCCAGTGGCTGCTGACCCGGTGTCGTTGCGGCCGATGATTGGCCTCGATCCGACGCTGCCGGAGACGTGCGTCTAAACACGCCACTGTCTGAAAAACTGGCGGAGCGCCCGTGAAATGGGCGCCCGCTCCTTATCCCAAAGCGCGCAGCGTTGACCGCCTTGGCGGCGCTGCGCGCAAAGGCCAGCACAGATGCGATGACATCTCGCATCTTGCTCGCCTACCCCGAAGCCGCCGCTTCCCAAGCGCGAACCGTCGCCGCGAAGCTCGGCGCGCTTGGTTATGAGGTCAGCGCGCTCGGTCCGCGTACGCGGGGCGACAAGATCGTGATGCTCTGGTCTCGCGCAGCGTGGGGGACGCCTGCGCTCAGGGCGGCGGCGCGCCGTGCGCATGCGGCGGGGAAACTCGTGTGCATTCGCTTGGACGCTGCGCCGCCGCCCGTACGCGGCGCAAAGCTCTCGCGCTTGCCGCGCGGCCGCGCAGATCAAGACGCGTGGCGACGCTTGCTCCATCCCACAGCGCGACCGCTCGCGATCGCGCGGAAAGAGGTGCGAAGGCCCGCACCGCGCACCAAGCGCGCCATGCCACGCTCGGCGTTCGCCCCAAGCGCGCTGGCGGCGCCCCAGGAGTCTGCTTCCATGAAAGAGAAGAACAGCCGCGGCTTCGCGATCGCCCTGACGCTGACGATACTGGCGATCGGGGCGACGGGGTACTTCTATCAACGCGACGCGCGGGTGGCCGGACCGATCGATCAGGCCGCCAACAGCTTCTACGCCGAAGCCAGCAAGCTCGCGGCGCTCGCGCCCTAAGTCACGGATCGTTTGGCCAGGCGTACTCGTAGACGCGCTTCAAATGCGCAGCGTGCAACGTGCGCGCTTCGTCGCTATCAGCGCCCTCCAAAAAGCAATGCTTCTGGAAATAGCCGCGGCCCGGCACGCCTTCTTTACTGACCACCAACGCGAACAGAGGCGGCTCACGGCGCGCGCGATTCTGATCGGCAATCGCGTCGAGCGCGCCATAGAGCGCCTCGAATGATGTCTTCGTGCCGCGTGCCCAGGCGCTTGCGACGGTGCCGAACGCCTTGCGATAGCTGATCGGCTCACCACCCTTGCGCGCTGTGCGCACCAACAAAGCACGCAGCCGTGCGACGACTTCGGGGTTCTCGCCGCCGGCGCGCTCTTTCAGCTTCGCCGCCAACTTGTGACCAACGAGCCGCTCCATGCCTTCGGCCAGTTGCAGCAAGCCCTTATGGTCATTGCCGCCCGCCCAATCGGTCATATTCGCCATGTGCAAATGAGCGAGGTGCGCGGGCGGATCGCACGGCGCCCAAACCGCGGGCACAAGCACGTCACGACGCAAGCCAACTTCAACCTCATTGCGCACCCATCGCGACTGCGCCGCTTCATCCGTCCAACAGACGACGATGCACTTGGCCTTCTCGGCCACGCCCATGATCCGCTCATGCCACTTCTCGCCGGCGCCGAGCGCAGCGTCGTGCCAGACGGACAGATGAAATTCTTTGAGCAGGCTCGCCAGACGATCGACGCGAACGTGGTCTTCCCGTTTGTACGAGATGAACACATCCGTCATCGCGCTCGCGCCTTAGCCCAGAGCTTCGCGCAGATCTTCGATCAGGTCTTCGACATCCTCGATGCCAACGGAGAGGCGCACTAAGCCATCAGTGATGCCGAGCGCTTCGCGCAGCGGCTTATCGATCGAGGCGTGCGTCATGATCGCCGGATGCTCGATGAGCGATTCAACACCGCCGAGTGATTCCGCCAGCGAGAAGAGCTTCACGCGTTCCAGGAATGAACGCGCGGCCGGCAAGCCGCCCTTCAGCGTCGTCGTGATCATGCCGCCATAGCCGCCGATCATTTGCTTCTTAGCGATCTCGTGCTGCGGGTGATCGGTGCGGCCAGGATAAATCACGCGCTCGATCTGCGGCTGCGCGGCAAGGAAATCCGCAATCTTGGTCGCATTATCGCAATGGCGCTGCACGCGCACCTGTAGCGTCTTGGTCGAGCGCAACAGCAAGAACGCATCCCACGGCGCCATTACAGCGCCGACGGCGTTCTGCGTGAACTTCAAACGCTGCGCGATGTCGTCATCATTGGCGACGAGCACGCCACCAATCACGTCCGAGTGGCCGCCGATATATTTGGTGCATGAGTGCAGCACGATGTCTGCGCCAAGCGAGAGCGGGTTCTGCAGGACTGGCGATGCGAACGTATTGTCAACGCCGACGATCGCGCCCTTTGCCTTGGCGATGCGCGACACAGCTTGGATATCGATGATTTTCAGCAGCGGATTGGTCGGCGTTTCGATCCAGCAGAGCTTGGTCTTTGCCGTGAATGCCGCCTCTGTCGCGTCGAGATCGGTCATGTCGACGCGCGTGTAGGTAATGCCGAACTGCTTGAAGACCTTATCGAGCGTGCGGAACGTACCGCCATAAACGTCATCGCAGAGCACAACGTGATCGCCGCTCTGCAGCAAATGCACGCACGCCGCCAACGCCGCGAGACCAGACGCGAACATCATGCCGTGACGCCCGCCTTCGAGTGACGCGATGTTCTCCTCCAGCGCCTTGCGCGTCGGGTTAGCCGAGCGCGCATAATCGTAATCATCGATGATCACGCCAGGGCTTTGCTGGACGTAGGTCGAGGTTTGATAGACCGGCGTCATGATCGCGCCCGTCGTGGGATCGGGGCGCTGACCGGCATGGATGGCGCGGGTGGCGAAGCGTTTGTTGTGGTGCATGGCTTAGCGGCCCTTGCCTGCGAGATGCTCGATCAGATCGATCTTCGAAACGACGCCAACGACATTCGACGCGTCCACCACCACCGCGACGTGATCGGTCGCGAAAATGTGGAAGAGCTCTTCGATGCGCGCCTTCGGATAGATAAGACCAGCGATCGGCGACGCGACAGACTTGGCCGGCGCGTCAAGGCTGAAGTCCTTCGACTGCATCTTCGCCAAAATATCGCTCTCGTGGACGATAGCGTTGAGCTTGCCGCGTTCGATCAGCGGAACTTGGCTGACGCCATTCTCGCGCATGAGATTGACGATAGTGCGCAGCGGCGCCTCAGCGTCCGCCGTGATCGGCTTACCGGTGCGGCCCTTCAGCAATTCTTCGACAAATCCCATCTCGCGCGCGGTTTCGTTGAAGCCGTGCTCCTTCATCCAAACGTCGGAGAGGAATTTCGAAATGTAGCGGTTGCCGTGATCCGGCAGCACGGTGACGACCACCTTGCCCGGTCCAAGCTCCTTGGCGATCTCAAGCGCCACCGCCATGTTCGAGCCCGACGAGCCGCCGCAGAAGAGGCCTTCTTCCTTCACCAAGCGACGCGCCAGCATGAAGCTGTCGCGATCGTTCACTTGGCGCATGTCGTCAACGACGGAGAAATCCATGGCGCGGCATTCGATGTCCTCGCCGATGCCTTCGACCATATAGACGTGCGCCGTCGGCAGCGTCTTAGTGTGGAAGAGATGATAGTGCACCGAACCCAGCGGGTCGGCGCCGATGATCTTCACATGCGGCGCATGCTCTTTGAAGAAGCGGCCGACGCCGGAGACCGTACCGCCCGTACCGGTGCCGCCGACGAAGGCGTCAAACTTGCCGCCATCCGTATCTTCAAAAATTTCGCGGCCGGTTGAGTGATAGTGCGCCTCGATGTTCCACTGCGAGTGATACTGATCGACGTAAAACGCGCCCTTCTCTTCGGCGATGCGCTTGGCGACGTTGACGTAGTGCTCCGGTGAATCGCCAGGCACGTCAGTCGGCGTGATGATGACTTCGGCGCCGTATGCGCGGAGAGAGTCTTGCTTCTCCTTGCTCATCTTGTCCGGCATCGTGAAGATGCAGCGATAGCCTTTCACCGCCGCCGCCATCGCAAGGCCTTGGCCGGTATTGCCCGACGTGTTCTCAACGATGAGCCCGCCCGGCTTCAGGATGCCAGCTTCTTCAGCGCGCTCGATAATGTAAGCGGCCATGCGGTCTTTGATCGAACCGGCCGGGTTCAGATATTCGCACTTCACCCAGATCTCAGCCGAGTCCTTCGGCACAATCTTGTTGAGCTTGACGAGCGGCGTCTTGCCAATCGCGGCGAGGATGTTCGGTTTGAGATTCATTGGGGCCGATCCGTTGTTTGCGCGGGGTTTAGAGCCACGCGGGCCGAAAAGCCACTCCGGAGCGCCGCAAATTCTGGGCGATACGGCGCCGAAACGCCGCATCGCAGCGCTTCGCTATTGCGAACGCCCGATCCGCTTGATTTCCCACTCAAGCTCAATGCCGTGCTTGGCTTTCACTGCGGCGCGCACATCTTCGCCGAGGCCCTCAATATCAGCCGCTGTTGCGTCGCCGGTATTGATCAAGAAGTTCGCGTGCTTTTCGCTCACCTGCGCACCGCCGCGCCGATAGCCGCGCATTCCGGCTTCGTCATTCAGCATCCAAGCCGAGAGCTTCGACCCATCAGGACCGATCGGATTTTTGAATGTCGAGCCACCAGTCTTTTCACGGATCGGCTGCGAGCCTTCGCGCTTGGCCGTGATCTCCGCCATCCGCGCGCTAATCTCTTCCGGTTCGCCCGGCGTTCCTTGAAAGGTGGCGTCGAGAAAGATGTAGCCTTCGGGCAGCGCGTTGTGGCGATAGGTGAAACCGAAATCGGCATGGGCGAGCGTCACACGATGGCCTTTGCGATCGAGCGCCGTTGCTTCAACCAAGATGTCCGTCGTCTCGCGACCATAGCAACCAGCATTCATCGTCAGCGCACCGCCAACCGTGCCTGGCACGCCGACATAAAACTCCAGGCCGGCGAAGCCCGCTTTCGCAGCGCCTTTCGCCACCATCGAATCCAGAGCGCCTGCGCCCGCTTTGATGCGCGCGTCGCCAAGCGGTTCGATCTGCGCGAACTGGCGACCCGCCAAGCGGATCACCACGCCCGCCACACCGTGGTCGCGGACGATCATGTTCGACCCGACGCCAATCGGCAGGATCGGTACGTCATGCGACAGGTTCGCCAGAAACTGCGCGAGGTCATCCGCATCCGCCGGCAGGAATAGCGCGTCCGCGGGCCCGCCCACCCGGAACCAAGTGAAGGGCGCCAGGCTTTCGCCTTTAAGCAGCTGGCCGCGCACGGGCGGCAGGTCGATATCACTCATTGTTGAATGGCTATGTCATGCTTCAGGGGGCTGAGAAAGCGGCTGTGGCCCGTAACATACTCATCTCGCGCCACGCCGGCCGGGCTCACTTGGAGGTTCTACCCATGATCCGCAATGGATTGATCGCCATCGCCGGTGCGATCGCACTGACCGCCTGCGCCAGCACGACGGCGCAGCAAAGCGCAGACGGGCGCGATTGCTTTTATGTCCGCAGCGTGCGCGGCTACGAAGTGGTCGATGATCGCACCATACTCGTCCGCATCAGCGATCAGCAGCGCTACCACCTAACCACCGTCACCCCCATCGAAAACGCGCTCGACTATTCGTCGCGCATAGCGATCGACGCGCCGGGCGGCTTCGTTTGCACCGGCGGCGGCGCTGGCGTTGAGATCCTTGGCGGCCGCGATCGACGCTCGTTCTTCGTCAATTCCGTAACGCGCGCGCCGGCCGAGGCCGATGCGCCCAGCGGCTCATAAGGAGGCACTCATGCGAACTTCTCTTCTCGCTCTCGCGGCAGCGTTTGCGCTCTCTGCCTGCGCCACTGAAGGCGCGACCCAAGACGCCGCCGCGCGCGATTGCTTCTTTGCGAGCACCGTGAGTGGCTACAGTGTCATCGACAACAGCACCGTCGAAGTTCGCGCCGGCAGCGACCGCTATCGCCTGACGACGCTCTTCAACGCGCGTGATCTGGATTGGACGCAAAACATTGCCATTCGCTCGACCACCGGCTCGATCTGTACCGGCAATGGCAATGGTGTCGAAATCATCGGCGGCGAACCGCAGCGCACTTACCCAGTGCAATCAATCGCCCGCGCACCGGAACCAGTTCAAGGCAGCTGATCAGGACGCGATCGGCAGACCTGCGCGCAACGCAATGCGCTGCAATGCGCCTTTTACGATGACGTCGAGCTGGCTGCCGGGAAGGTAGTCAGCCGGCGCCACGTAGTTCACGCGATCTTCCGCGATCAGCAAGTGAATGTGACTCACCTTTAGCGGATCGTTCCACCGATCCGGATCAAGCACGGCAACGGCCGTGCCGCCCTGATCCGTCACCATCTTCATCGACGGAATGTCGGTATCGCCATCGCCGATAAAGATCATGCGCTCGAACGGCAGCGGACGTTCTTCCGGGCGCATCCAGCGATTGATTGCTTGCGTGTCCCAGACGTTCTCGATGCCTTTATTGATGCGGAAGAGAAACTGCGTCTTGTTGGTGTAGTTGACCGCAACCGCCGGCCACACCGCCTCGCCCTTCTCATTATAGATAAAGCGCGACGCGAACACGCGCTTGAAGTGCGGATAGATCGAACAGCCCTCGATCATCTCCTCGATACACGACGAGACGATGTAGTGATCGAGTTCGAGGTTCTGATCCTGCGCGAATGAGTCGATACGCGCGAACCAGCTCTCGACACCATCAAAGAACGACGGCTCCGACCCGTGCTGGCGCAAATGATCGCGCGTCACCGATTTGCCGAGCTTGCGCGATCGCTCTATCATCTGCTGCATGTAGACGAGAATTTCGTCGGCGTCGGATGTCTTGGCCAGACGCTTCACGTCCTTCCAGAACACGTCGTGATCGATCCCGAGGTCGGGAATGAACGAGTGTTCCTGCAGATTGCCGCGCGCGAGGGTGCCGTCGAAATCATAGATGACGGCTGCACGCAGCGGCTTCGGGGCGCGGTGAGCTGTATCAGGCATGCATCCGGGCTGCGCAGAGTCGCAGCCCGGGTCAATCGTTTCGCTGTGGATTACCTTAGCTCGCGGGCATCAGCCGGTCGCGGATGGCGCGGACGCGGGTGAGCAGCGGCTGAACCTCGCGAACATTGGCGCGGAATTCGAGCGACACGCTCTCGGCGCCTGCCGCATCCTCAACCGTCAGACCTTCCGCGCCGCCGTCGGCGCAATCGGGACAACCTACGACGTCAGGCAACGCATCAAAATCGGCAGCCGAGGCGAGGCGCTGGATGTCCTGCCACTCGCTTGTGCTCAGCGGCATAGAATAGCGTTGAGGCGGCAGCGAGTTAGGCGCGCCGCGGCCGCCACGCGCCAGACGCGTGAGCACAGCTTGGCCTTCGGTGATTTCAAGCTCCGTCGTGCAATAGCCAACACACATGCCGAACGACGTGGTGGAGAGCACACGCGTCACCTCACCTTGCTGCGACGGCGCGGCGGCGCTTGCGCACGCGGAAAGGGCGAGCGCCAGGGCGAGTGCGGTTAGGGGCAGGAGTTTGGTCATGGAACGATCTTGTGCGGGGGTTGGGATGAGCGAGCGATGAACGACTTACGAGCATCACTCTGTCCGTCATTCCGGACGCGCCACAGGCGCGATCCGGAACCCATGAGCCGACACTGCGTCGATTGCCCTGGGTTCCGGGCTCTCGCTCCGCGAGCCCCGGAATGACGATCGGGAAATCAGTTGAAGCAGTAGGCGCGCGCGCCCGGCGAACAGCGTTCGGCGACGTAGGGCAATGCCGTCATGAAGGCGACGAAGAGAAGCCCCGCGATTGCGATGCAGACAGCGGCGATCGCACACCCCTTCTTCTTCGTTGGATCGATTTCGTCCACCGCTATGCAACAGCCGCGCCGAGCTTCGCTGGCAGCGCGTTCGCGTACACCGTGATGTCGCCCGCACCCAGGCACACGACAATATCGCCCGGCCTGGCCTCAGCCCGCACTAGGTCCGGAAGATTGTCGAAGCTCGCAATACGCCGCGCATCGCGGTGACCGTGGCTCTTCAAACTGATCGCCAGCGCATCAGAATTCACATCGTCAATCGGTGTCTCGCCGGCCGAATACACATCGGCGACGGCAACGATGTCCGCGTCGTTGAAGCACGTCGAGAATTCTTGGAACAGATCGCGCAAGCGCGAGTAACGGTGTGGCTGCACAACAGCGATCACGCGGCCTTCCGTCATTTCGCGCGCGGCGGAGAGCACGGCGGCGATTTCAACCGGGTGATGACCGTAATCATCAACAATGCGGACTTCGTTCCAATAGCCCGTCGTCGTAAAGCGACGCTTCACGCCGGCGAATTTCTTCAGGCCTGTGCGAATGCCAGCATCCGTCACACCAAGTTCACGCGCGACCGCGATAGCAGCCACCGCGTTCTGGACGTTGTGACGGCCCGCAACCGGCAAGAAGAGATCGTGCATCGTAACGCCCGGACCTTCGCCCTTCTTGCGCGCGACGACATCGAACGTCGAACCATCCCGCGACGGGCGCACGTTCACGGCGCACACATCAGCTTGCGGATTGAAGCCGTAGGAAATGATCCGGCGGTCGCGCACTTGCGCCGCGAGCGCCTGCACCTGCGGGTGATCGAGGCACATCACTGCAAAGCCATAGAACGGAATGTTCTCAACGAACGTCTGGAACGCCGCGTTCATGGCTTCGACCGAGCCGTAATGATCGAGATGCTCAGCATCCATGTTGGTGACGACGACTGCGGTTGCACGCAGACGCGTGAACGTGCCGTCGCTTTCGTCGGCCTCGACCACCATCCACTCGCCTTCGCCCATGCGGGCGTTGGCGCCGTAAGCGTTGATGATGCCGCCATTGATGACGGTCGGGTCTTTTTGGCCGGCATCGAGCAAAGCCGCGACCATCGAGGTCGTCGTCGTCTTGCCGTGCGTGCCGCCGATGGCGACGGTCCATTTCAGCCGCATGATCTCGGCCAGCATCTCTGCACGCCGCACAATCGGCGCGCCGCGCTGGCGAGCGGCGTCAACTTCCGGATTGCCGTCCTTGATCGCCGACGAGATGACGATAACGCCGGCGTTGGCCGCGTTCTCAGCTTTATGGCCGATCGAGATTTGAATGCCTTGGGCGCGCAAGCGTTCGATATTGGCGCCGTCCTTGGCGTCGGAGCCGCTGACATCATAGCCGAGATTCTTCATCACGGCGGCGATACCGGACATGCCGATGCCGCCGATACCGACGAAATGAATGGTCCCGGTGTCGAACGGAATGGCGCGGCGGATCATGAATTCCCCAAACGAAACGTGGCCTCATTATAGGCCGCGCATCGTGTCCGCTGGAAGGCGATCTTTAAGCGCGTGTAAGAATTGCGCGCGACCGGGCCAGCACGGCGCGGGGACCGAGGATCGAAACACTGGCTGCCGCGACGCCAAGCGCCAAAAGCCCGGCCGCCATGACCAACGGTTGCGCCGTTTCCCAGGTCAGACCAGCCGCACCCGCGATCGGAAAGACCAAACCAATCGCGCTGAAGAGCGCGATCTGGTTCAGCGCCTTGCTCACCGCCGCACGGCGGCGGGCGCGGATGCTGGTGCGGGAGAGCACGTCGAAGCGGAAGGCAGGATCGGGCGTCGCGGGCGCTTCGCCCAGCAAGTCCGCCATCAGGAGATCGTCGTCGCGTTCGCTCATCATCCCGCCTCCGCAGGCACGCCCAATGCGGCCTGCAAACGCGCGCGCCCGCGCGTCACATGAGATTTCACCGTGCCCAGCGGGAGTTTCAATATCTCCGCCGCCTCGGCATGCGTAAAGTCCTGCCCCAAACACAGCGCCAACGCCGCGCGCTGATCATCGGGAAGCTCTTCCATCGCCCGCCTCAAAGCCAGCTTCTGCGCCATCCGGGCGTCTCCGCCTGTCTCTTGCTCTTCCAACTGAGCGTAGGCGTCATCGCGCGCCATGCGCCTGCTGTCCGCCCTCCGCGCGCGCCGCCAATACTGAAACGCGACGCCGCAAATGAAAGTGCGCAGACGCGAAGAGCCATCGAAGCGCTCAAGCACTTCCCACGTTCTAGCAAAGGCTTCCTGCGCGAGATCGTCGGCGTCGGCATACGAGCCAACGAAACGGCGCAGGAAGGCGCGCACGGCGGGCTGGTTCGCATCGACGA
Source organism: uncultured Terricaulis sp. (assembly GCA_964478365.1). Taxonomy (GTDB): domain Bacteria; phylum Pseudomonadota; class Alphaproteobacteria; order Caulobacterales; family Aquidulcibacteraceae; genus Vitreimonas. Next base: position 173,686 of record CAYZIJ010000001.1, read on the forward strand.
GACGGCCAAAGGCGGCCATGTCGCCGTAGCGGGCAGCTTGCACCAGACGCGCCTCCTCGGCGGCGTCCATCGCGTCAGCTCTTGCGTCCGAAGATCAACAGCAGCAAAGCGCCGAACGCCATAATGCTCATCACGATTGCGACGATGGCAAAAGCGAACGACCATTCCTGCGCGCGCATGAACCAATAGCCAGCGCCGAAGCCCGCACCGAGCGCCGCGAACGTTACGAACGTCCACAAGCGGTTTTCAGTGGGCGTGCGGCCCATGCCGCTACTGGCGCCACTGCTCATCTCAGCAGACGCAAGCTTCAACAATTCCGGCGGCGGGTCTTTGCCTTGATCGACGTAGGACTTGATCAAGTCCATCGTTCGGGTCGCACGGCGATCGGCTTGAAACATACCGATCAGGCCCATCAGCATCCCGAAGATCGGGAACATCAGCCACCAGAACGAATAGAACAACGCGGTGAAGCTCATCTCACTTGCCCCCTAGATCGCGGCGGGCGCGATCGTGAATCTCATCGATGCGGCGATTGTCCTGCAGCACGCCGACAAGCGCCATCACCATCCCGAACACGGGGAAGATGAGCCACCAGAAATCGCGAAACAGTTCTTCAGACATTTGGACCCTCCAGGCGTCTTTGGTCCTCTACCGCCGCTGACGGCGGACCTGGATGCGGACCGATGCGAAAATCTTAGCGGGCAACGCTTTCGGCCAGGTCGGCCAGCGATTTCGCCGCTTCCGGCTTAGCGGCCGAGCGGGCGGCAGCGGCGCGGACGGCGAGGCCGTGCGGATCCGCCAAGCGGCGCTCAAGCAATGCGGCCAGCGCACCGGCCTCGAACTCTTGTTCGGTAAACACGTCCGCCGCGCCGACTGAGGTCAGCCCTTCGGCATTGGCGGTCTGGTGGTCATCCGCCGCCGCTGCGAACGGCACCAGAATAGCAGGCCGCCCCGCCACCTGCAGTTCCGTCACCGACGAGGCGCCGGCGCGTGAAATGACCAGATGCGTCGCGCCCAAGCGCTGGCCCATGTCATTGAAGAACGGCGCGACGTCAGCGTTCACTTTGGCCTTGGCATATACCTTCTTCGCCGCCGCCACCTGCTCTTCGCGCACTTGATGCACGACATCGAGCCGTTGGCGCAGCGCTTGCGGCAGCATGGCGATCGCCTCGGGGATCACTTCGCCGAACAAGCGCGCACCTTGGCTGCCGCCGATGATCAGCAGATTGAGTCGCCCACCAGCAGGCGCTTCCGGATAAGGCCGCTCGCGCACTGCTAGGATCGGCGAGCGCACCGGATTGCCGACGACATGCTTACGGCTCGCAGCACTCTGCGGCAGGCGATCAAGCCGATCGAAGCCGCACGCCACGATAGAAGCGCTCCCGGCCATTGAGCGATTGACGCGTCCAAGCACTGAGTTCTGCTCGTGAACGAGGATCGGCACTTTATGTGCGCGCGCCGCCATCAAAGCCGGGAAAGAAGGATAGCCGCCAAAGCCCGCGACCAGCGACGGCGGCAGCTCGGTGAAGCGCTTCTTGGCTTCGTTGATGCCGCGCCAAATCTTGAACAGCGCCGGGATCGCGGTGATCGGATTAGCGGAGAGCGAGGCGGCTGGAACGTCTTCGATGCGTTCCGCAGGAAAGCCTTCCGCGTATCGGCGGCCGCGCGCGTCCGTCATCAAGATGACGCGCCAGCCACGGCGAAACATCTCTTCGGCGAACGCAGCGGCGGGGAACAAATGTCCGCCCGTTCCGCCAGCAGCAATGACGACGACTTTTTTGCTCATCGCTCAATTCATGTGCGGATCGGACCGGCAAAGAGAAAGGCGCCGGGGCGATCGCGAAGCAGTGAAAGGCAGAGCCCCAAAGCCAGCGCTGAGCCGATCATCGAGGAACCACCGAAGGATATGAACGGAAGCGTCATGCCCTTCGCGGGCAGCAAACTCAAGTTCACGGCGATATGAATAGACGCTTGTGCGACGAGAAGCGTCACCAGGCCTGCCGCAGCGATTTGTTCGAAAGGTTCCACGAGCCGGCTCGCGCGCGACAAACCGCGAAACGCAAGCGCGCCGAAAAGCGCAATCAATCCAAGCGACGCGAGCAAGCCGAACTCTTCGGCTGCAACCGCAAACACAAAGTCCGCATGCGCATCCGGCAACGAACGCTTGATCACGCCCTCGCCCGGCCCGCGCCCGAACACGCCGCCCGCGGCAATCGCTTCCAGCGCGCGATTGACCTGGTAAGCCGCGTCGCCTTCGGGATTGAGGAACGTGTCCACGCGTTCGCGCGCGTGTGGATAAAAGCTGTAGATCGCCCACGCGCTCAAACCCGCGAGCACGGTTCCACCGATCGCCCAACGCAAAGCGAGGCCCGATAAAATCAGCATCGGTCCCAAACACATCGCCAGAAGCGCAGTCTGACCAATATCTGGCTGCGTGAGCAGCACAGCGGCGGTGAGCGCGTACAAGCCGATCGCGATCCAACGCCCCGGAAACTTGGGCGCGCGCACGCTCTCGCCGAGCATCCATGCCCAAACGACGATCAGGGACGGCTTCAGGATCTCCGACGGCTGCAAAGAAGCGAAGCCAAAATCGAACCAACGCTGCGCGCCCTTCACCTCGGGCCCAAAAAGCGCCGCCAGCGCACACAGCGGCAGAAACAGCGCCACCAGCAACGTCGCCCCGCGCCGCACCTGGCGCGGCGAGAGCGCCGCCGCTGCAAACATCACGATGACGCCAATCGCCGCGTAAGCAGCCTGGCGGCCAGCGAAGTAGAACGCTTCCTCGATGCGGATGCGTGCGGTGGCGGCGGGCGACGCCGCCATCGAAAACAGAATACCAAAGCTGAACAGCAGAGCCGCGATGATCAGCAACGGGCGATCATAGGTGCGCAGCCTGTCGTACGCCGCGCCGAAGCGTTCGGCGATCACGCTCACGCCTTAGCGCCGTTCGACTTTGGCTGCCCGGCCAAGGCCGCGACGCTGGCCTTGAACTTGTCGCCGCGCTCTTCGTACGAGCGGAACTGATCGAACGAGGCGCACGCCGGCGAGAGCAACACGACCGGATGCGGCTCACCCGAAGCGCGCGCATCGTTGAACGCAAGCATCACCGCCGCTTGCAGATTGCCGGCCATCACGGTCGCGACCTTGCCGCGCAGCGTGTCGGAGAAATCGCCAGCGCTCTGGCCAATGAGATAAGCCTTGGCGATGCGCGGGAAGAATTCCGCCAACTCGGCAATGCCGCCGTCTTTCGCCACGCCACCCGCAATCCAATAGACGCGCGGATAAACCGCCAACGCCTGCGCAGCGGCATTGGCGTTGGTGGCTTTGCTGTCGTTGATAAAGCGCACGCCTTCGATTGTACCCGCGCGCTCCAAGCGATGCGGCAAGCCGCCGAACGTCGTCAGCGCAGTCGCAACGATACGATGATCCACACCGAGCGCACGCGTGGCCGCATAGGCCGCTGCCGCGTTCTGCGCATTGTGCTTGCCCGCCAAAGCTGGCGCCTGCGCCAGGTCAGCGACCACTTCCGAACGCCCGGCGAGCGCATCGACCAACTTGCCGCCAATCGCGGAGACCCCGCGCCCGAGCGACTGGCCCGACGAAATCGGCGAAACATGCTGCACGCCTGCACGCGTCAGTTCGGTGCAAATCTGCGCACAATAATGATCGTCGACGCCAATCACCGCCCAATCAGCCGCGCCCTGATTGAGGAAGATGCGCTTCTTGGCGGCGACATAAGCCGCCATATCGCCATGACGATCCAGATGATCGGGCGTTGTGTTCAGCCACACCGCCACATCGAGACGCAGACTCGACGTGATGTCGAGCTGATAGGAACTCAGCTCGATCACGTAGTACGCGCCCGCATGCAGCGCCGGCAGTTCGAGGATCGCGTTGCCGATATTGCCGCCAAGGCGCACGTCCTTGCCGGCCGCTTTCAAAATGTGCGCAATCAATGCCGACGTCGTCGACTTGCCGTTGGTGCCGGTGATGCCGATCAGCTTCGGCCGCTGCGTCGCTGGCAACGCATTCACGGCGCGCGCGAACAATTCGATGTCGCTCATGATCGGCACGCCGACCGCTTCGGCAAGCGTCACGACACGATGCGGCTCAGGAAACGTCAGCGGCACGCCGGGCGAGAGCACGAGCGCTGCGAACGAGCGCCAGTCGCGGCTGTTAATGTCCGACGTCGGCACGCCTGCAGCCTCCGCAGCCGCGCGCGTTGCGTCGTTATCGTCCCACGCATGCACGCGCGCGCCGCCGGCTGTCAGAGCGCGTGCAGCAGCCAGGCCAGTGCGCGCGAGACCGAACACGGCAACATCGCGGCCTTTGAATTCAGTGATCGGAATCATGGCTTCGCCAATGGGCAATAGTCTGACCACCCATTCCCGGATGCGCGCAGCGCAGTCCGGGACCCATACACACGACTGCGCATCGCATGAAACTCCAAGCAATCGCATTTATGGGTCACGGGCTCGATGCTCCGCATCGCCCCGGGAATGGGTGTGGGTGTCGTCCTACTGCCTACTGCCCACTGCCGATTGCCTTGTTTCAGCATCACGCGCCGCTTTCCAACGAGCGAGTTACCTGCGCTGCTTCGCCCCGTTAACGCAACTTCAACGTCGCGAGCCCCGCGAGCGCGAAAATCACCGCAATGATCCAGAAACGGATGACGATGGTCGGCTCTTGCCAGCCGAGCTTCTCGAAATGGTGGTGGATCGGCGCCATCAAGAACACACGTTTGCCGGTGCGTTTGAACACAGCCACTTGCAGCATCACGGATAGCGTTTCGAGAACGAACAGACCGCCGACAATCGCCAGCACGATCTCGTGCTTCGACGCGACAGCGGTCGCGCCCAACAAACCGCCCAGCGCCAACGAGCCGGTGTCGCCCATGAACACGCGCGCGGGCGGCGCGTTGTACCAGAGGAAGCCAAGCGATGCGCCGAGCAGCGCGCCCAGGATGGTTGCGATCTCAGCCACACCCGCAACGTGTGGAATACCAAGGTAATCAGAATAATCGACGCGGCCGACGAGGTAACAAATGATGCCGAACGTACCCGCCGCAATCATCACCGGAACGATCGCCAAGCCATCGAGGCCATCGGTAAGATTCACGGCGTTGCCGAAACCGACGATGACGATCATCGCAAACAGCACATAAAACGCGAGCAGCTGGATGCCCCAGCCGTTCACGAACGGCAGCGCAACGGCGGTCAGCGCGTCGCCGTGCATGAGCGCGTTCCAGAAGCCCATAATGTCGTGCGTTTGGCCGGGCGTCGTCGCCACCCACTCGGCGACGAGCATGGCTAGCGCGGCAACCAGCGCGATCGTGAACTCAAAGCTTAAGCGCAGTTTCGCGGATAACCCGCCGTGATGTTGCTTGGTGACCTTCGCGTAGTCATCGACAAAGCCGATGGCGCCAAAGCCCAACGTCACGACCAAAACCGCCCAAACATACGGGTTGTCGAGATCCGACCAGAGCAGCGACGAGATCGTCAGCGGAATAAGAATAATGAGCCCGCCCATAGTCGGCGTGCCCTTCTTGGTGAGCAGGTGGCCTTGCGGGCCGTCTTCGCGGATCGGTTGGCCCTTGCCCTGCTTTTTGCGCAACCACGCAATGAACGGCGCGCCGAACGCGAACGCGATGATCATCGCGGTGAACATCGCGCCGCCGGTGCGGAATGTGATGTAGTTGAACAGGTTGAAGAATTGCGAGCGCTCTACGAACTGCGCCAAGAGCTCAAGCATTCACGTTCCCCCCGTTCGTGACAGCGAGCGCATTCAGCGCTGCAACCACGCGGCTCATTTTCGAGCCGTTCGATCCCTTCACGAGCACGACGTCGCCTGCCCGTAACGCTGGCGCAATGATCGGAATCAGCGCGTCCGCGTTCTCGGCATAGCCGCCGCGACGCGAAGCGGGAAGCGCCTCCATAAGCGCCGCCATGCGCGGACCCGCCGCGAATACGAGATCGACGCCGGCTTGTTCCAGAGGTTGTGCGAGCCCTGCGTGATAGGCGCGCTCGTCCGCGCCCAATTCCAACATATCCCCAAGCGCCACGATGCGACGGCCGCCGTTTGCGGGCTTACGCGCCGAGAGTGTGGAAAACGCCGCGGCCATCGAGGCGGGGTTGGCATTGTAAGCGTCATCCACAAGCATGAAGCCGCCGAACGCCGCGTCGATGCGCGTGGCGACGCCTCGGCCGTCGAATGCGCGCAAATGCTCAAGCGCATGCGCGGCGGCTTCAACATCGCCGCCAACAACATCCGTCGCAGCCAAGGCCGCGATCGAGTTCAGCGCCCAATGCGCGCCTTCGACGCCGACGCGATACTTGATTAGGCGGCCAAGGATTTCCGCTTCGGCGTTAGAGCCGGTTTCATCCATGTCGAACCTCAATAGCCGCGCTTCGCACTCAGCGCCACGGCCGAACCGGATCAAGGTCGCGCCATTGCGCTCCGCCGCCGCGATCAAGCGATCCGCATGCGGCGCATCGTTCGGTACGATTGCTGCGCCGCCAGGTTCGAGGCCGGCATAGATGTCGCCTTTTTCGTCGGCGACGGTTTCGAGCGAGCCGAGATTTTCGACGTGCGCGGGCGCGATGGTCGTCACCAACGCCGCGTGCGGTTTCACCAATTGGGTCAGCGGCAAGATCTCGCCGCGATGGTTCATACCGATTTCGAACACGGCGAACTGGCTTTCACGCGGCATGCGCGACAACGTCAGCGGCACGCCCCAGTGATTGTTGTAGCTCTTCACGCTGCGATGCGTGCGTCCGCTGGCGGACAAACAAACCGCCAGCGCCTCCTTCGTCGAGGTCTTTCCAACCGAGCCCGTCACCGCCACGCGCTTGGCAGCACTACGATCTCGCGCTGCTTCGCCGAGCTTGCGCAAGCCTTCGAGCACATCCGGTACACACAGCGCAGGTCCTAAGCCTTCCGCCGCGCGTGCGTCTGAAATCAGCGCCGCACTTGCGCCGGAAACGAACGCTTGCGCCAGGAAATCATGTCCATCGCGCACATCTTTCAGCGCAACGAACAGATCACCCGGCTCGCTCGTGCGCGTGTCAATCGACACGCCATTGACGCGCCAATCGCTGCCATTGATCAAACGGCCACCGGTTGCGGCTTGCGCCTCTTCTGCGGACCAAAGCTCAGACATGCGCCGCTCTCTCCAACTTGAACTCGTCATTCCGGGGCGACCGCAGGTCGAGCCCGGAACCCAGGGGCTGACAAAGCGCGGTGCGTTGGCCCCTAGCTTCCGGGCTCTTCGCTTCGCGAAGCCCCGGAATGACGAGAGAAATAGAAACGCTCACTGCTGAGCTTCCAACACATCACGCGCCACATCCTGATCCGAGAACGGATGCGTGACGCCTTTGATGATTTGTCCCGTTTCGTGACCTTTGCCCGCGATCAGCACCGCATCGCCGGGCTTCATCATCGCAATCGCTTCGCGGATTGCTTGCGCGCGATCACCGATCTCGGTCGCGCCCGGCGTCGCCGCCAAGATTTGCGCGCGGATCGCGGCAGGTTCTTCGCTGCGCGGGTTATCATCGGTGACGATCACAATGTCCGCGTGACGCTGCGCGATAGCGCCCATCTTCGGGCGCTTATCAGTATCGCGATCACCGCCGCAGCCGAACACAGCGATGATCCGCCCCGGCGCATGCGGACGCGCCGCGCGCAGCAAAACGTCGAGACCATCCGGCGTGTGCGCATAGTCCACAAACACGTGCCCGCCACTCGCGCTCTGCCCAATGTGCTCCATGCGGCCTTTGACCGGCTTCAGCGCCGCCATGCCGGCAAACACCGCGTCCGGAGCATCGCCAAGCGCGAGTGCGAGCGCTGCAGACGTCACCGCATTGATCGCCTGAAACTCACCGATCAGCGGCAGCTCGACTTTATGTTCTTTGCCGGCCCAACGCAGGATCATCGTCTGCGCGTTCGGACGCGGCAGGATTTCGATGATTTTCAAACCGTCCGCATCCGCGCGCCAACCGGCAGTGACCACCTTCAACGGCTCGGCATCAATGCCGCGCATGGCGCGCATCTCAAACACTGGCGCTTGCGGCGAATCCGCATTGATCACCGCGATGCCCGGACGCTTGACGTAATCCCAAAGCTTCAGCTTCGCGTCGCGATAAGCCTCCATCGACTTGTGATAGTCGAGGTGATCTTGCGTCAGGTTCGTGAACGCGCCGGCGTCGAAGCCAAGGCCTGCAACACGGCCTTGCTCAAGTCCGTGGCTCGAGACTTCCATCGCCGCATGCGTGACGCCGCCATCGGCGAGCAGCGCAAGCGTGCTGTGCAGCGCGACGGGATCGGCCGTCGTGTGGCCGAGATCGATGACGCCGCCATCCCAGATCGCGCCGAGCGTGCCGAGGCTCGCGGCGCGCTTGCCGCCATGCGCCCAAATCTGGCGAAGGAAATCGACGGTTGAGCTTTTGCCGTTGGTGCCGGTGACACCCACCAAAACATGTGGGCGCTGCTTCCTATAGAAAGCCGCCGCCGCATACGCGAACTCAGCGCGCGCATCATCGACGATAACGTGCGGCAACTCCGGATCTTCTTCGAGATCGCCCACGCTCATGACCGCGACCGCGCCATTCGCTTTTGCTTGCGCAACGAAATCGCGCCCGTGCGCGGCGACGCCTTGGATCGCGGCGAACAGGAAGCCGGGTTTTACTTTGCGGGAGTCGGCGGTGAGGCCGGCAATCTCTAAGTCCTCGGCGTCAGCCGGGACGCCGTCAAAAAACAGATCGCCGAGTCTCATGCCCTCTCCCTAGCGCGTCGGAGAAGAAGGCTCCACTCGCAAACCGAGCATGGGGGCTATCCGCCGGAGCGTGCGCGCCACGACGGGCGCTGCTGTTGCTCCGCCGACAGCGCCCTCGCCAACGCCGTCCAACGACACGACGATCACATAACGTGGGTCGTGCGCCGGAAATACGCCTGCGAAAGAGGAAAAATTGCGGCTTTCGTCATAGCCGGTCGTGTTTTCGAAAACTTCCGCCGTCCCGGTTTTGCCGGCGACCGCAAGCCCGGGAACATCCGCCGCCCGGCCGGTGCCGCTCGTGACGGTTGCGCGCATATAAGCGAGCACCTGACGCGTCACTCCGGGCGAGAACACCGTGCTACGCTCGATTTCCACATCCGGTCCGCGCGCCAACAAAGTCGGCGCAACGCGCGCGCCCTGGTTTGTGAACACTGTATAGGCGCCAGCGAGCGAAGCGGGCGTCGTCGCAAGGCCATAGCCAAAGCCCAAGCCTGCAACGTCACGGCGACTACGCGCGCCCGGGTAGATCGGCTCCTGCCGGCGCGCCAACTCCAAAGAGGGCGCCGACATGAGGCCCAAGCGCTCAAGATACGAACGCTGACGCGCGCCGCCGAGACGCAAAGCCAAGCGCGCCGCGCCGATGTTTGACGAGTGCGCGATGATCTCGCGCAAGCCGGCAAGCCCCGGCGCCGGTTCGTGATCCTCGATCACCGAACCATCGACATCGAACGCCTGATTGAGATCGAACAGTTCGCCGGAATTGGTCAGCTCTTCCTGCAACGCCATCGCGACAGTGAACGGCTTCACCGTCGAGCCAAGCTCGTGCACGTCGCCGGCGATGCGATCGGTGCGCGCGGCTTCACTCGCTTGCCCCGCCGCGTTGGCGTTGTAAGTCGGCCAGGACGCCAGCGCGTAAACTTCGCCGGTGCGCCCATCGAGCAGAATAGCGGACGCGGCCGATGCACTCGACGCACGCGCCGCCGTCGCGAGTTCAGTTTCCAGTGCATATTGAATACGCACATCAAGCGAGAGCCGCACCGAACGGCCCTCTGACGCGGCTGCGCGGATCTGATCGTTCAGCCCAAGCTCAATCCCCGCCAACGGAACGAGATCAACATCGGTGAAGCCCAAGGTATGCGCCGCAAGTTCATCGTGCGGATAGACGCGGCGATCTTCGCGCTCAAAGCCAATGCCGCCGAGTCCGAGCGCCAAAACTTGTTCGCGCTGCTCGGGCGAGAGAGAGCGGCGCAGATAGATGAGCTGACGCGATGTATCGGTGAGGCGGCGCACGAGCGTCGCACGATCAAGATCCGGAAACACGCCGCGCAACACGTCAGCCGTTTCATTCGCATCCCACACCCGGTGCGGCTCGGCCGTCAGCGCAAAGGAGCGCACGGTGGTAGCGAGCAGTTCGCCATTGCGATCGACGATGTCGGCGCGCTCGATGCCGCCAACCGCAGCAGCGCCGCGCGGATCGGCGAGCGGATCGCCGGAGAACGCCAGCTGAATCGCGCGCCCGCTCAACAGCAACAGCACAGCGAAAATGCCGATCGCCAGCATACGCACGCGATTGCGCGCCGGCGCCGCTTCGCCCGCGACCGGCTCTTTCGCGATAGATGTAAAATCGAACGCCTTCACTCGGACGGCGACCGCTGCTTCGGCGCAGGCAGACGCGCAGCGATCTCCGCCTCAGGCAAAGCTGCGCTCTCGCTGCCAGTCACCGAGCCCAAGCGATCCTGCGACAAGCGTTCAATGCGTTCCGGGCTCTCAAGCTCCGCGATCTCAGCCCGCAAAGCGCGCATGTCGGCCTCGCCTTCTGCGATGTCATTTTGCAGCGCGCGCACATGCGCTTCAGTCGCCGCCGCATCGGTCTTGGCTTTGTACAAGCCAACCGCGAGCGCGATGATCAGCACCAGTGCAAGAATGTGCAGCGTGCGCCTTAGTTGAGCTTTCGCCATTCGGCCTCCGCTTTAGGCGCGAGCGACGGCGCTTCGAGATCATCCCACGCCGGCGCATCCGTTCGCACTGCCCAGCGCAAGCTGGCCGAGCGGGAACGCGGATTGACCAATGTTTCGTCGTCACCCGGCGCAGTGGCGCGGCGGCGCTCCAACGTAAAGCTAGGCGCGCGCTCCGGCGGCAGGTCCGGCATGAAACGCGAGCCACGTCCCTGCGCATCGGCGCGCGCCGTGATAAACTGTTTGACCATGCGGTCTTCCAGCGAGTGGAACGACACCACGACCAAGCGCCCACCCGGCTTCAACGCGCGCTCAGCAGCAGACAAGCCACGCGCCAACTCGCCCAGCTCGTCATTCACCAGCAAACGCAACGCTTGAAACGTCTTCGTAGCCGGATGCGTCCGCGCGCCTCTGCGGCCGCCGACGGAATCCTCGACCAGTTTCGCAAAGTGCAACGTCCGCGTGATCGGCGCCGCCGCGCGCGCTTGCACGATAGCGCGCGCGATGCGGCGGCTCTCATCGTCTTCGCCATAGCGATAGATCAAGTCAGCGAGCGCGGTTTCGCTGAGCCGGTTCACGGCGTCGGCGGCGCTCAGGCCTTCCATCTCCATGCGCATGTCCAAATCCCCGTCCGCCTGGAACGAGAAGCCGCGATGGCCCTCGTCGAGTTGGAAGGACGACACGCCCAGATCGAACACGACGCCATCCACAAGTTCCGGAGCGGCTAGATCGCCAAACCGGCCTTGCTGAAGCATGAATTTACCTTTCGCTGACTCCGAAAGCTCAGCGCCGCGCGCGATCGCGTCAGGATCGCGATCAAAAGCAATGACTTGGCAGTCCGCCCGGCCGAGCATCTCGCGCGAATAGCCGCCACCACCGAAGGTCGCGTCGATATAGGTGCCGCCCGGTTTGAGGGCGAGCGCGTCCATCGCTTCTGCGAGGAGTACCGGGGCGTGCCCTGAATTGCTCATTTCGGCCGATGTTACAGCGAGTCCGCCGCCCCGTTCTGCAAAGAATCAGATAATCGTCCCGCCTAAGGAATGATGGGGCGAGGCATGGCAAGCGACGGCACAGGGTTCGGCATGGGAACGGGCGCAAGCCAACCGGCGGCGATCGTCATCCAAACCGGCCGCGCCAAGGCGGCCAGGCCTGAGGAAATCTACCAAGCCTGGCTGCAACTCGCCGAAGCGCGCATCCCGGCCGAGCAAGTGCTGCTCAATGGCTATGCGCTCGCCGCCGCCGATCAAGCGACACCCGGCGAAGCGCAGCTCGCGCAAGTGCTCGCCTTCTTCGACGGCCTCGCCGCGCAACTCTTCACCCGCCAGACCGATGTCGGCGAAGTTTCCAACTACATTGCCGGCGACGCCCGCCACTGGCGAGGCTTACTCCGCGGCTTCCGCCAACGCAGCGCGGCCGCCAAGGAAACGCCGCGCTATGCCGAACTCACGCGCGCGCTCGCCGCGACCGAGTTTCTCGCCAGCGATCCAATCACCGACGAAGAGCGCGCTGCCTTCTCGCTCGACAACATCCGCGCCGAAGTCAGCGCCGACGCCAAGAGCCTCGAAATCGTCGCCGACCTCCGCTGCCGCTCGCCATCGATGCGCGCCGTCCCAAACATCGCCATCTGTCTGCGCGACGAGAACGGCGACATCTGCGGCGAAGCCGTGTTCGCGCCGCCCGTCGCAGAACTCCAAGGCCAACGCACCGAAGGCTTCACCGCGACGCTCGAAACGTCGCGCGAGATCACGGATGTGGAAGTAAGCCTGACGCGGCGCGCGGTGGGCTGAAGCGAGCGCGCGCCCTTGGCAAAATCGGACACCCCGCTTGGATGCTGACAGGTTAGCGTCCCTTCTCCTGGTTAAGGAGAAGGTGGCCGCGCAGCGGCCGGATGAGGTTTACCGGAGCACGCCGAATTAGCGCGCAGGCTTGACGGTCGTGGTCTGCTTTTCGCCGATTGCGGACGCTCGTCCGCCTTAGCGGGATTCATCCTTGGCCACGGCTATCGTGTGCAGGATGTAGCAGACAGGCGGAACGAGGATCAGCCATTCGATTGGCCGAACGTCCACGAAAGCTTGGCCGATTGCGAGGATCAGCCAGAGCGCAAACATCACCGCGCTCCAAAGCAAAAAGACGGGAAACAGTCTGCGCATAAGCCCCTGATCTCACGCGACCCGAATGCCCGCAACGGGCCAACGTGGCCGTTGCGCGAAATTTCGCGACTGACTTGGTCGCTCCAAAGCTGCCGACGACACCCTGCCCGTCCCAACGGCTCACGTTCGCCGAGAGCAGACGTTCTCCGGTGAGTATGCGAGCATGTTCTATGAGCTACATAATCACCTTCGATATCGAGCCTGATCGCCGGCTCGGTCTGGTTGATGCGATCAAGGCGACTGGGGAATGGGGCGAGGTAACGCCTACTTCCTACTTGGTCGCGTCGCAGCAAACGGTTCGCTCCATCATTGAGACGTTGCAGCCGATGCTGGGACCGCAAGACTCTCTGGCTGTGATGACCGTGTCGGCACCCTGGGCCGCGTATTGCGATCCGAACGTCGAGACGCTCGCCGTATCGCTGCTGGGAAAAGATGAGACCTGGATACCCAAGGACTGGAACGGCACAGATCGTTCCTAAAGTCCGCTTTGGGCCAACGTGCGCCATCGCGTACAAAATCACGAATGGCCTAGTCGCTCAAAACGTGACGCTTGCTTCAGCAGCCGGGGAGCGGCCTATTCTCGCCGTTTGCGGACTCAATTGACAATCAAGTGCACGCGGCCTGGGTAGCGCAGACTATCCACGCCGATCTGGACTTTCGCGGTCGTGCCCAGCCCGGGCAAGCGCAGTATTTCCTCTGTTGAACTCTGAGTGACCACAAGAGCGCCGCTCGGAGTCGGAAGACTTCCAACGAACGCCAGAACACCCTGAAGGTTTGGCCCACGGTCGAGAATTATTTCAACTTCACCATCAACATCAGCAATTGTGCCGACCGCGAGCACTTTGTCCGTTCGCCACACTAGGGGCGGCTCCCGCGCTTCAAGTTGGGGGATGTCCTCAGGCGCAAAGTCTCCATTCGCATCGTGCACGAAGAAGGCGGGATGATCGAGGTAGCGGCGGGTCTCTGGCAATCGGCGCTCTCCTACTTGTGCAGACTAGCACCAATCATCTCGAACAAGAGAACGTCCGCTTTGGGCCAGAAACAGACAATGCGACTATCGCCAGGCACCGGGAAACCTCATCCGGCCCTTTCGGGCCACCTTCTCCTTAACCAGGAGAAGGGACGCGATTTCCGCTCCCGGCGAAAAGCGGACTCTATTCCGAGCGTAGATTGTCCAGCAGTCGCGCTCGTTCGCATCGGATTCGCAGGATTTTCATGCGTCACGCCGATAGGCGTGTGCTCGCTAAAACGCGGATAGATCAAAACTTATCCTACACCGCGAAACCCGGCGCATACTCCGCCTCGTCCGCATCATCGAAGGGGCGTTGGTCCAACCCAATGTGAAGCGGGACGTGATGAGTGAGATGAGGCGGCGGGGATTGAAACCGTCGCGGTCCGGGGACCGGTGTTGGTCTGGCCCGCTCACCGTTGGCGCACAGGGCCCGGAGTGAACAGCTCCTCATCTCTTGCGCTGACGTCAAGATCGCGGAGACGCTGAGCGAAACGCGCAGTTCTCACATTTTATTCCTGGCGCCTTAGCGCGTCAGCTCAGCGTCTCGCCCTTCGGCCGCGGTTCAATACGAAGCGCGACGTTGCAAACACGCGCCTAGAGCGCGCTGCTAAACACAATTGGCCAGGCGATGGTGAGCACGAACAACGCAATACCCGCCACCCACTGCGCCCAACGCGCAGAAATAGAGATCGCGAGCAAACACACGAGCAAGTACGGCACGTTGCCGAGCCCCTGCTGCCAAGCCAGCTCGGGCGTTGGCGTATTCAGATAAACAAGGCTCATCGCCATGAACACCAGAACGAGCAAGGCGTAGACGCCATAGAACAGCCGAAAATTCTTCGCGTAAAAATCCTGCATGTCGACCGGGCCGTCAGATGGCGCATCGAGCGAAACTGCGGCGCACATCAAGAAAAGCAGCACCGACGAGATGAAGAAAAGCGTGACCGTGTAGAGGTCCCATTCTGCCACACCGCGATAATCCCACATCGCCAGCCAGTCGATATAGACTTGCGTGATCGCATTCACGATGGCGAGCGTCAGCAGACCGGAATAGCGCACGCGGTCGCGCGCCAACAGCAATCCGCCAACGCGCGACAGCAAATGTCCAAGCGCAAGCGCATAGACAAACGACAGCAACACCAAAACGAAATCGAAACTGCCCATCGCCCGCCCCGCCTGCGAGGGCGGTTATCGAGCGCATGAAGAAAAAATGCCAGTCGGCCTGTAAGCCGGGTTCTGTACCTCTTGCGAGGTGACGACCATTCCTCTGGACCGCACATTGCTGCGCGGTTCTCGCGACCAACCCGGATGCACGCTCACGGACGAGCTGTACCCCGGATCAAGTCCGGGGCCATTGCATCCCTATTCGGTCTTGCTCCCGGCGGGGCTTGCCGTGCCACCTTCCTTACGGTCGGCGCGGTGGGCTCTTACCCCACCGTTTCAGCCTTGCCTGTGCTCACTTGCGCGAGCCATCGGCGGTTTGTTCTCTGTGGCGCTATCCCTAAGATTTCTCTCGGCGGGCGTTACCCGCCGCCGTATCCGCGTGGAGCCCGGACTTTCCTCGAACGCACCGTTTCCAGTTTGCGCCCGCGGCCGTCCAGCCGACTGGCGTGGCGGGTATAGCGAGATGACGCGCGCTCCGCCAGCTGACACAAGTCTGGACCGCCGGCGCCCTCGCCGGCAGGGCGCGTCTGCTACCGAGATGAGCCGGCGCTTGTTGAATCGAGCGCGTGCCGGCGAGGGCGCCGGCGGTCCAGACTCAATTCAACGCCCGAGCCACAGCGACGAGCAGACGGCGCGTCTCCTCGTCGGCCGCGCCACTAATGTCGCTGGGACGAAAGCGGCGTTGGAAGGCGACGAGGGCTGCGTGCGTTGCGTTGTCCATCGCGCCGGTTTGTTTGACGTCGTAGCCGATCGCGCCGAGTTGGGTTTGGATGTCGGAAGCAATATCGTCGTTGTCGATATTGACGGGCACGGGGCTCGGCCACACCGAGACGCCGGCGCTTGCAAGGCGCTGCCACGGAAACTTCTCGCCCGGATCCGCTTTGCGTTCGGGCGCGATATCGGAATGGCCGACGACGCGCTTGGCGTTCAGTTGCGGCCAGCGTTCGAAGATATCCTTCAGCAATCTGATGACAGCGTCGATTTGCGCGTCGGTGAAATCCGGCAGTCCAAAATCGTGTCCGCCATTGGCGATCTCGATACCGATCGCGCGGGCGTTGAGATCGCCCTCGCCCTCCCAGCTGCCAACACCTGCATGCCAAGCGCGATGCTCTTCCGGCACCAAGCTATGAACGCCGCCCGCTTCGTCGACGACGTAATGCGCGGAGACGCGCGAAAGCGGCGCGTCAGCCAAAACGTCTGGGCTCTGCCAGGGACCGGGATAATTGCCGGCCAGCGGCGCGGGGTCCGTCAGCCGCGCCAGCGCGATCGCTGCGTCCTGCATGCCGGTATAATGCAGCACGACAAGATCGATCGGACGCGTGCGTGCGTCGAAATTGGGCGATGGGCGTTTGATGTAAGCGTCGGTCACGCCGCTCTTATAGAGCGACTCTCTCCGGCCTGTCGTTACGACTTGCGATGCGCGGCGGTTTCCACGACCCAGCCCGTTGGCGTCTGCCGCGCTTCGAGCACGCCATCAGCTTGCGGCGCCTTGCGCGGGCGCAAGCGCATCGCGACAGCGGCGCCTGCAATCATGAGGCCGACCACCATCGCCGCCGCGAACGCAAACACGAGAGCCAAGGCCGCGCCGATCGCCAGAACGACGAGACCAGCCGCGCGCAAGAAAGCGCTGAGAGCGGCGGAACCAAAGTCGGCGGCGTTAGCGGTCATCGGTGGCGAACTCCTTAGCCAGACCAATATTGGAGAAGGAGCCTCAGTGATCAATGCGGCGCGCGTGCGGCGCACATGTGGATTGGTTACTTCGCCCACGTGTTGGGCGCAGTTACTCGGCGTCGACGCTCATTTCCTCACGGATCTTGGCGTAAGCGGCATTGATAGAGCCTGTTTTCTGGCGCGCGATTTCCACAAACTCCGGTGGAGCGCCACGCTGAACCATGCGGTCGGGATGATTTTCCGCCGCCACCCGCCGCCAAGCATGACGCACTTCTTCCATGGTCGCGCCCGGCAACAATCCAAGCACCGCATAGGGATCGCCCGCATCGGGGCCAAGATTGGTCGCCTTGATGCGGCGATATTCCATTTCGGAGAACCCGAAATATCCAGCTACCTCAGTCAGATAGTCGAGCTCACACACGGTGAGCGGCCCATCGGCGCCGGCGATGTGGAAAAGGCCGTCCAGTACGTCCTCCAGCAGGCATGGGCGCGCGCGGTATTTCCGACCGATCTGCTTTGCATAGGATTCGAATCCCAAAACCGTCTGGTTCGCCAGCATGAAGGCGCGCCGGAAATGCTCTTCTTCACCCGGCGGCGGACGGAACACCTGCGCAGCGGCGGCAAGCTCAGCCTCGGTGGTGACGCCATCGGCGCGCGCCATTTTCGCGGCCAAGCCAATAACGGCGGCGGTAAAACCGACGTCATTCGGGCGTGGGGCGCATTCTTCGCCAAATTCGGGCGGATCGGCCTCCGGGTCGAACGCTCGCGCAGCCATATCAACAATCCTGGACCAGACGGACATGGCCCATTGTCGCCGATGGTAGCCGCGCACGCTAGTGATACAGATGTGAAACCGTCGCGGCATGCAGTGCGTTCACCGCCCATGACCGGTTCCTACACACGCGCCGCGCTACTCGCGCTCTTTTTGACGGCCGCGCCCGTCGCCCTCGCTCAAACAGGCGAGCGCTATTTGATTGCCGACACCAACACGCCCAATCCTGACGGCGATGTCATCGACGTCGCAGCGGCGACCGGCCAATTCACATACTTCCTCGAAGCAGTCGAACAGACCGGCTACGAAGAAACGCTACGCGGCGAAGGGCCGTTCACGATTTTTGCGCCGACAGACGAAGCATTTCGCTCGATGAGCGAACGCGAGCGCGAGCGCTTGTTTGCGCCTGAGAACCGCGACGAGCTGCTGGCGCTGCTAGCGTTTCACGTCGTCGATGAACGCGTGACCAGTGAAAGCGCGTCGGGCCGCTTGATGCGTGAAGAGGCGTCCGACGGCCACACGCTGACCATCGACGGTCGCGATGGTTTGCGCATCAACGATCAACTCGTCGCCATGCCGGATATCACTGCCACGAACGGCGTGATCCAAGGGATCAACAGCGTGCTCAGCCAGCCGGTGATGGTGGCGTCGCTGGATTAGCGCGCAGTGCCGCAATTTCAGCGCGGAGTGCGCGTACCTCGTCGAGGATGCGCTTCTGCACGACGGCCGCGTCTTCCTGCGCTTCGGCAATGCCCTCCACCTCTTCTTCGAGTTCGTCGATCTCTTCCTTGATCGCTTCTTGCGGCGCCTGTTGCACGGCCTCGACGATGACGCCGATGAACAGGTTCAGCACGGCGAACGCCGCAATGACAGTGAAGCTCATCACGAAGAACCACGCGAACGGGTAGGTCGGCTGCAGCCGCGCGATGGTGTCGCCCCAACCGTCGAACTGCGACAGCGCAAACAGCGAAAGCGCACTTTCGCCGAGATCGCGGAAGCCCTCTTCGTTGTGGAAGAGCGTCGTGCCCATCACGGCGCCAATGTAGAAAACGATGCCAAGGATGGCGAGCGTCGCCAAAATGCCGGGCATGGCGCTGAACAAAGCCTCGACCACGCGACGCATCTGCGGCACCGCGCTGATCAGACGAAAAATGCGGACGACGCGAAGTGTACGCAGCGCCGAGATCACCGGCGAAACCGCCCACCAGCTCACGCCGACGACAATCAGATCGAAGATGTTCCAACCGCGGCTGAAGTAGCGCTTGGGACCTTGCGCAAGAAACTCGAGCACCAGTTCGACCGTGAAGATGTACAGGAAGTACATATTCCACTGCTCGATCAGAGCGTGATACGGGCCTGTCTCACCGTTGTGGGCGTCGTAACCGAGGATCGCGGCGTTCGCGATGATGCAAGCGACAATGAAGAGTTCCCAGACGAGATTCTGGGTCAGCCACCGAAATAGCGGAATGCCGCCCTGCTGCGTCTTCTTGCTCTTCGGTTTCACTTGAGCCGGCGCACCAGCGCCAGCGGCGGCGGCCGCCACATTCGCCATGATCGATCCCCTCGTGCTGGGACCCCACTCCCAACGGCGGCGAACCTATCGCGGGAGTCGCGGCGTGCGAAAGCCCTTCAAGACTCTTGTGCAGGCTCCCGACCAACCTTGGCCACCACCTCAGCAATGCGCGTAAGCTTGCGTGTTTGACGGCTCGCGCAGGCGTCAGCCGTGGGCCTAGAGAATACGGAGCGCAGCCAGGCCGGAAGTTCGCCTGCTTTGAGCTGGCGGTTTGATCGCTGGGTCATGAGGTTACGCCCTTCGACGCCCGCAAACACTCGTAAAATCACAGATGGTGATCGCTTCGCAAGCATTCGCGCTCAGCAACAATACGCGCGACGCAAACGAAGTCTATAAACAATAGACGCACCTGCGGATTAAGAATAGCGAATATTTTAGATTTGTACGCTCTAGACCTGAAAATACTAAGAGACGGTCTATGATTATTTACCGAACTATGGGGATACCGCTTATTTGGGAACTTGTACGCCGCTTACTCATTGTCCGCACTGGGAACTTGGAACTCGATGAGCTGAATATCCATGAACGACCTCACCCGCGCTGAACGCCTACAGATCATGCTGACGCAAGAAGAACTCGCCGCACTGGACGATTGGCGATTTGCCCATCGCATGCCGAGCCGCGCTTCCGCCGTGCGTGAATTGTTGAAACGCGGCCTCTCAGCCGAAGGCTATGCGCCGACCGACAGCAGCAGGCACTCACGGGATTTTGGCGTCACGAACCGTGCGGCGAAGCCGACAAACGGCGGAAATGGCGGCGATCCCGAAGCCGGCTGATTAGCGGACCATCGCTTAGCCGACTGGGATAATAGCCTCAGCAGACACCGTCTGCACCTGCATCGCGACCTGCTCGGCCTGACGCTGCTGTTCAGCCTCAGTGAGCATGTTCTGGATGAAGCCCTGAACTTGGTACGTCCGTCCGCCCCAGTGACGGCCAGGCACATTCCAAACTTGCACCTGACTCCAATCGCCAGCCGGCGACACATCGCGGATCGGCACGTCGCGCGTGATCTCGCCCGAATTCAACCAATTCGAATGATCGACGATGATCAGGCGTGGCGACACCACTTCACGCACAACCGCAACGTGGCCACGCGTGTTGGTGTTGTAGCCGCGCAGAACCAGCACTGAGCCTTCGTCCGGATCAGCAGAGGTTTCGTAGCGGTCGCGTGCTTGCTGCCACCAGGTATTGGCGTTGCCATAAATTTCGACGCCGGACTCGCGGCGCGCAAACGGCACGCACTGCAAGCGCGAACCCCAGTTCGTTACGCGAGCCGTCGGCTCGTACGCCTCGTCCGGCAACCGCTCGAAATCGGCGGGCGCCATGGTGGCGTGTTCTGATGGCCCCTCCGTAACTGACGGGTCGACAGCAAGATCCATCGACAATGGTGTCAGCGCCTCTGCTTCCGACGGCAGACCTGAAAGGCCTGCAGCGGCTGCAGCAGCGAGAAGAAGCGCGCGGGAGTCGACCATGCCCTGGTGTCCAGGCGAGCTATTGCCCCAAACTGAGACACACAAAGCCGCCTGCGGAGTAAAAGAATACTTAAGACGACAGCTGAACTTCAGGAAAGGTAGTGTTCTCTATGGTAAAGAGAATCCTATCTCACAAGATGTGGACTGGTCTTCAAGTAATACAGGTTAACGCTAGTCTTACCAAACCGGCAAGAATGCTTAACGGGGAACACTCAGCCTAACGCAGCGCTCAGGCTGAACGGATGAATGAAGCCATCGGCGGTGTAGATTCGCCCGCCCCAGTGGCCGCCCGGAATATGCCAGACCCGGATTTCAGACCAATCATTATTGGGCGACACATCAAGCATCGGCACGCCTACGCTGATCTCGCCATTGTTGAGCCAGTTGGCTTGATCGACCCGGATCAGGCGGCTGGAATCGATGCGGGTCACCACAGCGACATGGCCGCGACCCGGATTATTGTAGCCGCGCATGACCAGGACAGAGCCAGGGGCGGGCCGGCTCGACCGCGGATAGCGGCCGGCGGCCTGGGCCCACCAAGTGTTGGCGTCGCCGAAAATCTCCACCCCGGACTCGCGGCGCGCAAACGGCACGCATTGCAGGCGAGCGCCGGGGTCAGCAACCCGGGGCTCCTCGCCTCCACCCCAACGTGGCTGAACCTCGGAAAACGCTGGCGCGCGCCCCCGCAAGCCACCGGAGACCGGCGCTGGCGTGGAGGCGCAGGCAGTCAAAACCGCCGCCATCAACCCAAGCGCTAGAGACCGGGCCAGGCCATTTCTCAATCGAATCGACATCTCAAAGGCAGCATAAACCGTTTCGGTTGGTATCCGGTGAATGCGCCCATCCGTCGCGAGACCAGCCGCCGCAGGCTTGACCAACAGTTAAAAACGGGGCCACCGGGAGCGGATGGCCTCCGACCGCCCCGCTTTGATCGTCCGCCCCTGCTTCCAGCAGGACCTCGAATACGTGCAGCTGATCTACGCTCACCACGTGCTTTCGGGCACGGGCACGTTCGAGATCGAGCCGCCAAGCTTGGAGGACATGACCGACCGCTGGAGCAAAATCGTCGACAAAGGCTGGCCGTTCTTCGTCGCCTCACCAGTCAGCGATTTGAGCCGCATCCTGGGCTTTGCTTACGCCGCCCAGTATCGCGACCGCGCCGCCTACGCGAAGACCTTCGAATGCTCAGTCTATGTCGGTCCGACCACGCAACGCCAAGGCGCAGGCACGCTTTTGCTCGGTGAAGTGTTGACCACCTTGCGCGGCGATGGAGTGCGCGAAGTGCTCGCCTTCATCGGCGACAGCTACAACGCCGCTTCGATCGGACTGCACGGGAAGCTCGGCTTCAACATGGTCGGACGACTCACGAAGGTCGGCGAAAAGTTTGGGGCGCCACTGGATGTCGTCGTTATGCAGCGCACACTGCCGGCGCCGAAATCCTGATGAAACGCCTACGCCTGCTTGCGTTCCGCGCAGATGCTGCACGCGCTCAGTGCAAGCGAACTGTAAACTTTGGTCACGAATCTTAGGATTTGAGTAACCATACGCGCACAGTCTTGGCGGGTGTTTGGGAGGAGATCGCGATGCTCATACGCAAGCTCGTGGTCGTTGGTTTGGTCGGGTTCGTAACGTTAGCCGCGAGTATCGCTACCGCCGAAGATGCGGTCGGTCCCAGCGCTTCATATATCGGCGTCGACGGCGCAAATTTCGCTGATCCGGCGGACGCATTCTCTGACAGATTTCAATTGGACATCAGTCCGGGCCGCGAAGGGCGCTTTGCCTCGTTTACGCCGGATCCGTCGCGTGAACGCTCGAGCGGGCGCAATCGTGCCTACGAGGTCTCGGTCGTCGCAGATGCCGGCAACGGCGTGGATGTCGCCTTCGCGCAACGCGGTGGCGTCGGCTTTAACTCCCAAGGCGATGTCGAACGCGAAAGCCGAGCATCCGAAGTGCGACTGGGTCGTGGTCTGCGCGCCATGCGCGACGACGAGCCGTCGGCGGGATCGCGCTGGTACCTCTTCGCAGCCTCGGAAGACGAGGCTCTGATTTGGGCGCCAGGCAGCCGCAGCGAGTTCGGCGCCGCCGCCGGTGGCTTTGCCCTGCAAGACCGCGTCGAGATCGGCGACATGCAGGCTGGCGTCACCTACGAGGCGAATGGCTGGCAGACTTCTTTCGCCTACGTTCAACGCGAAATCAGCGCCCGCAGCGGCGCACGAACCTACCATCAGGGTGAACGCTTCGTCGGCCTGACGGTAACCATGCGCCACTGAGCCGAGGAGAGCACACCGCAGGGGGAAGCGGCCATGGCGTTCTCAAAAGACTTAACAGGCCACGGAACATGTGGCAGCCATTATGCATTGCCGCTTCGAACGTTCCTAAACGAGGCTGTGATGGGTGGTTTGGGTTCAATACGGGTAGTTTTAGCGGCGGGCTGCGCGCTTGCCGCAGGCTCTGTCGGCGTGTCGCTCGCATCGGCGCAAGAAGGCCCGCCAGTACCGGTGAGCTTCGAAGACCCGGCCGCACGCATCGGCCCCTCCGATCCGGTACTCGATCTTTCTGTCCGTGACGCCAATCCCCGCTTCGCGCCGATCGCTGCGCCCGGCGCCGACGGCGACACCCCGCGCCGGCTTGAGCTTGAACTTGCAGCCGGCGGCGGCGACTCCCCGCTCGATATCTCAGTTTCACAGCGCGCCTCACTTGGCTCTGACGCCAACGGCGACATCTCTCGCCGCGGATCCGGTTCGGAAGTCCGGGTGGGTCGCGGCTTGGTCAGCGATGAAGGCAACCGCACCCAAAACGGCGGTTCAGCCGTGTACGCCTTCGTCGCCTCAGACGATGAAGCGCTGACTTGGCAACCTGGCGCCCGCAGCGATTTCGGCGGCAGCGGCTCGTCGCTCAGCCTGCAAGAACAGGTCGAAATCGGCGACGTATCGGCCGGCGTCACGTTTGAGCGTAACGGCGTTCAAACCTCATTGGCCTACGTTGAGCGCGAAGAGAGCGCTAGCGTCGGTGGACGTCACTTCAGCCAAAACACGACGTTTACGGGAGTCACGGTGACGATGCGCCGTTAAGACGGCAGTCACGCTTTTTGCATTGCCGGGCGCATGATCAGCCTGCGCCGCCAAATGTCCCTCAAACGCTCGTTCCGCGCCGTTACCTCGGGCGTCATAACGGCTTTACTTGGCCTCGCTCTCGGCATTGCCATCTTCCTAGCGATCGACATCATCAGCCCCGGCTGATCTAGCAGGTCCTTCTCCACAACCTCGCGCCTCAACTCCGCTTTCAGCGGCGTTGAATCGCTCCATGCTGGCTCCTTAGGGGCGCTGGTAACCTTTCTTAAAGACGACTCGCGCCCAATACGCCACATATGGTGGCTGATAGCCGCCTATTCCCTATATCTAGGGTGTGTATCGGCTTCGGAACGGAGACTTGCGAATGGCTGGCGACAACGAGGGCAAACTGACGGGCCTTCGCACCCCTTCGATTGGCTACAAGCCGTTCCGCTATCCGTGGGCGTACGAGTTCTGGCGCC
>CAYZIJ010000002.1:0-161288 GCA_964478365.1 uncultured Terricaulis sp.
CCGGGCCGATCATTATCGGCCAGGCGTGCGAGTTCGATTATTCCGGCGTGCAAGCGGTGAAGGCGCTGAAGGCGGAAGGCTATCGCGTCATCCTGGTGAACTCGAACCCGGCCACGATCATGACCGATCCTGAGTTGGCCGACGCAACCTATATCGAGCCGATCACGCCAGAGATGGTCGAGAAGATCATCGAAGCCGAAAAGCCCGACGCGCTGTTGCCGACAATGGGCGGACAAACGGCGCTGAATTGCGCGCTCACGCTCGAGCGCACCGGCGTGCTCAAAAAGCACGGCGTCGAGATGATCGGCGCCAACGCCGATGTAATCGAGAAGGCCGAGCACCGGATGAAGTTTCGCGATGCGATGGATAAGATTGGATTAGAAAGCCCACGCTCGCGTTTGTGCAACACGATGGATGAAGCGCTGGCCGCGCTCGACCATGTGCAATTGCCGTCGATCATTCGCCCGTCTCTGACGCTGGGCGGATTGGGCGGCGGCGTCGCTTACAATCTTGAAGAGTTCAAAGAGATTGTCGAGCGCGGCCTCACCCACTCGCCGATCACGGAAATTCTGGTCGAAGAGAGCATTATCGGTTGGAAAGAGTTCGAGATGGAGGTCGTCCGCGACAAGGCGGACAACTGCATCATCATCTGCTCGATCGAAAACATCGATCCGATGGGCGTCCACACCGGTGACTCCATTACGGTCGCGCCGGCGCTGACGCTGACGGATCGCGAATATCAAATCATGCGCAATGCCAGCATCGCGGTGCTGCGCGAGATTGGCGTCGAGACGGGCGGATCGAACGTGCAGTTCGCTGTGAACCCCCGCGACGGACGCATGGTCGTCATCGAGATGAACCCGCGCGTGTCGCGCTCTTCGGCTTTGGCGTCGAAGGCGACGGGGTTTCCGATCGCCAAGGTCGCGGCGAAGTGCGCGGTCGGCTACACGCTCGATGAAATCGCCAACGACATCACGGGCGGCGCGATGCCGGCGAGCTTCGAGCCAACGATCGATTACGTCGTCACCAAGATTCCGCGCTTCGCCTTCGAACGCTTTGCAGGCGCCGACACTACGCTGACGACGAGCATGAAAAGCGTCGGCGAAGCGATGGCGATTGGGCGCACATTCCAAGAGAGCCTACAGAAGGCGCTGCGATCTCTCGACACCGGCCTCACCGGCCTGGATGAAATCCAGATCGAAGGCGCGAGCGACGAAGACAATGGCCGCGCTGCGGTGCGCGCGCGCTTGGTGACACCGAAGGCCGACCGCTTGCTGGTGTGCGCGGAAGCTCTGCGCCGCGGGCTGACGGTCGAAGAGATTTGCGCGGCTGCGCACTACGATCCGTGGTTCGTGCGCCAGATCGCCGAAATCATCGCAAAGGAAGCGGATATCCGAGCCGACGGCTTGCCGAAGGATGCGGTCGAGTTTCGCGCCATCAAAGCGATGGGCTTTTCCGACATGCGCTTGGCGAAGCTCACCGGCCAGCGCGAACGCGACGTGCGCGCATCGCGCCGCAGGCTTGGCGTACGCCCGCAATTCAAACGCATCGATAGCTGCGCCGCCGAATTCCGCGCGACGACGCCGTACATGTATTCCACGTACGAGTTTCCTCCGTACGGCGGCGGCGAGCCTGAGTGCGAGTCCGAGCCAAGCGATCGCGAGAAGATCATCATCTTGGGCGGCGGTCCGAACCGGATCGGCCAAGGCATCGAGTTCGACTATTGCTGCTGCCACGCCGCGTTTGCGTGCGCTGACCTCGGTGTCGAGTCGATCATGGTCAATTGCAATCCGGAGACCGTGTCGACCGACTACGACACATCCGATCGCCTCTATTTCGAACCGCTCACAACTGAGGACGTGCTCGAAATCGTCGAGACCGAAAAAGCGCGCGGCACGGTGAAAGGTCTCATCGTGCAGTTCGGCGGCCAAACGCCGTTGAAGCTCGCACAACCGCTCGCCGACGAAGGCGCGCCAATCCTTGGCACCAGCGTCGATGCGATCGATCTCGCGGAAGATCGCGATCGGTTCCAAGCATTGCTGCGCAAGATCGGCTTGAAACAGCCGGACAACACCATTGCCGGTTCGATTGACGCCGCGCGCGCTGCGGCGGGCAAGATCGGTTATCCGGTCATGCTGCGTCCGTCCTACGTGCTGGGCGGCCTGGCGATGCGCATCGTGCATAACGAAGAAGAGCTGGGCGATTATGTGGTCCAGATCTCCCGCGCGCTCGGCGGCCCGTCGGAGCTTGTCGTGTCTGAGAAGCGTCCGCTGCTGGTGGATCGCTATTTACGTGACGCGATCGAAGTCGATGTCGATGCGATCTGCGATGGCGAGGACGTGTTCGTCGCCGGCGTGATGGAGCACATCGAAGAAGCCGGCGTGCACTCGGGCGATAGCGCATGTGCGCTGCCGCCCTATTCGCTGAGCAAGAAGATCGTCGCCGAGATCGAAGAGCAGACCAAGAAGCTGGCGCTGGCGCTCGATGTGCGCGGGCTGATCAACATCCAGTTCGCGGTGAAGGACGACGACATCTACATTCTCGAAGCCAATCCGCGCGCCTCGCGCACGGCGCCGTTTGTCGCGAAAGCGATCAATCGCCCGATCGCGGCGGCGGCGGCGAAGGTGATGGCCGGCGTGAAGCTGAAAGAGCTGAAGCTCGACCGCCCGTCCAAAGGACACGTCGCGGTGAAGGAAGCGGTGTTTCCGTTCGCGCGCTTCCCGGGCGTCGATCCGGTGCTTGGCCCGGAGATGCGTTCGACTGGCGAGGTCATGGGCCTCGACCAAAACTTCGAAGCGGCGTTCGCCAAGAGCCAGATCGCGTCCGGCATCAATCTGCCGACGGCGGGCACGGTGTTTGTGTCGGTGAAGGACTTGGACAAGCCATCGCTGCCACAGATCGCCAAGGACCTTCAGGAACTCGGCTTCAAAGTCATGGCGACAGGCGGCTCGGCCGATTACCTGGCCAAGAAGGGCATCGAGGTCATCAAAGTGAACAAGGTCGCCGAGGGGCGGCCGCATGTCGTGGACGCGATGAAGAATGGCGAAGTCCAGTTGGTGTTCAACACCACGGAGGGCGCCCAGTCCTACCGGGACAGCTATTCCATTCGCCGCACTGCTCTGACCCAAAATATTCCCTATTATACCACTATATCGGGAGCTCGGGCTTCGATTCAGGCCATTCGTCGCTTGAAATCAGGCCCGCCCCTAGGCGTTAGGGCGCTACAGGCCTATGCTTGACGACTGGCCGGACCGGATACACATTTTCTGCTCCTAGACGGACTGACAAAACACACTCATGGAAAAAATCCCAATGACCGCCGAGGGTTATCAAGCCCTCGACGCAGAGATGAAGCGTTTGAAGACGGAAGAACGGCCAGCGGTGATCGCGGCCATTTCCGAAGCGCGCGCGCATGGCGATCTCTCTGAAAACGCTGAATATCACGCCGCGAAGGAGCGCCAGGCGTTCATCGAAGGCCGCCTCCTCGAACTCGAGGACAAGATCGCGCGCTCGCAGATCATCGACGTCACCAAGCTCTCGGGCAAACAGATCAAATTCGGCGCAACCGTGAACCTGCTCGACGAAGATTCCGGCGCGAAATCAAAGTACAAGATCGTCGGTGAAGACGAGTCCGACGTCAGCCAAGGCAAGATCTCCGTCACCTCCCCGATCGCGCGCGCGTTGATCGGTAAGGAAGAAGGCGACGTCATCGAGGTCATGGCGCCCGGTGGGGCCAAGTCGTACGAAATCGTCAAGGTGAAGTACCTCTAAGCTTGGGCGTGGAGCCGACCTGATGCGCAGCGTCGGTTACCAGCCTGCGGAGGCACTGAAGGTGTGGGCCGTCAGCGACGGCCGCGCCGGCATAGAGAACCAGGCTGTCGGCTTGGCCGAAGCGCTGGGCCGAAGAACGCCGATCGCGCTGACCACCAAACGCATCGAACTCCGTTCGCCCTGGAATTGGCTGCCGCCAGGCTTCGTACCGGCGCCGCGTAATGCGCTCACCGTTGGCTCAGACTCGATCGAGCCGCCATGGCCGGACATCGCCATCTTTTGCGGGCGCGCGGCGACGCCGTTTGCCCTTGGGATGCGCGATTGGTCGAACGGCAAAACCTTCGTTGTCGTGCTGCAAGATCCGCGCGTGAACCCGCGCGAATTCGACGTGGCCATTCCGCCGATCCATGACGGGTTGGAAGGTCAGAACGTGCTGCCCATCGTCGGCGCCTGTCATCGCGTGACGCCGGAAAAGATCGCCGACGCTGCGGAGACGTTTCCGAGCCCGATCGAAGATCTGCCGAGCCCGCGCTTTGCAGTGCTCATTGGCGGCAAGTCAAAACGCCAAGACATCACGCCCAAACGCGCGCGCGCCATCGCGGATTCGCTGACTGCCGTGCAACGCGCGACCGGCGGCTCGCTCATGGTCACGCTCTCGCGCCGCACCAGCGCTGCAGCGCGCTTACAGTTTCAGACCTATCTCGCGCCGCATTGCGCGATCTTCTTCGAAGGCGAAGGCGTGAACCCCTACTTCGCCATGCTCGGCGTCGCCGACCACATCTTCGTCACCGAAGACAGTGTCAACATGGCGACGGAAGCCGCAGCAACCGCAAAGCCGATCCACATTCTCGCCGTTGACGGCAATGCCGGAAAACTCGCGCGCTTCCATCAATCGCTGGCGCGACGCGGTTGCGCGCGGCCGTTCATCGGACGCTTGGAGACGTGGTCCTACCCGCCGCTGCTTGAAACGGATCGTGCTGCAGCCGCCGTGCTGACCGCTTGGGCTGCGCGCACGAAAGCGCGCTAAATGCCCGCCAGCGCGCTTTGGATAAAACCATCCGCACACCGCCAACGCCGCCAATGCGCCGATGAACTGCGCGACGATGAACCCTGGCACGTCTTGCGGACGGATGCCGGCGAACGTATCGCTCAACGCACGCGCGATGGTGATCGCCGGATTGGCGAACGACGTGGACGCCGTCCACCAATAGCCAGCGGCGATCGTCAGCGCGACTGCGGCGGCCACTGCGTTGGGGCGCGCGCGCGATACAAGCAGGATGGACGCGACAAGCGCGAAGGTCGCCGCGCCTTCGGATAGCCATTGCGCCGGGCCTGCGCGCACGTTTGTTGCGGTCTGCAGAAGCGGCAGGTCGAACATGGCATGCGCAAGCAGGGCGCCCACGATGCAGCCTGCGATCTGCGCAAACGCGAACAGCGCCGCTTCGCTCCATGCGATCTCGCGCTTCAAAGCAAACACCAGCGTGACGGCAGGATTAAAATGTGCACCGGATATCGGCGCGAGCGCTGTGATCAGCACGAACAAAATCGCCGCCGTCGCCAGCGTGTTGGCGAGAAGCGCGATCGCGGCGCTGCCGTCCGCCAGGCGCACGCCCATCACGCCGGAGCCGATAACAACGGCCGCGAGGATTAGCGCGCCGCCGAACTCTGCGGCGGCGCGACGCATGAGAGTCATTGCTCGCGGCTTGCGTCTTTGCTCTGGCCGATATCGTCCAACCTGCGTTGCAGCGACAGGCGATCGAGCCCCGCAAACGGCAGGCTGACGAAAATCGCGATGCGGTTGTTCAAGCGGCCATATGCGTCGGCGAAGGCTTGCGCGACTTCGATCGCAGATCCCCCCACCGCTGGCGGATCGGGCACGCCCCAGTGCGCCGTCATCGGCTGACCCGGCCAAATGGGGCAGACCTCACCCGCAGCGTTGTCGCAAACGGTGAAGACGAAATCGAGCTGCGGCGCGCCGGGTTGTGTGAATTCGTCCCAAGATTTCGAACGGAAAGCGTCGGTCTTATAGTTCAAACGCTGCAACAATTTCAGCGCCTCGGGATGCACCGCGCCTTTCGGCATCGAGCCTGCGGAATAGGCGTTGAACTTGCCCGCGCCAAAGCGCGAAAGGATCGCTTCGGCCATGATCGAACGCGCAGAGTTTCCCGTGCAGAGAAAGAGCACGTTGTACGGGCGGTGTTGTGGGGACGCGCTCATGTCACGCTCTCCAGCGCCTTAGGCGTGCAGCAAGGCGGCGGTTTTGACGCCGCATGCGATTCCGGCGCAGCGCCTTCAGCGCCGCCGCCATAGGTGGTGGCCTCGCCGGTGGTGAGGAATGTCTCCCAGGCGACGCCTTGCGGATCGCTGATCCAGCTTTTCTCTGACTTGGCGTAGCAACACGTCGTTGCGCCTTCCTCCAAGATCGGACCATCGGCTTTCTCAAGCCGATCATAGACCTCGCGCAGCTCCTCGCCGTTCTCGACCTGAATGCCAAGGTGGCGCACGCCGCCGCTTTCAGGGCGATACGAAATTGCAAAGTTCACGCGGGGATCGTCGAGCATCCACTTGGCGTAGTCGGGCTTCTTCACTGTCGGCTCGGCAGCGAACAGCGTGGAATAGAAGCGGATCGATTGATCGAGATCGGTTACCCCAACATGCACATGTAAGCGCTTCATGACGCTTTCCTTTTCTTCTGCGTTGACGCAGCAGCGGGTGCGCACGAGGCGCCGCCACAACAATTCTCGGTAAGGAATCCGACGAGGCCGTTCATCGCGGCGAAATCCGCAGCGTAGATTAGTGAGCGGCCGTCACGGCTCTGCGTGATGAGACCGGCGCGGTTGAGATGCGCCAAGTGAAACGAGAGCGATGAGGCCGGCAGACCGAGCGCATCGGCGATGGCGCCGGCGGGACGGCCTTCCGGTCCTGCCTGCACCAGCAAGCGAAACACGGCGAGACGATGCTCGTTGGCGAGTGCGCTCAAAGCGTCGATGGCGGCTTTGCTTTTCATTTCGATATTTCCAGTATCATCGAATCATTTAACGAGCAAGCGCCATGCATCGGGAGTGCTGCGATTTTTTAGGGCAGCAGCGTCTTGAGGCCGGCTTTCAGTTCGGCGTCACTGATTGGCTTGGTGAGCACAGGCGCATTGGCGATCTCGGACGGCGCGTTCTTGATCGCGTCATAGCCGGTGCAGAAAGCGAACGGCACGCCCATGCCAGCCAGTTTCACCCCCAGCGGCACGCTAGAGACGCCGTCGAGATTGGCGTCCAGCAAGGCGGCGTCTGGGCGTTGGGCGGCGATGAGCTTTTCGGCTTCCTCAAGCGTCCCGACCGGTCCCAGAACGACGTATCCCAGCTCGCCCAGGCGCTCTTCGAGCTCCATGGCGATCAGGGTATCGTCTTCAACAATCAGTATTTTACGCCCGGTCATCGCCCGCTCGATATCCCAAGGTTCCAGACAATAGCTACAGGGTTCACCCGCGCAAACGCAGTTCGCGTCTGCGGCACTGGCGCTTTCTGCCGCCCTGGCGGCGCTTTTGAACCGAGCCGCGTAACGCCATATTGGGGGCAGACGAATCTCCTTCCGTAGAAAGCGCCCGATCGCCATGACGCAAGCCGCAGCCCGCCACGCCCCTATTGTCATCATCGGCTCGGGGCCGGCCGGCTATACGGCGGCGATCTACGCGGCGCGAGCGCTGCGCAAGCCGATGCTGATCGCGGGGCTCCAGCCGGGCGGCCAGCTCACCATCACGACGGACGTCGAAAACTATCCGGGTTTCGCCGACACGATCCAAGGCCCTTGGCTGATGGAGCAGATGCGCGCTCAGGCCAAGCACGTCGGCACCGATCTGGTCGACGACATCATCGTCAAAGCTGAACTGGATCAGCGCCCATTCAAGCTGACCGGCGATAGCGGCCAAGTTTATCTCGCTGACGCGCTCGTCATCGCCACCGGCGCGCAAGCGAAGTGGCTGGGCCTCGACAGCGAACACAAATTCCAAGGCTTCGGCGTCAGCGCCTGCGCGACGTGCGATGGCTTTTTCTATCGCGGCAAGGAAGTCGCCGTGATCGGCGGCGGCAATAGCGCCGTCGAAGAAGCACTCTATCTGGCGCACCTCGCCAGCAAGGTGACTTTGATCCACCGCCGCGATTCACTGCGCGCAGAGAAGGTGCTGCAGGAGCGCTTGTTCAATCACCCGAGCATCGAAGTGGTTTGGGACACCGAAATCGAGACGATCGAAGGCACGGAAGAGCCGAAGGGCGTCACCGGCATTGTGATCAAGAACCTGAAAACCGGCGCGCGCGAAGAGCGTAAGCTTGACGGCGTTTTCGTCGCCATCGGCCACGCGCCGGCGACTGAGCTCTTCAAGGGCCAGGTGACGATGAAGGACAACGGCTACATCGTTGTGAAGCCGGGCACGACGGAAACCAACATCCCCGGCGTGTTCGCTGCGGGCGACGTGGCGGACGATACGTACCGCCAAGCCGTAACCGCCGCAGGCTTGGGCTGCATGGCAGCACTTGAGGCGGAGAAATATCTCGCCGTGCAAGAGCTCGATCGCGCGCGAGCGGCGAAGGGCGCCGCGGCCTAGTCAGTCATCGCCGGAATGATCACGCCGCCAATGTATTCATCGCGCCAGCGGGACCAGATCCCGCCTTGCATGTAATTGGCGCCGGTGAAGACGACGACGAGATCGTATTCCGGCACGACGACAAGCAATTGCCCGCCATTGCCGTTGGCTTCGTACGATTCCACCACGCGATCGCCGACGCGCACCCCGTTGCGATGCCAGGCATAGCCATCGACTCCGCGGCCGTAGAAGTTCGAAAACTCTTCTTCGCTAAGGCCAGTCGTCTCCGGTGAAATAGCGATGCGCGGCGATGTCGAACGCTCCACCCATGCGCGGCTGACGATGCGGCGTCCATTCCAGACGCCGCCATCGAGATAGGTCTGCCCCACTTTGAGCAGATCGCGCGGACGCATGTAGGCGCCGCCGCCAAGGTAGCCTTCGCCGTTCGGCATCACGTTCCAATAGTACGGCCCAAACTGCAGCGGCCGCGCGATGACGCGATCGAACAATTCCGGCAGCGACTCTCCCGTCGCCGCATTGAGCGCGCCGCCGACGAGATTGAGATTGGCGGAGCAATAAGCGTAGCGCTCACCCGGCTCATGCGCTTGCGGCAGATTGAGCGTGTAGCGCCAAAGGTTGGGATCGGTTTGGCGCCAGAGAACGCCTTCGTTTCCGGGCGAATTCTCATCATTGTCGTTGCAAGCGAGACCGGCCGTGTGCGTGAGCAAGTGCGCGATAGTGATCTGATCGCGGCGCGGATCGGGATTCGCGAACGGGCCAAGGTCCGCCATCAGATCATAGACGCGCGTCTCCGGCGAGATCGGCGCGCCGCTCTCCATCGCCGCGCCGAGGAGGATCGAGGCGAATGTCTTGCCGACAGAGCGGATGTCGTGCGCCGTTTCGCGCGTGTAGCCGTGGAAGTATTCTTCGAGCACCAAGCGGCCCCGATGCGCAACGAGCACGGAATGGATCAAGCTTGGCCGGCGCGCTGATGGATTGCCGCCGGCGATGCGTTGAACCATGCCGGCGAGAGCGCTTTCATTGATGCCGACGGAGCGCGCGCCTGCGGTGCGCCAGCCGTCATCGATCTGCGCGGGGCGTTGATAGACATAGGGCGCTACGCCGATGTCGCGCGGCAGGTAATCGTCGGTGGCAGATACTTCGATGCGCTGGAATTCAAGGTCGCTGCCGACATCGGGCCAGAAGATACGGATGCGATCGGGATCGCGCAGGCGCGTCGCGGTGTGACGAACTTCGCGACCATCGTCGTAGCGCGCGACGAACTGGATCGCGTCGCCCTCTTCGGTGATGCGAAAGTGCGAGGCGCGCCCATTGGAGTTGATCTCGTGATTACGGAACGCAGCGATCAGCGCACCCTCGTCGTTGCGGAAGACGCGGAGATAGACGCGAAAGCGTCCGTCAAGCGGCGTCACCGTTCCGCGCCAGCGATTAGCGCCATTGCGTGTAAGCACGATGGGTTGGGCGAAGGATTGCGATGTCGCGGTGGGATCGTCGCGTTCTTCAGCGTCGCTCGTCGGCTGAATCCAGACGCCGCGTAGCGATCCGCGCTCAACGCGCCCACGAAACGCGCCATGATTGCCGAAACTGAAAACAGGCGACAACGCTTCCGCGTTTTGTCCGCCGATCGATGCGCGCCAAACATCGCCCTGACGCGTCACCACCAGGTCGCCGCGCAAAGTGGGCGCATACGTGCGCTCAACGACCCACAGCCCCTCAAGCTCCGACGCCGGATCCGTTTGCGCTGCCGCCGGAGCGAGCCCCAGCATGAGGCTCACGAGCACCACCCACACCCACCGCATATTATTGCCCCTTCGTCGGCGTGCGTTCTCGCAGCCATTTCACGATCGGCGCGCGGCCAGTCGTCAGATTTTGTTTGAGCGCCGCGCAGGCGGCGCCGAGATCGCCGGCGCGGAGTGCGGCCATGACGGCCTCGTGCTCGCCGGTCGCGGTGGCGACGTTCGTCGCCTCGCGCATCAGCGCCAGTTCGTAGCGGCGCGTGCGCTCGATCATGTTGGCGATGATGTCGAGCAGCACTTTGTTTGGGCACGTCTCGATCAGCGCCATGTGCCATTCGTCATCTAGCGCGATCGCTGCTTCGGCCTTGGAGGCTTTGAGCTTGGTGTTGATTGCCTCGATGCGGTGGAGCCGCGCCGCGTCCGGCACGCCTGCGAGCCGCAGGGCTTCGGGCTCGATCAGCGGCCGGATCGCGTAGACCTGATCGAACTCTTCGAGCGAGAGCGGGCGCACGACCATGCCGCGCTTGGGCTTCACGATCAGCGCTCCCTCTGCCGCCAGCCGGTTCAAAGCCTCGCGCAGCGGCGTCCGGCTGACGCCAAGCCGCTCAGCCAGGTGCACCTCGTTCACACGCTGTCCCTCGCCAAGCTGGCCGGTGGCGATCAGGTCGCGGATGGCGTTCGCTGCGCCAGCGGAAATGTTTGTCCGTTCGAGCATTTGAATACTGTATACAATCAGGGGCGCGTGACAAGTCCCAGGTTGCGGAGCGCTTGGGCTGTCTCTGGACGGACGATTGGCTTTGCGTTCCGCACCCTGCGAAGCGCCAAGCACCGAAGCCGTCGCTTGCGCTTCGCCAAATACGCGCACGCGCAACTGGCGCACCAGATCAGCGAACTCACGTAGATCCAATGGTTTAGGCCGGGGCCTTCGATCAGTCTCAGCTCAACGGCACTGACGCCGCTGACGGAGACCACAATGTTCCTGCGCACCGCCCTCCTCGCTTCCGCAATCGCCTTGAGCGCCATTGCCGGCACGCCCGCCGCCCGCGCCGATGAAACCGGCACGCTCCGCATCGAGCTCTCCGGCCTCGCGCCACAGGGCCACATCATGCTGCAAGTGTTCAACTCAGAGGCCGGCTATGGCAGCGGCCAGGGCGTGACCGCTCGCCGGATCGCCGTCGATGCCGCCAGTGAAAGTGTCCAGATCGACGGTCTCGCCCCCGGCCAATACGCCGTGCGCCTCTTTCACGATGTGGACGGCAACGGCGAACTCAACACCAATCCATTCGGCATCCCGACTGAGCCGTTCGCCTTCTCGAACAACGCCCGCGGCCGCTTCGGCCCGGCGACCTGGGAGCAAGCCGCCTTCACGCTGAACGCCGGCGACAACGTGCAAACCATCGCCGTTGGAGGTCAGTGAGCCATGAGTATCTCCCGCCGCAGCTTGCTCTCCGCCTTCGCCGCCGCTGGCGCACTGGCCGCGGCGGGCCCCGCTTTCGCCACCGAACCGCAAACCGCCTGGAGCCCCGGCCTCGATAACGCGCCGGCCGCCGGCTTCGACGAAGCCGTTATGCGCCTCGTCCACGGCCGCGCTCCCCGCGGTTTGGAAGGGACACACTTCCGCAACGGACCGGGCTGGTTTCGCTACGCCGATAGCGCCACCGGCCACTGGTTCGACGGCGACGGCTTCGTGCAGCGCTTCGCCATCGCCGATGGTCGCGCCACGCACGCGGGCCGCTTCGTCGATACGCCGAAGCGT
This sequence comes from uncultured Terricaulis sp., assembly GCA_964478365.1. Classification (GTDB taxonomy): domain Bacteria; phylum Pseudomonadota; class Alphaproteobacteria; order Caulobacterales; family Aquidulcibacteraceae; genus Vitreimonas. Next base: position 11,855 of record CAYZIJ010000002.1, read on the forward strand.
CGCCTCGAGCAGCGCGAACAGCGCATCATCGCGCCAGGCTTCGGCACACGCGGCGCGCCCGACGCGCCCGTGCAGGGACCGGACGACGTCAACGCCGCCAACACGTCGGTGATGATTGTCGGCGATGAACTCTGGGCGCTCTGGGAGGGCGGTTCGCCAACCCGCCTCGACCCACGCTCGTTGCAAACTATCGGCTTCAACACCTTCCGCGCCGACCTGGCTGGGATGCCGTTCCTCGCGCATCCCAAGGTCGAGCCGAACGGGCGCATTTGGAATCTCGGCGTCAGCGGCAATCGCGCGATGATCTGGCGCTTGAGCGCCGACGGTGCACTCCAAGATGCGCAGGTCATCCCCCTGCCGTCACGCTCCTACATCCATGATTGGGCCGTCACCGAGCGCCATTTGATCATTCCGCTGCAGCCATGGCTGCACCAACGCTTGGTGGCGCCGATTGTCGACGGCTTCGAATGGCGCGGCGATCAGCCCTTTCGCGTGATGGTGCTGGACAAGAATGACTATACGAACCAGCGCATCTACGAACTTCCGGCGATGTTCTTCTTCCACACCGGCGACGCGTGGGAAGATGCCGACGGCACGATCCGCTTTGACCTCTGCGTCACGCCGGACGCACAGTTTGTCAGCCAAGACGCGCGCGCGATGATCAATTCGCAAGTGCCGCAAGGCGAGTCAGCGGAGCTTGTGATGGCTGTGCTGCATGCTGATGGGCGCGCCGAACTGCAACGCAGCGGCCAGCGCGGAGAGTTTCCGCAAACTGACCGCCGTCGCCAAGGCGTGTCGCGCGACCTCGTCGCCATGGTCGATGACCGCGCCGACAACCGGCTTGGCGTCATGAATTGGCGCAGTGGCGCTTATCAGTCTTACGCTTTCGGCGCGGATCAGATGGTGCAGGAACACCTGTTCGTGCCGAAGCCCGGCCGCAGCGGCGAACACGAGTCATGGCTTATCGGCGCAACGCTAAACGCGCGCGAGAACGCCACGGAGCTACACGTGTTCGACGCCGCGGCCGTTGGCGATGGTCCGGTGGCCACGTGGCGCAGCCGCTACCACGCCCCGCTCGGCTTCCACTCGACCTGGCGCGGCGCGTGACCCGCTAAGTCGCTATCGACCGCGCCGTGGAGCTATGCAATATTGCATCGCAAGAGGCCGTCCGTGGGTCCTCGGGTGCGGATGATGGACTGGGACAAGCTCAAGACTTTCCACTTTGCGGCGGAGACTGGCAGTTTAACTGCGGCGGCCGAGAAACTCGGCGTCAGCCAGTCCTCGGTGAGCCGCCAGATCGCGGCGCTTGAGAACGACATGGGCGTGCCGCTCTTCCAACGTCACGCGCGCGGTCTGCTGCTGACCGGCCCCGGCATGGCGCTGCGCGAGTTCACGCGCGAAATGGCGGGTGCTGCGGTGATCGCCGAGAGCACGCTCAAAGATGCGCGCGAGAAGGTCATCGGCGATCTGAAGATCACCGCGCCAGTCGCGTTCGGCTCGACATGGCTTGCGCCGCGCCTCGGCGCGTTCGCGGACACCTATCCGGAAACCCGTTTGCAGATCCTGCTCGATGACCGCGAGTACGATTTGTTGAAGCTCGAAGCGGAATGCGCGATCCGTCTATGGGCAGCGACGCATGCTGATCTCATTCAGCGCAAACTGCTCGACGTGCACGTGAGCCTCTACGCTTCAGCGGGTTATTTGCAGCGACACGGCACGCCGAAGAAGGTCGAGGATCTCGATCATCACCGCATCATCGCCTATCAAGCCGGCGTACCAACGCCGATGCGCGAACTCGATTGGGCGCAGCGCGCCGGGCGCGAAGATGCGAAGCCCCGTCCGCCGCTTCTCGAGATCAACAATGTCTACGGCATGCTGCGCGCGGTTGAGTCCGGTTTCGGTATCGCGAGCGTCCCCGATTATATGGCGCGCGATAATCCGCACTTGGTCAAAGTGCTGCCCGATCTTCCAGGCCCGAACTTCGAAGTGTACTTCATCTATCCGAGCGACCTGAAGCGCTCCAAGCGCATCGCCGCCTTCCGGCAATTCCTGATCGACCAAGCCGCAAGCTGGAAGGAATAACGGGCGCCAGCTTTCGCCGACGCCCGCCATTCAATCAAACTTTGTACGCTTAGAGCTGCGCTTGGCTCACCGCGAACGTATCGCATTGGCGCGCGTCGCCGCTGTCGAAGCCGCGGCGGAACCAGCGTATGCGTTGGGCGCTCGAGCCGTGCGTGAACGAGCGCTCATCCGACTGACCGAGTGAGTCATCGCCGATGGCGTGCGCGGCGTTCAACGCTTCGCGTAGATCCGCTTCATCGATCGCCAGCGTCTCGCGCGCGGAGTGGCCCCACACGCCGGCCAAGCAATCGGCCTGCAGTTCGATACGCACCGAGGTTTGGTTCTGCGTCTCGCCCGATACCGAACGCTGCGTCGCGCCGATCAGATTCTGTACGTGGTGACCGACCTCGTGCGCGATGACATACGCTTGCGCGAAATCGCCCGGCGCGCGCAGACGGCTTTCCATCACTTCGTAGAAGCCAGGATCGATATAGAGATTGCCATCGCCCGGGCAGTAGAACGGGCCGACGTCGGAGGTGGCGCCGCCGCATCCACCGGTGTTCACAGCGCCTTGGAAAATCACCAAGGTCGGATCGCGATAGGCGCCCGGCGAGCCGCCATAGTTCGGCAAGCGCCCTTGGCTGAATTGTGTGCGCCAGACGTCTTCCGTCGACGCCAACACAGCGCGCGAGAAATCGCAGGCTTGCGCTTCGGTCTCGCAGGTTGAGCCTTGGCCTTCGGTGACTTGTCCGCCACCGCCGCCAATGCCGAGCAACGCCATGATCGGCGCGCGGAATTGCGGGAAAGCGAACCAAACAACGCCGCCAACCACCGCGACGATCAGGATGCCGCGCAAACCGATACGGCGCAGGATCGCGAACAGCGCGCCGCCCGGCAGACCGCCGCCGCCACCGCCCATGCCGCCGCCTGAGCCACGGCCACGATCTTCGAAATTGTCGGAACGGCGTTGGCCATCTGTGCGCATCTGCAGCGTCTCCCCGGATTAGGTGTGACCTTAGCCCGGCGCACGCCCCCGGAGCAACGTGGGGGGAGCAACGTTAGGGGAGCAACGCTGGCTCAGGCGTCCGGATCGAACTTCGCGCGCGGTTCCGCGACGGCGCGCAGCTTTTCGGGCGCTTCTGCGAACAAGTCTTCCTGGCCGCCGGCGCCGAGAGGACGGCGGAACTGGGTGTGGTCAAGCGGGAAGCCGGGCTTGTCCAAGCCGAAGCGGCGGCGCGCAGCGACAAAGCGATCGGCGATGAGCTTGGCGTACGGCCCCTCGCCCTTCTGACGCTTGCCCCACTCGGGATCGTAATCGAGGCCATTGCGCATGCTGCGCACCAGCGACATCACCCGCGCGGCGCGGTCGGGAAAATGTTCAACCAACCATTCGCGAAAGAGATCCTTGATCTCCAGCGGCAGCCTGAGCACCACATAGCCAGCGGCGCTGGCGCCGGCTTCTGCGCAGGCTTGCAGCACGGCTTCAATTTCGTTGTCAGTGATCGCCGGCACGATCGGCGCCATCATCACAGTCGTCGGCACGCCCGCTTGCGTCAGCACCCGCACAGTTTCCAACCGGCGTTGTGGCGTCGCCGCGCGCGGCTCCATCACTCGTGCGATTCGGCGATCGAGCGTAGTGATCGAAACTGCTGCACGCGCGAGACCACGCTCCGCCAAGCGCGCAAGAATATCGATGTCGCGCATGACCAGCTGCGATTTTGTGATCAGGGCTACCGGATGGCCCCAGCGTTCCATCACTTCGAGCAAAGCGCGCGTCACGCCGTAGCCGCGCTCGATCGGCTGATAAATGTCGGTGACGCCACCGAGCATAATCGTCTTTGGCTTATACGAAGCCTTGGAGAACTCCGCTTCGAGCAACTCCGCCGCATTGGCTTTGACGAAGAGCTTGGTCTCGAAATCGAGACCGGGGGAAAGACCAACGTACGCGTGGTTCGGACGGGCGTAGCAATAGATGCAGCCGTGCTCGCAGCCACGATACGGATTGATTGACTGATCGAAGGAAATGTCGGGGCTTTGATTGGTTGAGATGATCGACTTCGCCAGTTCGGGCGTCACGATCGTCTCCAAACGCGTCACCTCTTCCGGCGACCAGCCGTCGTCGAAGGCTTCAGCGACGAAGCGCTCAAAGCGGCCGCCCACATTGGTGCGCGCGCCGCGCCCATGCAGAGGATCGCGAGACATTCGATAGGAGCATAATCCTAATGCTAGAACATATCAAGAACACATTGTCTGCAGCCCGAGGTTCACGATGTGCAGTCCGTTGGGAAGCCACTCCCCCAGACTGGTGCGCTAACGGCGCCGGTGTGGAGGTTGCGCAGGCGATAGCCGTCCGCGCCCCGCTCGCGCCGCTGGCGGTCTGCGATCTCGTGCATGGAAGCGAGACTAGGCGCGTACTGACACTTTCGGGCGCCAGCGCCGCCCCCCCCCCGGAGTCGTCTCAGAAATTCGATGCGACAGTACACGCGCCGAATATACGCGTTGGCCGCGCCGGGGTCGGTGCGGCGTCGAACGGTTGTGTGAACCACGCCGTCTCCGGCCACATCATTTGGCGAAACCGATCTGTCCGGTTGCGTACCGAATTTATTAACAGCGTGCCCCATGGTGAATGCGCTCCGTGGGCCTTCCCCCAACCGCATCGACCCCGGCGCGTTCAGAGACGGCTTCCTCCCCGCCGAGGGGGCCGTTTTCTCTCCCTCGCACTGGAACGTGAAATGCGTACCTCGCACCGCCCACGCCCCTCCCGCATGAACCTCATGGTCGCCCTTTGGCTGGCCGCTTGGATCGTGGTTGGGGCCAGCGTGCTGATGCGCGCCGTATAGGGTTTCCCACCGCGTAGCCCATGAATCGAAAAGGCGCCGGTTTGCGCCGGCGCCCTTAGCTTTGTGGGCATTTCATTGGACTTCTGCCTGGTTCTTGCGCCGACCCCGGCCCCCAAAAAATATTCTGGGAAAGTTCAGGACTGAAGTCCGTTACGCGACGATCTGCGCGGCTTGGTTCAGCGTCGCAAACGCGACGGGGGCGAATACTGCGAGAGCGGCGACGAGGGCGTATAACTTCAACATTTCCGGCTCCATCTCTTCTCGAACCGTCCATCGATCCGATAAGTTGAAGGTAATAGACCGTTGGTTATGTCGCTGTGACGAGCGTCACGGAGCTGACTCTGAGCGCGCGCGCTTGCTTCGCCGCGAAGGCGGCGTGTAGCTAGCGGCCATGAGCGAGGCGCCCTCCACTGTTTCGATCGTTATGCGCGGCGTTGAGTTGCGCGTGCGCATCGGCGAGCACGCTTTTGAGAAGAACGAGGCGCAGCGTCTGCATCTCGATCTCTCATTGACGTTTGGCTTCGCCGACTATCACGAGCGGCACTGCGCATACGTGAACTACGATCCGCTGCGCGCGTTTCTGAAAGAGATCGAAGCGCGTCCGCACACGGAGCGCCTCGAGACGTTAGCGCGCGATATTCTCGCCGCAAGCTTTACGCTGACGCCGGCCGATCGCGCCGCACTTACGATTGTGAAGCCGGATGTATTCCCCGAAATGCACGGCGTTGGCCTGAGCTACGACGTCACGCGCAAGGATTTCGGCGCATGAGCAAAGGGCTCGTTCTCGTCACCGGCGCGGGCAAACGTGTGGGCGCCGGCATTGCGAAACGCTTAGCGGCGGATGGCTGGGCGATTGGCGTGCACTACAATTCATCGAGCGTCGGCGCCGATGAAACCGTGGCCGCCATTTGCGCCAACGGTGGCGACGCTCTGGCGTTGAAGGTTGATCTCTCAAACGAAGCGGCGATCGATGCGATGTGCGCGAGCTTGGCGCAGCGCGGCGATTGGGTTGGCCTCGTCAACAGCGCTGCTAGCTTCACGCCCGACAGCATCAAAAATTTCGCGCTCGATAGCGCGGCACAACAGATCCGCCTCAATCTGATCACGCCGGTTTATCTCGCGCACAAGCTAGCCGCCTCGATCGCTCCCGGCGCGCGTGGTTTCGTCACCAATATTGCCGACCAAAAAGTGCTCAATCCCAATCCGGATTTTCTTTCGTACACCCTAGCGAAAACCGGACTCGCGCACGCGACCGCCCCGCTCGCCATGGCGCTCGCGCCGAACATTCGCGTCAATTGCATCGCGGCAGGTTTGATGCTGATCAGCGGCGATCAGAGCGCAGAAAATTTCAAGCAAGTGCACGACAACAATCTGACGCGCATCGGCACGCGGGTTGAAGATGTAGCTGACGCGGTGGCTTATCTGGCGGGCGCGCAGAACATCACAGGCGCGCTGCTGCCCGTCGATGGCGGCCAGCACTTGGTGCCGAGCGCGCGCGACGTGATGTTCGACTAACGCTCCCGAGTCATCCCGGACACGCGCAGCGTGATCCGGGTCCCAGGGGCCACAAGCAAATCATTTGCTCGGGGTCCCGGGTCTTCGCTTCGCTACGCCCGGGATGGCTTTGGAGTGTTAGACCGCCACCCGGCGAATAGTCACCGCGACAAGCCCATCACCCGACAACACTGAAGGCTTCTTCACCGTCACTTCGACCCAGCGCGCACGCGGGCTGAGCGAGAGGCAATGCCCGGCGACGCGATCGGCCAACGTCTCGATCAGATGCGCAGGCGCGCCCAGATCATCGCGGATGAAATGGAGGATGCGGTCATAATCGACCGTCGCGCCGATGCGGTCGTTCTCGACGAAATCCGGCAGCGCTTCGAGCGCCAACGCCACGCTGATGCGCACTTCCTGCGGCGCTGCGCGCTCAGGCTCGGGCACGCCGACGCGGACGATGGCTTTGGCATCGTCGATGCGGATGATTTGCTGGTCGCTCATGGCGCCGTTCTACTCAGCCGAACGCGATCAATCCAGCGCCTGCGGCGACGATGAACGCGCCAATCCACCGCCTCAGGCCCAGATGTTCGCGCAGGAATGCGAACGCGATCAGCGCGCCGAACACGACAGAGGTTTCGCGCAGCGCCGTCACTTGCGCGATCGGCGCGAACGTCTGCGCCCAGAGGACGAGCCCGTAGCCGAGAAAGCTGATAATGCCGATGGCGAGGCCGCGTATCGGCGCGACGCCTGCGTCCTTCAATAAGCTCTTGCCGCGCCGCCAAAATGCAAACGCGATCATCGGCACGCCCATGATGCCGGAGGTCCATGCGACGTAAGAGAGCGCATTGCCGGACAAACGCGCGCCGAGCGCATCGACCAAGGAGTAAGCCGAGATACACAAGCCGATGCCGAGCGCCCAGAGCGTCGCCTTCAGCGGCGCACGCGGGCTCACGCCGACGCACAGAACGCCGATCGACACGAGCGCGATGCCGCCCATCTTGATCGGCGGTGGGATCTCGGCTGCCGTCAACGCCGCGCCAATCGCCACCAGCAACGGCGCCGAGCCGCGTGAGAGCGTGTAGATGTGACTCATGTCGCCGGCGTCGTAAGCGCTGAAGAGCGCGAACCAATAAACGAGATGGATCAGCACCGAGGCGATCAGGTACGGCCACGATTCCGGCGCGGGCACACCCCAAATGGCGGCGACTACGCCCCAGGTGAGCATCCCGCCGACCGCGATCAGGAAAGCATCGGCGATCCGGTTGCCGCGCCCGCCCTTCAAGGCGGCATTCCAACTTGCGTGGATGAGCGCGGAGCTGAGGGCGGCGGCGATGGCGGCTAAGGGCATGGGGCGAAGCGATGCATAGCGCCGCGCCCACGCGCACGCCACACACGACTGGGAATAGCTCTCACCCGGGAATGGCTGGTGAGGTGGTGCGCGTATGCTAAGAGGTCCTCGAGCGGAGGGACATCGTGAGCGCACAAGAGTTTGACGTCATCGTTTATGGCGCGACCGGCTTTACTGGGCGGCTGGTGGCGGAATATCTGCAGCGGACTTACGGAGCGGGAGGCGACGTGCGCTGGGCCATGGCCGGCCGCGACCTTACCAAGCTCCGCACCGTCTCCGCCGGGATCGGTGCGCCGATGGGCCTGTCGCTGATCGCCGCTGATGCGAGCGACGCCAACGCGCTTGAAGCTCTGGCGCACCGGGCGCGCGTGATCATCACCACGGTTGGCCCCTATCAGCTTTACGGCGAGCCGCTGCTGGCGGCATGCGTGCGCGCCGGCACCGATTACGTCGATCTCTGCGGCGAGCCGAACTGGATGGCGGCGATGATCGCCAAGTATGACGAAGCGGCCAAGCAAAGCGGCGCCCGCATCGTGTTCTCCTGCGGCTTCGATTCCATACCGTTCGATCTCGGCGTTTTCTTCTTGCAACAGCGCATGCAGGAGCGCTTCGGCGCGCCGGCCGATTCCGTGCGTGGGCGCGTGCGCAAGATGAAAGGCGGTTTCTCAGGCGGGACGCTGGCGAGCTTGCTTGCATCGCTCGAAGCCGGACAGCGTGATCCGAACATCAAGACCGTGATGGCTGATCCCTACGCGCTCTCGCCGCAAAGCTTCGTGCCGCAACCGAGCGGCGACAAAGTGCTCCACGACGCCGACATCGCGTCATGGTCAACGCCGTTCGTGATGGCGGCGATCAACACCAAGAACGTGCATCGCTCGAACGCGCTGACGAACTATGCCTACGGCCGCAGCTTCACCTACGATGAGATGCAAATGACCGGCGACGGCGCCGAAGGAAAGAAGCGCGCCAACGCCATGGCGAGCGCATCGCGCACGCAAGCGGCGATGCTGGGCTTTGCGCCAACGCGCGCGCTGTTGCGCCGCTTCGCTTTGCCAAAGCCTGGCGAGGGCCCGACCAAGGAGGAGCGCGAGACGGGCTTCTACGACATCCTCTTCGTCGGCGAGACAGCGAAGGGCGACAAGCTCAGCGCCAGCGTGAAGGGCGACAAAGACCCGGGCTACGGCTCGACGTCGAAGATGATCTCGGAAGCAGCGCTTTGCCTCAACGACACGAGCCGCGAGCAAACACCGGGCGGCGTGTGGACGCCGGCCTCAGCAATGGGCGCTTCGCTTGTCGATCGGCTGCAGGCGCGGGCGGTGTTGCGCTTTGCGGTGGAAGATAAGAATGCGCCGAAGCGCGCTTATCCGCTGCCGCCGGATTACCAAGCCTCGCTCTAAGTAGGCGCCTGACCCTTCCAAAACGTCACAAAGAAAAATTCACCACGCCCGCATCCAAGCGGCGCGGGGGTGGCATCTCATAGTCAAACGCCAGCTAACTGACTTCTAAGAGGACGCCATGACCAAGTTTCTTACCATCGCCACCGCGTTCGCGCTCTTCGTTCCGATCGCGACCGTCGTGTTGACCCAAGCCGCTCTGATCGTCGCCTGATCCCCCAATCCCGACGATCAAGACGAGGCGCGGGTAGCTCAAAGCGGCCCGCGCCTTTTTCTTGCCTGAATGAACCAGACGAGCGGCGCTGAAATCGAGACGAAGCTCACATCCGAACACGGCGCAGGCCGCATCTCTTAAACATCGAACCAACAGTGGAAAGAAGCCGACAATGTCTAAAGCACTCGCTCTGCTCGCAGCGTTCGTGCTCTTTGCACCGATCGCTTTTGCAGCGCTCTATCAAGCTGCACTGATCGTCGCCTAACGCACCTCCCCCTCTCGCGTGCGCGATCAGCAAAGGCGCGGACCTTCCTCCCAAGGTCCGCGCCTTTCACTTTTGGAGTTCAGCCCGAGCTACGGATTCGCACGCGCACGCTGCGGCTTTCGCCATCTGCATCGACGACGGTGACGTTGTAGAAGCCTGGCGATGAGGGACGCCAAATTGCGCGCCCGCTTGTCGGCTCACCCGCGACGCGCTCACCCTCGGCGTACCAGGTCAGCGGACCACGGCCGCCGCGGGCCGAAAGTGAGAGGCCGCGTGACTGCGCGCCATAGTCCAACACCAAGACTTCCGCGCCCGAGGGCGGGAAGAGAATGGATAGGCCTTCCTGCTCTTGCGTTTCCAAGCGCGCCAAGCCTGGTGCGGCGCGCTCCTCTTCGCGCTCACGCCGCTGCGGTTCGCTTGGCACGCCGAGCAGGTCAAACGCTTCGAACAACAAGGGAAGCGCGTCGCTGCGGCCAGTCGCGCCCGGACGCGGTGCGCCATCGGGACGGCCAACCCAAACGCCGATCGCGTAACCGTTGGCGACGCCGACTGACCACGCATCGCGAAAGCCGTAGGACGTACCCGTCTTAAACGCGACGCTCGGCGCGCCTTGCGCCACCACCGACGGCACACGGCCCGCCGGGTGCGGCGAACTCGCCAGGATTTCCAACACACGATCAGCCGTCTCGGCGCGCACGAACCGGCGCGTGAGCGACAGCCCAGGCTCGGCGTCAACCACGAGCGGCCGTGCGCGTCCGCCATCGCCGAGCGCCGCATAGAGCTGCACAAGGTCTTCGAGCGTCATGCCGACACCACCCAGCGCCAACGCCAAGCCAGGCTCCGCAATCGCGCGACGCGGCAGGCGCACATCGGCGCCGGCGCGGCGCAAAGCAGCGTGGAAGCGATTGGCGCCGATGCGATCGAGCGTGGCGACGGCTGGCAGATTGAGCGAGTGGCGCAGCGCGTCCTCCAGCGTGACGTCGCCATGGAAGCGGCGATCGAAGTTCTCCGGCAAATAGCCACCGAACCGACGCGGCGCGTCTCGTACCAGCGTATCGGGGGCAGCGATGCCTTCATCGAAGGCAATCGCATAGAGGAACGGCTTCAGCGCCGAGCCGGGCGAACGGATCGCGCGCGTCATGTCGATATAACCGCCAGCGCGCTCGCGTCCTGCGCCACCGATGCGGGCGCGTACGGTGCGATCTTCCAAGCGCACGGCGAGGATAGCGATCTGCGCGTCGCGTTCGAGGCCGGTGACGTGCCGGCGCGCAAGCGCTTCGAGATCGCGCTGCAAGGCCGCGTCGATCGAAGATTGGATCACGCCCTCTCCGGGATGCGCGGCCACTAAGGCTTGCGCCGCGTGTGGCGCTGAATACGGGAACGCCGAACGCGCTGGTATGGCAACTTCGCGTCCTTCCGCGGCGCGGCGTTCGTTGATAAGCCCTGCGCGCACGAACATGGTCAGCACCCGGTCACGCGCCGCGCGCGCCGCTTCCGAGCGGCGATCCGGCCTGCGCGCTTCGGGCGCTTGCGGCAGCGCGATGAGCAAAGCCATCTCCGCATCGTCGAGCCACACAGGGTCGCGCTGGAAGTACGCACGGCTTGCCGCGCGCACGCCTTCAAGATTGCCGCCATAGGGCGCCATCGTCAGATAGGCAGCGAGAATTTCATGCTTCGATAGACGCGCTTCGATCTGGAGTGCGCGGATAATCTCGATCAGTTTCGATTGGATCGTCCGCGGCCGCGGCTCCAACAAGCGCGCCAACTGCATCGTGATGGTCGAGCCGCCCTGCGTCACCCGCCCGGCTCGCGCATAGGAAACGCTGGCGCGCGTTAAGGCGATCGGATCGACGCCGGGGTGAAACCAGAAGCGCTCGTCTTCGATCGCGATCAGGCGGCGCTGAAACTCCGGATCGATTTCATCGAGCCGCGCCTCAAGCCGCCACGTCCCCTGGCGCGTCGTGAACGCCATCAGCCATTCGCCGTTGCGATCGACGACGACCGGCGAGACATCGCGGATGCGCTGCAGAGGCGGCGGAAACAGAGCATCGAGGCTGAACAGCGTCAGCAGCACAACGATGAGCGCCCACCCCCAACGTTTGCCGTTGGGGGTTAAAGGCAGGGCGACACGAGGGCCGCGGCGCATCGTCGTTTGCTCCTTAGCCTCCACGCGGCGCGATGCGGATCGTGCCGGTGTCGGTGCGGGCCATCACGCCTGGGCGATACATGTCTTCGATCTGCGCCGCCGGCATCGTGTAGCGGCCGGGCGAAACAGCGCGCGCGATGTAAGCGTAACGGAACGAGCCGCGCAGATCTGCCGAGGACACATAGCGATCGTCTCGCGCTTCCTGCACTTGCGTGCCGCTAATGGCGCCAATCCACGCGAACGGTCCGTTGCGCGATATGCCATCCCAATTCGTGCCGCCGCCATCTTCGGGATTGAGCAACGTCTCGATCTCCAGACCGGCAGGCAGCAGATCAACGATCACGCTCGGATAATTCCGCGCGCCTTCCGGCTGACCCGAGATGACGATCACGACGCGATCGCCTTGCCGGATATTGTTGAGATCGGCAGTCGAGCCGTCCATGCGATAGACGCGCTTGTCGATGTTGTAGCCCGCCTGCATCGCTGGCGGAGACTCGATCGGCGAGCCCGTGGTCTGCAGCGTCCGCCACACCGGCCCGCGCGCGGCGTTGCGGAAGACGAGCCCCGCCGTCAGACGCTGTGCGTTGACGAGGATGCGGCGCTCAGCGAGGCGCTCATTGTTGAGCGTCACGTTGACTTCACCCGAACGCTGCAGCAACGCCTCGGCCGCCAGCAGCAGGCGCACTTGCTCTTGCGTCATCAAGCGGCCCGCTTCCGGCGCATCGCGTTCGAGACGACGGCGCAAACGATCGACCAGTTCGGTTTCGCCTGCCTCCGCCGCTAGCGCCAACACGCCTGCCAGATCGCGCAGAGGCGTCTGATACCAGTCGCCGACATTGCGATAGCCAAGCGCTTGCTCCGCCAAACGGAAGGCGTTGCGTGCACGCGCTCGATCGCCCAAGCGCGCCAACGCTGCGCCGATTTGAGCGCGTGCGAGTGGCGATGGTTCGTTGTTCAAGCGCGCATCGTGGAAGTAGCGCACTTGGCCAATATCGGCCTCGCCTGCGCGCGCCAATACGTAGAGCGCGTAAGCCGCCGCACGCGAACGCAGCAACTCGGTTGAATCGTTTGTGCCCGGCCAGCGATAGACCTCGAACTGATAGTTCACGCCGCCAAAGTCGTTGAGACGCGCGACGCGACGCAGACCCGCATAGGCTTGCTGCATCGGCTGGCGCGGCACTGCGTAACCTTGCGCCTGTGCACGTTGCAGGAAGTCGACCACGTAAGCGCCGAGCCAAGGCGAAGCTTGGCCATCGCCCGCGCGCCAAAGGCCGAACGAGCCATCGGGCGCTTGGCGATCGAGCAGTTGCGTCACCGCATCTTGGACACGGCGGCGGATGCGCGGATCGGCCTCGCGGTTCGCTTCGGCAGCGAGGACATTGTAGTAGAGCAGCGGCAACGCCACCGACGTCATCTGCTCCGAGCAGCCATACGGATAGCGATAAAGCTCATCCAACAACGGCGCCGGATCGATACCCGCCAAATTCGAATACGAGATCAGAGCCTGCGCGCCCGCTTGGAAGCGCTGAAGCGCATCCGCGGGCGCACGCCAACTTTCGCCGCTGGCTTGCGGCGCGGTGGAGGCGATCGTGATCGGCATCCAAGGCGCGCGCGACTGGATGTCGTAACTCCGCTCAACGGCGGCAAAGCCTTGCGGGCCTTCGAGCCTGAGCGAAATCGTGCCGACGCCAAGCCCGCCGCCCGCGATCGGGATCAAAGCCGTTTGGCGTTGGCCGCGATTGAGCGTGAAGCGGCGCGGTTGCGCTTGGATACGCGCAGTTGGCGAGCCGCTGATCGTCACCGTGTAAGCGCCCGACGGTCCTTCGACATTGTCGATATTCAGCGTGCCTTGCGCTTCGTCACCAGGCGCGAGGAAGCGCGGCAAGATGAGTTCGGCGACGACAGGATCACGGACAATGATCTGCTCGGCATCCTGACCCAGCGCGGAATCGCTCCACGCCACGACCATGAGCCTGAGCGTGCCGTTGAAGTCCGGTATGTCGACGGGGATACGCGCCTGTCCGCCGCTGACGACGACGATGTCGGAGACAATCGCCACCGTGCGTGTCGGCACAACGGTCAAACCTTCGCCGCCGATACTATCGCCACCCTGACGCGCCGTTGCCGGCGCGCCGAGGTTTGGATTGAGCAAGCGGCCGTAATCGTCGCGCAGATCGACGCCGAGTGCGCGGCGGCCAAAGAAGTAGTCGACCGGGTTCGGGCTCTGATAGCGCGTGATGCCGAGGATGCCCTCGTCCACCATCGCGATCGCGACACGCACGCGCTCGCCACTTGGCGCGCCGGTGACACGCACCGGCACTTGAATGGTCGTTCGCGGCCTGACGTTTTGCAGACCTTCGCCCGCTTCAACGGTCAGCGTGCGGTTGCCCATGTCGACAGGCACATAAGCAACGCCAACGGCGCGGCGCGGCACCGGCAAGTTCACCGGATCGCGCGGCGTCATGACGGTGACGAGCACGTATGCGCCCGAGCCCCAATCTGCCGTTACCGGCAGATCGATGGTCGTGCCTTCGGCGCTGACGCGCACGGTGCGCGTTTCGATAACGCGATCGGTCGCGACAACGATTTGCGCTTCGCCCGCATAAGGCGGACGGATCTGGACGCGCGCCCGCGCGCCAGGGCGCGTCGGATCGGTTGGCGCAACGACGCTGACCATGTCCGGCGTCTGATCGTCATCAGCCGGGCCACCCCAGCCGACGCCGAAGCGTTGCGAGGTTTCCGCGCCATTGGCGCGCACGATCAGGCGATATGAGCCTTCACGCAGGCCGTCGCGAGAAATGCGCAGCGCCTGGTTCGCGGCGACGTCGACGGTGGCGCCATCGACGGGAATATCGCGGCCAGTCCGGCGCCAGCGCCATGATCCGCCATCGAGATACCAATCATAGCTCCAATCCTCGCGCACGAGCTGCCATTGCACGCCGCGTTGCGCGACACGCCGGCCATCGCTGTTGAGCGCAATGAGATCGTAAGCAACGCGCTCACCTGCGCCGGCGCGACGGTTTTCGAATGTCGGACGCAAGCCCAGATACACGTTGCTCAGGCGCACCGGCACCGTGAAGCTTTCGCGTACGACGCGTCCGCCCGGATCAGCGACGCTCGCCAACATGCGCGCGCGCAACGGTAGCGACGTGTTGGGTGCGTCAGGCAGTTGCAGCGAGAGCTGCGCGCGGCCTTGGCCGTCAGTGACCGTGCCCGGCAATTGGAAGAGGCGCTCGTCGAAGCTTTCGTCGGCGCGTCCCCATGCATAGCCCTCGAACTCCGGGAACGGGCTCGGATCGATCATCAGGCGGCCTTCCGCCTCAACAGCGAGGCCAGAACCGGGCGCGCCATAGAGGAAATCGGCCTGCACATTGATCGGCCGCGATTGACCGGCGCGTAGCACCGCTTCGCTGGCTTCGATCTGCACGCGCAGACGCTGCGGCACGAAATCTTCCACCGACCAGCTGACATTGCCGGCGACCGCGTCTTGGCCGTCGACAATCAATTCAGCCCGCCAAACGCCACGCGGCGCCGAGCGATCGACTTCGATATTCTTCGCGATCGCGCCGCCATCGACGGCTTCGGTCATGCGGATGCGTCGCGCTTCGGTGCCGTTCGGACGATAGACGACGAGCGTCGACGGCCGATTAGAAATGGCGCGGCCGACTTGATCTCGGATGAGACCGATCAGACGCACGCGCTCGCCGGGGCGATAGATGCCGCGTTCGGTGTAGAGATACGCATCGATGTCGCCGGGCGCGCGTCGCCCATCAACGCCCCGATCGGAGAGATCGAGGCTCGGTCGTTGCAGATCGAGCGCCGCGAAATCGCCTTGTGCGCCGTAAGCCATGACGTAACGCGCGCGCGCCGGGCCATCGCCATTGACCAAGGCCTCGTTGAAATGCACGCGGCCTTCGCTGTCAGTGCGGGCGCGGGCGAGTTCATCATTGTTCGAAGCGATCAGCGTCAGCGTGATGTTGCCCATCGGACGCGCGGTGCGCAGCGAGCGAACGACAACGTCGAGGCCGGTGGCGCCGGAGAAGCTCTGCAGCGCCATGTCGGTGTAGAGGATCCAGCGATAAGACGAGGCGCGGCTATCGTTCTCGTTATCGCCGCGCTGACCGGCGCTTGGCGAGGCATCGCGCACCTTCACAACGTATGCGCCGGGCCGCAATTCGTTGAGCGCAGCGCCTAGGGCGAACACAGTGGTGACAGCCGTATTGCGGCGATTACCGATATCGACGTCGATCTCGCCTTCATAGACGGACACACCGACGTTCTCAGCGGCGCCGTCGAAATTCCAATAATTCCAGCCGCCCTCTTCGTTGGTTTCGCCGGCTTCGACTTGATACTGCGAGAGAATGCGATCCGGCACGCGCAGGGCTTCGACTTCCAGACGCGAAACGTTGACGGTCTCGATCGCGATGCCATCGGCTTCCGAGCGCGGCAGGATCACGCCGCCGCCGGCAAAGCCGACATAAGCCGGGCGATCGCCGAAGGTAAGCGTGAAGGTCTCGTCGGCTTCGGTGCGTTCACCGCTGGCGGACGGCAAGCCTTCACGAATGGTGATCTGGCGTTCTGGTTCGAACGGCAGGCCGCCCATGCACAAGAGATTGGCGGAGACATCGACCTGATACGGGATCGCCGGATCGAGCACGATGTAGTCGGCATAGTTGATCGACGCGTCAGTCGAGAGATTTTGCGTGAACTCCAAGCAAGCGCGCGGCTCCGCCTGATCCATCTCGGTGCGCAAGCGCACGAATGACATGCCATCAGCTTGCGGAACACCCGCGCGCGGCGCGCCAGCGCCACGCGGCGCTTCACCGGCGCCAATCGAGCCAAGCGAAGCAAGATCAAAGGCAGGCGCGCCTGCGGAGACACGGCCTAGAACGGCGCCGCCCCAAAGGCCGACAAGAAGAGAGAGCGATCCCGCCAGCACCGCCGTGCGGTTGGCAACCATCCAGTCATTGGCGGGCTTAGCCCACGACCAATTCAGTTTGCGCGGGTCGAGGCGCTCCGCGAGCGCTTTCCAATCGAAGGCCATGTCGCGCGTCTCCCATCCCGCTCAGGATTGCACATGCTTGCCCGAGCTTCGCGCCCCCCACAACCACCATTAAATTCCGGCAAAGTTCTGGCAGTTAGCGCAAATACCGGCGTCTCGTGCAGTGCGATCCGAGACGGGTCTACCCTAGCGACACGCCGGCCTCACGTCGCGCAGCGGCGGTTGCGGTGCGCGCGCCGCTATGTTTCAACAGCGGGAATATAAAAATGACGCCGGCGTCGCTTTTGATGCCGAGCGCGGGAGGTTCTAATGTCCGAAGCGGCCGCTAAGCCCGCCTTTCCAGCCATGTCCATTGAGCAGGCGCACGCGCTGATGACAGCGCCAGGCACCATGCTCGAGGTCGGCGAGGGCGAAGTCCGCGGCGTCAAGATGAAGATCTGGAAGAACGCGCCGCCGACTTTGAAGGACGTCTTCCTCCTCTCCGCCGCCTTCGGCCCGCGCACTTACCTCGTCTCAGACGACGAACGCGCCACCATCGCCGAATTCCGCTCGGCCGCGGCCAAATTCTCGCACCAACTGATCGCCGACGGCGTGAAGCCGGGCGACCGCGTCGCCCTCATCATGCGCAATCTGCCGGAATGGCCCGTCGCCTTCTTCGGCGCGATCCTCGCCGGTGCGATCATCACGCCGCTGAACGCCTGGTGGACAGGCAGCGAACTCGAATACGGCCTCACCAATTCCGGCAGCTCGATCGCTGTGATGGATGTCGAGCGCTACGAGCGCGTGCGCGAGCATCTCGATAACTGCCCGAAACTGCGCAAAGTTTATGTCTCGCGCTCGAAGGAAGAGATCGCCGATCCGCGTGTCGCGCGCCTGGAAAGCGTGCTCGGCGGAACGGCGGATTGGAACACCATCGGCGATGTCGCGATCCCGGACGTCTCTTATGGCCCGGATGATGATGCAGCGATCTTCTATACGTCAGGCACGACCGGCCTGCCGAAAGGCGCGGTGATTTCTCACCGCAACATCATCTCCAACATGTTCAACTCAGCCTCCGCGCAAGCGCGCGCGTTCTTGCGCCGTGGCGAAGCCCCGCCCGCGCCGGATCCGACTGCGCCGCCAAAGGCGTTCCTCATCTCCGTGCCGTTCTTCCACGCGACGGGCTGTTTCGCGATCATGATCCCGTCTTTGATGGCGGGGAATAAGGTCGTCATGCAGCGGCGCTGGGATGTCGATCAGGCGCTTGAAATCATGCAGCGCGAGAAAGTCACGCATTTCGGCGGCGTGCCGACCATTGCCTGGCAAGTGCTCGAACACCCGCGCGTCAACGAGTTTGATCTCTCATCGGTCGAAGGCTGCGCCTATGGCGGCGCACCGGCTGCGCCCGAATTGGTGAAGCGCTTGAAAGAGCGCTTCCCTTCATCGGCGCCGAGCCAAGGCTGGGGCATGACGGAAACGTCGGCGACCGCCGTCTCCAACACCGGCGAAGATTATGAGCGCAAGCCCGCATCAACCGGCGTGCCTTCAGCAACGGGCGAAGTGAAAATCGTCGGCGAAGGCGATCGCGAACTGCCGCGCGGCGAAGTCGGCGAGCTTTGGTACAAAGGCCCAATCGTCGTGCGCGGCTATTGGCAAAACGACAAAGCCACCGCCGAGACCTTCGTCGATGGCTGGATCAAGACTGGCGACCTCGCCAAGATCGACGACGAAGGCTTCGTCTTTATCGTCGATCGCGCCAAGGACATGCTGATCCGCGGCGGTGAGAACATCTACTGCGTCGAAGTCGAGAACGCGCTTTACGATCACCCCGCCGTCATGGACGCTGCTGTCATCGGCAAGCCGCATCTGACACTTGGAGAAGAGCCGCTCGCGGTCGTCTATTTGAAGCCCGGCCAAGAAGCCACGAGCGACGAACTCCGTCACTTCGTGGCGCAAAAACTGGCGGCGTACAAAGTGCCGGTCGAAGTGATCTTCTGGCCCGAAACGCTGCCACGCAACGCCAACGGCAAGATCG
Source organism: uncultured Terricaulis sp. (assembly GCA_964478365.1). Taxonomy (GTDB): domain Bacteria; phylum Pseudomonadota; class Alphaproteobacteria; order Caulobacterales; family Aquidulcibacteraceae; genus Vitreimonas. The sequence continues at coordinate 30,636 of CAYZIJ010000002.1, forward strand.
TGAAACGCGATCTGAAAACGCAGATCGAGAGCCCGACGTTCTGATCATACGTTTCGACTATTGAGTTCTGGCGCGTTCGTTCTAGCTTTCCGAGCAAGGAGCACAGCGCCATGACCAAGATCGTCTACGAGATCATCCCGCATGATGGCGGCTGGGCGTTCAAGCTGGGCGACACAATCTCGCAATCTTTCCTCACCCATGACGACGCCTACAACGCCGCCAAGCGCGTCGCGTTCGAGCAGAAGCGGCCGGGCGAGACGGTGGGCATTTCTTGGGAAGACCAACGCGGGCGTTGGCACGACGAGCTGTCGTCAGGCGATGACCGGCCAGAGGTTGATATCGTCGATAAGAATTAGGCGCGGCGTGTGCGGCCCGTGCTAAAGCCGGGCGCATGCAAGACTTTCGCAAATGGGCGGTGAAGGCCGCTGAGTGGGGCGTCGATTATCGCGCGCGGCTGCGCGATCTGCCGGTGCGCCCGCCGATCGAGCCAGGCGAGATCGCCGCGCGCATCGCGGCATCGCCGCCGGAAAGCGCCGAGCCGTTCGAGACGATCTTCGCCGATTTCGAGCGCGACATCGTCCCCGGCATGACGCATTGGCAGCATCCGCGGTTCTTTGCGTACTTCCCGTCCAACTCCGCACCCGCTTCACTGATCGCCGAGCATCTCGTCAACGCTATCGGCGCGGTGTGCATGCTGTGGCAGACCTCGCCCGCCGCGACAGAGCTTGAGACGTGCGCGGTTGATTGGCTGCGCCAAGCGTTCGGTCTGCCGGAGGTGTTTCAAGGCTGCATCCAAGATACGGCTTCGACCGCCACGCTCGCCGCCGTGCTCGTCATGCGCGAGCGCGCGTTGAACTTTGAAGGCAACACCAAAGGTCTCTCCGGCGCGCCACGCTTGCGTGTCTATTGTTCTGCCGAAGCGCACTCTTCGATCGACCGCGCGATCTGGTTTTCCGGCATTGGCCAGGACAATTTGGTTCGCATTCCGATCAAAGGCCCGTTGCGCGGCGCTGATTCAGAAGCGCTCGATGCGTTGATCCAAGCGGACATTGAAGCGGGCTATGTGCCCGCAGGCATCATCGCCAATGTCGGCGCAACGGGTGTTGGCGCTACAGATCCGGTTGCTGAACTCGCCGCCGTGGCGCGCGCACACAATCTCTATCTACACGTCGATGCAGCGTGGGCGGGCGCGGCGATGATCTGTCCGGAGCTGCGCCACCTCTGGGCCGGTGCGGAGTTGGCGGACTCCATCGTCGTCAACGCACACAAATGGCTCGGCGCGCAGACACATTGCAGCGTGCATTTCGTACGCGATCCGGCGAGCCTCACGCGCACGCTTGCGGCCAAGCCCGAGTATCTGCACACGCTCGGCCTGAACGAAGTCGTGAACTATAGCGAATGGGGCGTGCCGCTGGGACGGCAGTTTCGCGCGCTGAAACTGTGGTTCGTGCTGCGCGCCTACGGCCTCGATGGCCTGCGTACAATGATCCGCAATCACATCGCCTGGTCGCGCAAGCTTTGCGAGAAGCTCCGAAGCGCTCCCGGTTTTGAGATCGTCACCGAGCCCGCTTATTCGCTGTTCAGCTTCCGCTACACACGAGGCGGCGACCTTGATGGGCTGAACTTAAAGCTCGTTGAAGCCATCAACGCTGACGGTCGCATCTATCTCACGCAAACCCGCGTTGACGGCGCCGTCGCCATCCGTTTCCAAGTCGGCCAGTTCGAATGCACCGAGGACGACGTGATGAGCGCCTATGACGTGATCACGGAGATCGCGGCCCGACTCTGATCACTGCAGATGCGCTTCGATGAACCATAGATCCTTGTCCATCTGACGCGAAATGCCGGTGAAGAGATCGGCGGTGTCCTTATCACCCGCCTCGTCCGCCGCATTGATCGCTTCGCGCGCGAGCTTGCCGAAAGCGGCGAGGCGATCGGCTAGCGCCTTCAGGTGCGCCTTCTCGTCGATCGCGTCCGTCGGGTACGCATCAAGCTTCGAGCCCTTGACCACCGCTTGCGACGTACCGGCGACAACGCCTGCCAACGAGACAGAACGTTCTGCTATATCGTCCGCGAACGTATCGATCCGCGCTTGAATTTGATCGAACAACTCATGCAGCGCAATGAAGTTCGGACCCTTCACGTTCCAGTGCGCTTGCTTCACGGCAAGCCGCAAATCGATCGCATCGACCAAGCGCGCATTGAGCAGCGCGATCATCGCCTTGCGCGTATTGTCCGGGAGGCTGTTGCGAGTTTCGGGCATGGGACATCCTCACTTATTCCGCACGGCTCATATGGTTTGGCGACCTCGCCCGCGCAACTCAATCACCCATAGATATGAGCCGCGCTCCCGATTGACTCCGCCTATAAGGTCGCCAGCCAATCGATGATGAGCCCTGTCGTTTCCTTCGGCTTTTCCTGCTGCACCCAATGGCCGGCGTTCGGCACCAGGATCACGCCGCGCAGATCGGAACAAACCTCGCGCATGCGCTCCTCGATCGACGCAGCCGCGCCGTCGCCGAACATTTTCAGCACCATGTCCTGCTCGCCCGCGACGAAGAGCGACGGCTGATGGATCACGCGATCGGCGACACCGCTCATATGCGCGAAGTCGCGTTCGAAATTGCGATAGCGATTGATCGGGCCGCGGAAGCCGGATTGCTCGAACTCGCCGACATAATAATCGATGTCCGCCGCATTCAGCCAAGTCGGGAACGGATTGGGATCGACGAGACCTTGCAGCATCGGCTCGCCGACCGGTTTGTCGTTGCGGCCCCAGCGGCCATCGGAATCCGCAGCCGCCGCGAAATAAAGTTTGCGCAAGCCGCCGCGCACGTCAGCTTCGAATTCGGCCTCGGCGATGCCCTCGTCTTGGAAGTACGCCATGTAGAAAAACTTGCCCTGGTCGGTCCACATCGCCTTGAAAATCTGGTTCAGCGGTGCGGGCGGCAGCGCGTAATACGGCACTGAAAGCCCGGAGACCGCGCGCACTTTGTTCGGATGCAAAACAGCCGTGTGCCACGCAATCGGCGCGCCCCAATCGTGACCGATGACGACAGCCGGCGCATTCGGCGACAGCGCATCTATCACGCCTGCGACATCCGCCGTCATGTTCGCCATCGTGTAGGCGTCAACATCGTGGGGCTTATCGGAGCCTCCATATCCGCGCACATCGATCGCGCACGCGGTGAAGCCTGCGGCTGCAAGCGGCGCGAGTTGATGGCGCCACGAGTACCAGCTCTCCGGAAAACCATGCACGAGCACGACAAGCGGCCCCTCGCCCTGCACGGCTGCGCGGACCTTGATCCCGTTCGTATCGATGATTTTGAACGTATGGCTCATTCGACCAAATCCCTCGGCAATGTCGGTTGTTCGAGAATGCGGCGATACGCATCCCAGCGCTCTTCTTGTGTGTCGCGGCCACGTTCGACGTAGTCGTGAACGAGTTCTTGGCCGCTCGAATAATTGATGATGTAGGAGCGGTAGGTGTCGGCGAAGCGCAGTGCTTGCTCGGCGCTGGCGCGCGACGACAGCCTGTAATGTTGCATGAGTTCGATGGCGCGCTCGCGCGTGATGTCGCCGTCGAGATACATAGCTTGGATCGTGCGCCCAGCGCCGGCCGTGGCCGCCAGAACATGCGAGAGTTCGTAATAAACCGGCGCCTCCTGCGGATCGAGGCCGGCAAGCGGAAACAAAGTCTCCATCTCGAAAGCTGTGCGCTCGTCATCGGGGAACGCCAGTTCAACGCCGTAATTGCCTGCGCCTTCGTTGAGCGGTCCCATCGGCGAGTAAAGCGGCAGGACCGAATATTCGACCCAACCGCGATCGCGGTACAAGCGCTCGGCGAAGATGCCTTGCACGTGGTGGCCCGGATAACCTTCGTGGCAGCCATAGCCGATGGCCGAGCTAATTAAGAGCGGGTTCGACGCGTTCACTTGGATAAGGCTGTGATTGTTGCCTTGATACCAATTGTAAGCGCCCCACGGGCGATCGGTGACAAATTCAAAATCGAAGCGCTCGTTCGCGGGCAGATCGAAATGTTCGGCGGTGCGGCGGCGGCACTCAGCAATCGCGGCGCGCATCACGGCGTCGGCGCGATCCTGCGGCACAACGAAACGCCCGGTGTAAGCAGCGACGCGCTCCGCCAGCGGCCCGTCACCCGGAACCAATGAATAGATGCGCGCCAAGGCTTCGTCATATTCGCTGAGCGGCCGAATATCGGGGCGCAATGCGAACAAGCGCTCGGCCTCCTCCACGAACGGCACGCGCACGCCTTCCATCATATCCACACGAAAGCGCGCGGCGGCGACATAAGCAGAGAGCGTGCGGGCGCGGCGGATCGTGAGATCGTCAGTTGCAGCAGCTTGCGCCGCATCGATCTCTGCGTTGAGCGCGGCTGTTAGGACTTGCAATTCATCGATCGAACGCGGCGCGGCTTCAGCTTCGGTCTTCCATTCAGGCGGGCCGTAATAGGCGTCGATATAGCCGTCCTCGTGCGTGCCGATTTCGAGCGAGAGGCGCACATAGCGTTCAGCTAGCGCGTTGAGGTTCGCGTCAGCGGGCGCGGGCGGCGTCGCGCATGCGGCAATCGCGAGCGTGAAAAGCGCGGCGGCTAGAAAGCGCATACGTGTCCCTCCAAAGGCAGTGTAGCGCCTTTTCCTCCGCCGCGCTCCGGCGCCGCAACGTCAATGAGAGACGCGCTAGTCGTCCCCCAGCACTTCGGCGGCTTCTTCGTTGAGCGCTTGCGCCTCGCGGCGCGGTTTCGTGAACGGCGTCGGCTGCGGCGTCGTCGTGTTGTTGCGGAAAAGCGCACGGGCCGCCTCGATACCGCCGGCCAGCTGTAGTTCGAAGCGCGCGGCGTCATTGTCCCGCACCTCTTCAATGGTCTCGGCGATCTCCAGGTCGGAGAAGCCGAGTTCGCGCAGCACAGCGCCCGAGAAGGTCAGCGAAGACTCGAACACTTCTCGGATTTGATAATCCACGCCAGCCTTGACCAAACGCATCGAATGGCCGCGGTCGAACGAGCGCGCGAAGATCTTCGCGTGCGGAAACTCGGATTTGACCAGCGCGACGATGCGATCTGTTTGATCGGGCTTGTCGATGCAGATGAGAATGGCCTCCGCCGTGGCGGCGCCTGACGCGCGCAACACATCAAGACGCGTGCCGTCGCCGTAATAGACTTTGAAGCCAAAGGTGCCGGCGACTTGGATCATCTCCACGTCGGTTTCGATCAGCGAAATATCAACGCCGCGCGCCAGCAACGATTGGCTCACCAGTTGTGCGAAACGTCCAAAGCCGATGAACAGAACGCGGCCCTCAAGACCGTTCGCATCCTCGACCCCGTCGCGCGACACCTCAGGCGGTCGAGCGAAACGATGCAGGATCAGCACAACGAGCGGTGTTGCGGCCATCGAGATAATAACAATCGCGGTCATGATCGCGGCGATGCGCGCATCCATGACGCCGCCGGCGAGCGCTGCCGCATAGAGCACGAAAGCGAACTCGCCGCCCTGCGCAAACAATGCGGCGCGATTGATCGCTTCATGCTGATGAGCGCCGAACAAGCGTGCGATCGCGTAGATGCCGAAGGCTTTGACGATCATGAAAGCGACGACGCCACCAGCGATCCACTGCCACTCAGCAATCACCTTGGTGATGTCGAGCGACATGCCGACGCTGATGAAGAAGAGCGCGAGCAAGATGCCGCGGAACGGCTCGACGTCAGCTTCAAGTTGATGGCGGAAGACCGAGTCCGAGAGCAGCACGCCCGCGAGGAACGCGCCCATGGCCATTGAGAGCCCACCCCATTGCATGAAGAGTGCAGCGCCGAGAACGACAAGCAAGGCAGCAGCCGTCATCACTTCGCGTGCGCCCGAGCGGGCGAGCAGGCCGAAGAACGGATTGAGCAGATAGCGCCCGGCGACGAACACGCCCCCGATCGCAACCGCCGCGATGCCGATGCTTTGCCAAACTGGGCGCGCATTTTCCGCCGTCACGCCCATGATCGATGCGAGCACAGCAACGACCGCGAGAAGCGGCACGATCATCAGATCTTCGAACAGCAGGATGGAGACGTTGCGTTGGCCCGCCTCGCTCGATGTCTCGCCGGAATCATCCATCATTTTCATGATGACGGCCGTTGATGAGAGCACGAAGCCGCTGGCGCCAATGATGGCCGCCGCCCACGGGATGCCCGCCGCCATGCCGACGACCGAGAGCAAGACCATGCAGGTCAGCACCTGCGCTGCGCCGAGTCCGAAAATTTCTCTGCGCAATGCCCACAACTTTTGCGGGCGCATTTCGAGACCAATCAGAAACAAGAACATGACGACGCCGAATTCGGCGACGTGGAGGATGTTTTCGGGGTCGCCGAAGAGCTGTTCGCCGAACGGGCCCCACGGGCCGATAACGAGACCAGCCGCGAGGTAGCCCAGCACCGAGCCAAGGCCGAGGCGTCGGAAAAGCGGCGCGGCGACCACCGCCGTCGCGAGCAGCACCACTGCGTGCTCAAGCCCCAAACCGCCGCCTGCAACCGCCTCTGCCGCCATTAATTCACCCTCACCTACGCGTTCTGCACCAGATGGCGCCCCGTTGCACGGCTTTGAAGACCTCGACTGGGGCTCGAATCGTCTATGCTGACGGCTTCCCCGTTCCGGAGCGCGCGATGATCGAGAATACGAAGCTGACGGCGCTCGTCGCCTCGCGCATCTGCCACGACATGGTCGAGCCAATGAGCGCGATCATCCAAGGTCTTGAAATGATCAAGACCGGCGAGGGCAAGATCGATCCGGATGCGGTGTCGTTGCTTGATGCTGGCGTCGGCAAGGCGTGGGCGAAGCTTGAATTCTTCCGTTTCGCCATGGCTGGCGCGATGGCGGAGGGCGAAAGTGACATTGAGGAAGGCCGCGCCGTCGCGGTGAAGCTCTACTCCGTGTTGAAGCCTGAATTGGTTTGGACGGTCGGCCAGGTGGCGATGCCGCGGCCGGCTGTGCGCGTGATCGTGAACTTGTTGCTGATCGCCAACGAATGTTTGCCGCGTGGCGGCACGGTTGAAGTGACGGCCGAGAAGCATGGCGAGGGCGGCGAAGTCATTATCACTGCGAAAGGACCGCGCGCGAAGCTGCGTGAGGCCACCAACCTGGCGCTCAAGGGCGATGCAGGCGAGCTTTCCGGCCACACCATTCAGCCGACGCTGACCGCGCTCCTCGCCCTGCAAGGCGGCGTCGAGATCACGACGCGCGAGAGCGAAGAAAAGGTCGAGTTCATCGCCCGCTCTTCGGCTTTCAAGCTCTAAACCCTCTCCACACTCGTTAATACGATCATAACCTCAGTCTCAGCACTGTCGGACACATTCCGACGGAGCTGATTCCCATGAAGCGCTGCCTTGTCGTCGACGACAGCCGCGTCATCCGCAAAGTGGCGCGCCGCATTCTCGAAGACATGCGCTTCGAGATCGAGGAAGCCGCTGACGGCCTGGAAGCGCTGCAAGCGTGCCGGCGCCAGATGCCCGATGCGATCCTGCTCGATTGGACCATGCCCGTGATGAGCGGGATCGATTTTCTGCGGCAGCTTCGCCAAGAGCCGGGCGGCGACAAGCCGACTGTTGTGTTCTGCACGACGGAGAACGACGTCGAGAAGATCGCTGAGGCGCTGAAGGCCGGCGCTGATGAGTACATGATGAAGCCGTTCGACGGCGACATTCTCCATTCCAAGTTCGCCGAAGCGGGCCTCGTCTGATGCTCACCGAGGCCGAGTTCGCGCTTGTTTCTCGCGAAGTGCGCTCGCGCTCGGGCGCGGTGTTCTCGCGCGAGGTTGCGGGCCCGGCTGAGATCCGGCTGACGCCACTGGCGCGCCGCGAAGGCTTTGCGACCGTCAACGAGCTCATTGCCGCTGCGCGCATCAGACCAGATGGCGCGCTTTGGAATTCCATCACTGAGGCGCTGGCGCAAAGTGAGACGCGGTTCTTTCGCGACAAGTCGCTCTTCAAGACACTCCGCGACGACCTCCTGCCGACTGCGATCCGCAAACGCGGACATGAGCGGGTGCGGGTTTTGTGCGCGGGCTGCTCGACGGGACAAGAACCCTACTCGCTTGCGATGCTCGTTGAAGAGATGCGCGAAGATGGGCTGAACCCGGCGATTGAGATTGTCGGCGCCGACTTCTCGGAGCGTCTCCTCGATAAGGCGCGCAGCGGGCTCTACACGCAGTTTGAAGTCCAACGCGGCCTGCCGATCCGCAAATTGATCGGGCACTTCGAGAAATCCGGCGACCTGTGGCGCATCTCGGATCGCCTGCGCGCGGCGGTTCGCTACGAGACGCACAATCTGATGAAGCACCCGAGCGGCCTCGGCCAGTTCGACGTCATCATCCTCTCACACGTGCTCAGCGTCTTCGCGCCTGAGACACGCGCCGAGATCGTCAACCGCCTCACCGATGCTTTGGCGCCGGAAGGCGTGCTCATGCTCGGCGGCGGCGAAGTTCTGCCGGAGCAGTGCGATACGCTCACGCAGCGCGAACATGTCGTGCGGCGCGCGAGCGCGAACCGCGTCGCGGCGGTCGCCTAATCAGCTTTATCGGTTCGGATTGCGATCGAGGCCGGCGCGCACATCGGCACGCGCCAAAGCACTCAGACGCACCTCGATTCCGCAGGCGCGCTCGGCCAGTTTGAACCAGCGCTCAGCGGCGGCGAGATCGCCACGCCGAATGGCGCGGCGGCCTTCAGCAACAGCCAGTAGAATATCGTAGCCTTGAACGGCCATGCGTCCTCCTTGTTGCGCGTGAGCGCGGAAAAAAGAGAGAGCGGGGCGCGGAGTGTTCACGCCAAAGAATGCGCCGTTGTTCGGCGCTATCGACGCGGACAGCCCGCGCCCCGTGATCGTTTTCGATTGGCTCTGAGCAAGGCGGTCTTTCACGCCTCTGACAGATCGCCAACCACGTGCGGAGCGGTGCGTTCGAAGCATCGCGTTCCGGTCTCTCCCCGCAGTTTTTATCCCGCAGGCTTCATGCTGAGATGATCAGCATTTCACGCTCAATCACATCGCTCTCGCGTCGGTTCGAACTTGAGCACCCAACTGCTCTCCAGCGGAGCGATGGCGCTAGTATCGCCGCGGTTTCCACTCAGTCGGATAGAATTTCCGCAATACGGCCAGAGTCAAAGGGCTGGTGGAAAAATCTGTAGGATATCCTATACTCCTATCCCATGAACGCCGCCGCCCACCCCCGGATCGCGCGCGATCCGAAGATCATGATGGGCAAGCCCGTCATCGCTGGCACACGCGTGCCGGTGGAAGCGGTCGTACGTCAATTCGCGGCGGGCGCGGACATGGGCTGGGTGCTGAAGGGCTTTCCAGATTTGAGCGAGGACGACGTGCGCGCAGCGCTCGCTTATGCTGCCGAGTGCGTCTCCGACGCGCCAACCATCGCCGCTGAATAGATGCGCTTCGCCATCGACGCTTGCGTGCCGGAGCAACTGGCCGAAGCGTTGCGGGCGTTAGGCGCTGACGTTGTCTCCGCCGCCGGCCGGCCAGCAATGCCCGATGACGAAGTGCTGAGCGGCGCGGTTGCTCAGGACCGCGTGCTAATCACGAGCGACAAGGATTTCGGCGATCTCGTGTTTCGCGACGGTCGCGCGGCCGTCGGCATCGTACTGCTGCGGTTCGATATTGTGTCGGCATCGATTGCGGAGGCGACGGCGCGACGGATCACGGCGCTGCAGGACGCCGGGCGGGGTTGGTTCGCGGTGCTGGAAGCAGAGGTCGAGCGCAAACGGCGAATGCCGAATCGCTAGGCGCTTACGGCAACCGTCCCCACGCTTTCGGCACGAGCGGCTCGGGCGGGCCGCCGCCGCGGGAATAGCGTTTCCAATCGGCGACCGAATATTTGGCCAGCGCGCCGCAGCGACAGCGGCATTTCTTGGCGACATCGACGATGAGCGTATCGGCGCCGAAGAGTTTGATCGCGCGCGCGCCGCTAAATTTTGTGGCGTTCAGACACGTGCCGCACCGCACGATCACGCCAAGCGCCCCAAGTTCGAGCGCCGCTTGAATACTCCGTGGCGCCACCATGTCGCTGCTCCTTCTGAAGCGCGACCCCATGCGGGCGTGAGGTGGGGTGGTTGGGTGTGAGGAGCAAGGTCGCAACTCAAGCGTGAATTGCGTTTGCAGAACAACACGAATCGAGAACATGGATAGAGCGTGTTGTTTAGGATACGCCCCAAGCGCCGCGCCGAGCTTGCTCAGATGTTTCTGAGCCGGGCGTGGGAGGTCATCGGCGTTGTCGCGACTGCTGTCGGACTAGTTATGGCCCTCTCAGCATCTGCACAGGCATGGCTTTTAGAACATGCCGTTCTCTTGTCCGCAGGACTGGGCGTGATTGCAGGACTCGCTGGGGCAGGACGTCTTTTCCAGCCGAGCGAGATATCCTTCGTTGCACGCGGCCGCGCACTGCAAGTCGAAGTCAAAGTGGAGGACTTGTTCGCTGCGACCGGCAGCATCGTAATCCCAATGAATGATTTCTTTGACACCAGTCTCGGCGCCGTTGTTGAAGAGCGGTCCGTCCACGGTCAGTTTCTGAAACTGCAGTATCCAAACCGAGAAGCGGAAGCGCGCCTCAATATCGATAACGCTCTGGCGTCCAAGACACCGATCGAAGTTGTAGCTCGCGCACCAGCAGCATCACGCCGTTTTAAGGTTGGCGAAACGACGGTAATGCCAATCGGCGATCGTCGATTCATACTTTTCGCTCTGACCGAAACCGTTGCACGCACTCACAAGACACAATCCACACTTACTCAGTACGTGAACGCACTGGAATGCCTCTGGGAGCAAGTTCGGGATTGCTGCAACCACGGTGACGTCTCAGTCCCTCTCATGGGAACGAAAACCGCGCGCGTTGGTGTCGACAAAAAGATATTGATCGATCTCATACTCACATCAGCAATTCGCGCCGACAGTGTTCAACCAATCGCAAATCGCATCACGCTCGTGCTGAGACCAGACGATCTTGCCGAGGTTGATCTACTCGATATTCGACGGAGATTTGCATAATGGCGTATAGAAACGGCACATACGTCGCGTTTCACGGTCAGGGTCAAGTCAACCCGACCAAATCTGACTTCAAGTACTACTCCACAATGATGGGGTGGAAGGAAAACAAGCACATCGACTTCACTTTCAACAACAGTCACGACAAAACCTACTCGGTCCGAGACACGAGCACCTGGGCCACGTTGTCAGCGCGCCTTCGCGAGCGTCTCAACAACTCAAAGAACATGGTGTTGATCACGACAGCGTCCACCTCGTTCGACGATGACGGGGTGCCTTTTGAGATTGAGACGGCAATCGATCACTGCGAAATTCCAATCATCGCGACCTACCCAGATTTCGAACAGATCACGTCAATCACTCCGCAGGTGCGCGCGCTTTGGCCTAGTGCGCTTCGGAAGCGGATCGAGAACGGGAAGGCTAAGGTCGTCCACATTCCCTTCAAAAAAAGTGCGCTGAGCCACTGCATCGAAAGGTACAGTCACGACAACCTTCCCAAGGGTGGATTGGGATTCTTCAGCGAGCGCTGGCTCTAACCCCCCTCCATCCCCTCATCCGCCTCTTCGCGCTCGACGCGCAGCGCCGTCAGCTGATTGCGTTGTCTGCGCAAAACTTGAAAGCGATAGCCGTGGAAGGCGAAGCGTTGGCCGGGGTCGGGGATGGCTTGGGCTTCGTGGATGACGAGGCCGGCGACGGTGACGGCTTCGTCGTCGGGGAGATCCCAGTTCATCATGCGGTTTAGATCGCGGATCGGCACGGTGCCGTCGACATTGACGCTGCCATCGGGCTGCGGGCGCACGCCTTGAACGGCGATGTCGTGCTCGTCTTTGATGTCGCCGACGATCTCTTCCAAAATGTCTTCGAGCGTGACGAGGCCCATGAGCGCGCCGTACTCGTCGACGACGATGGCGAAGTGTTCGCGGCGGCGCAGGAATTCGGCGAGCTGATCTTCGGCGCTGGTTTGCATCGGCGTGAACCAGACTTCGCGCTTGATGGCGTGAACGTCGAAATGATCGCGGCCGTGCTCGGCGATGGCGCGCAAGAGATCGCGCGCGTGCAGGATGCCGACGATATTGTCGGGCTCGCCTTGGTAGAGCGGCAAGCGCGTGTGCGGGCTGGACATCGCCTGGGCGATGATTTCGCGCGGCGGCAAGTCGATGTCGAGCGAGCGGATCGCTTTGCGGTGGATCATCACGTCGGCGACTTCGAGCTCGGAAAGATCGAGCGCGCCGAGCAAGCGATGGCGCTGTTCGGCTTCGACGCCGCCCTCTTCCGCATGCATCTCGATGGCGCCGCCAATCTCGGCGCGCGCGGCTGTGAGCACGTCGACGCTTTCATCGACGCGCACGCCAAAGAGTTTGAGGCCGTTGTTCACGATCCACTGCACCGCCGAGACGATCGGCGAGAGGAAGCGCACCATCCATTGCACCGGCAGCGCCACCCAGCGCGCGATCTTGTCGGCGCTGGTGATGGCGAAGGTTTTTGGGCCGACTTCGCCGAAAATCAGCAGAAGCGGCGTCAGCAACGCGGTCGTGATCCAGGGGCCGTAGACCTCGCCATAGAGGCCGACGAAAATGCTTGCGGCGATGGCGGAGGCCGCGACCTGCACAATGTTTGCACCCAGGAGCACCGCGCCGATCATGCTCTCTCGGTTTTCGTTGAGCTTGTTGACGCGCGCGGCGAGGTGATCGCCTTCGCGCTCCAATGTCGCCATGCGCGCGCGCGATGCGCCGGTGAGCGCGGTTTCGGCGGCGGAGAAGAACGCGTTGAGGAGGATGAGCCCCGCGATCACGAGGGCGGCGACGATCAGTGCAGTGGTCATTGGGTCTCTTGGTTGAGCAGAGCGCGCACGGCTTCGGCGGGCGTGTCTGTCTCGATGAAAGCGGCGCCTATGGCGCGCGCCAGGATGAAGGTGAGCTTGCCGGCTTGGGCTTTTTTATCGGTCGCGATGAGCGCGAGCAGCTGCGCAGGATCGTAAGGCGCGCCGGGGAGCTTGCGGAGATCGGTGATGAAGCCGGCGGAGTCGAGATGGCGGGTGACGCGCTCTGCGTCGTGGCGCGTGCAGAGGCCGAGTTCGGCGGAGAGCTTGAAGGCGAGGCTGATGCCAGTGGCGACGGCTTCGCCGTGAAGCAAGTTGGCGTTGTAGCCGCCATGCGCTTCGAGCGCGTGCGCGAAGGTGTGGCCGAGATTTAAGAGCGCGCGCTCACCCTGCTCCGTCTCGTCGCGCGCGACGATGGCGGCTTTGAAGGCGATGGCGGTGGTGATGGCGTGGCTGAGCGCGTCGGGGTCGCCAGCGATGATGGCGCGCGCGTTGCGTTCGCACCAAGTGAAGAAGTCGGCGTCAGCGATGAGCCCGGCTTTGACGATCTCGGCATAGCCGGCGCGACGCTCGCGCTCGGGCAGAGTGGAGAGCACATCGAGATCGGCCAGCACCAGGCGCGGCTGATGGATGAGGCCGACGAGGTTTTTGCCGGCTTCGGTGTCGATCGCCGTTTTGCCGCCGACGCTGGAATCGACTTGCGACAGCAAGGTCGTCGGGATCTGCACGAAATCGACGCCGCGCTTGACGAGACCAGCGGCAAGGCCAGCCAGATCGCCGATCACGCCGCCACCAAACGCGATGACGATGTCCTTACGGCCAATATTGGCGCGCAGCAGGCTTGTGAGCAGCAGCTGTAGGCCGTCAAAGCTTTTGGTTTGCTCGCCAGGCGCGAGCACGAACGCGTTGCGTGAATCGAGATGGCCGAGCCCCGCTGTCAGCGCGTGCAAATGCGCGTTGGCAACGTTGGAGTCGGTAACGATGAACACACGTCCGCTCGGCGCGAACGGCGCGATGAACTCACCGGCGCGCGCGAGCAAGCCTGGGCCGGCGTGTACGTCATAGCTGCGCGATGCGAGGCGGACGGGGATGGTGGTGGTCATGGCGAAGGATTGAGCCTAACGCGCAACGCGTCGATGATCGATGCGACAGCGACGTTGTGCGGGCCGGCGCCGGACTCGATGGTCAAGTCGGCCTCGGCATAGATCGGATAGCGATCGGCGATCAGGCGTTGCATCACCGCTTCGGGGTTATCTTCCTTCAGCAGCGGGCGATGATCGCGCTTCACCACGCGCTTCATCAACACTTCGAGCGGCGCCTTCAGCCAGATCGAGATGGCGCGCTCTTTCATCAGCGCGCGCGTGCCGAGATCGATGAACGCACCACCGCCGGTGGCGAGCACGTGGACAGGCCCCGCGAGCAGACGCGAAATGACATTGCGTTCGCCGCGCCGGAACTCGCACTCGCCGCGCTCGGCGAAAATATCCTCGATCGAGCGGCCGGCGGCTTGGACGATGGCGTCGTCGGCGTCCACGAATGGCAATTGCAGCGCCGAAGCGAGCCTGCGGCCGATCGTGGTCTTGCCCGCCCCCATCAGCCCGACCAAGGCGATGGTGCGCGGCGGAACGACCCCCGACGCCCGTTGGCGCAGCTCGGCAGCGGCGTCGGCGCGCTCGCTGATGTCGCTACTCTCGGGGGGCGTCACGAATCACCTCAAAAGAGCCCTTTGGGTAACAGCGTTAACCGCAGGGCCAGGTTAGAAGATCGCCACATTTTGGGGGCATTCTCTCCCGCTCGCAACGGCAGGGGCCAAATCAGGCATGTATCGACGCAGACGACGGCGCTCCTCCTCCTTTGCGCGACGTGCGCCGCCGCAAGTGCGCCTGATCGCTATTGGCGCAGGCGTTGCGGTGTTTATTGCGCTGTTTGTGTTCTTCATCCGCCAGTCCGACCAGCTTGCGCCCGAGCCGCAGGAAATTCGTGTCGAACTGCCGGACGCCTTCAAGGAATGACATTTATGCTTAACCGCACGCTCGCGATGGCCGCTTTCACCGCGCTCACGCCCATGGCCGCCCACGCGCAGAATGTGCCTGCCCCGGTGCAGTCCCAGGAATTGCGCCAGCTCGATGGCTGGAGTGTCAGCGCTTTGTCGCGCGCGAACGGCGCGCTGCCGGCGGATCTGTGGACGCGCAGCGATCCTGATGTTCTGGCGGTCGTGTTCGAGCGGCTGCCTGCGGTTTATGACTCTTATGCGATGAACTCGCTGGCGCGACGTGTGTTGTTCTCCGGCGGTGACGCACCGCGCGGCGATGGCGCGGTTGCGGTGCGCCGCCGTTTTGAAGCGCTCGGCAAGATGGGCGCAGCGGACGAACTGGCGACGATGGCGGCAGGCTCGGGCTCAGCTTTGAGCGATCCGGGTGTCGCGATGTTTGCGGCGCAAGCGGAGCTGGCGCGCGGCCGCCGCGCTGAAGCGTGCGCGCGTGGGCGCAACGCCAATGCCGGCGAAACGCCTGCTGCGTTCTTCCTGCAATTGCGCGCTTACTGCGCGGCCGTGACCGGCGATCGCGCCGCTGCGGACCTGGCGCTCGAGCTGGCGCGCGCGCAGAACGCGGCTGACACATGGGTGACTGGCGCAGTTGCAGCGGCTGGTGGCGCACCAGGCGCACGTCCGCCCGCGGCGCGCTATGCCAACTCGCTCTCGACGCAGCTTTCGATCGCCGGACAATTGCGTCCGGGTCCGAACCCGCTAAACGATTCATCGACACTGGCGCTGGTTGCGTTGGCGCGGGCCGAGAACGCGCCGCAGCCGCAGCGTGCGCAAGCCGCGTGGTCAGCGTTCCGTCGTGGCGCGATCAGCGCGCAAGACGCACGCACGATCCTCACCGCAACGCCGGCTGAAATCACCTCAGCGCTGCCGCCTGCAGTCGTGGCGCTGCGCCAAGTGCTGACGCCGCCAACGGCAGCGGGACCGGAGGCAGTCAGCGTCGTGGCGCTTGGCAATGCGACAGCAATTGCCACCGCGCTGCGCGCCGCGCCCAATGCGAGCGAGTTCAACGCCACGGCGCGCTTCTTCCAGGCCGACATTTCACGCTTGAGCGCAGCGCCCGATGAGGCGGCGGCGCTCCTCTTTGCACGCGCGGCCGTCTCGACAGGCGATGTGCAGGTTGCGCAGCGTTTGGTTGCGAGCGCGCGTCAGGCCGGCGCCGAAGAGCCCGCACTCGCGCCACTTGAAGCGGCGTTGGTAGCGCTGACGGGCGCGCGCGGCGAACAAGGCACGATGGCGATGCGTCGCCGCATCGATAACGGCGCAGTGCAACCGCGCACGGCGGCGCGCGATGTGGCGATCTTGGCCGCGCTCGGCGCGCCGGTTGATGGTCCCGTACAAGCCTTCGTTCTGAGCAACACACCACAAGGCGGCGCGCGCGCCGACACTGGCGCGATGCTCGCACTGACCAATGCGGTTGAGCGCGGCGCGATCGGTGAAGGCGCACTGCTTGCTGTGGTCGCTGCTGGCGAAGGCGGCCCCGCGCGTCTCGATGCGGATTCCGTTGCCGGAATTATCCGTGCGCTGCGTGGTCTGCGGCTTGAAGACGAAGCGCGGCGTGTGGCGGCTGAAGCCATTCTCGCGGGCTCGCCAAGCTAACGCTTCGCGAACACCGGAAATGAAAAAGCCCCAGTCCTCGGACCGGGGCCTTTCTGTTAGCTCGGGCGCGATGTCCCGAGATTCACATCCGCTACCTTATCGGCGAAATCCTTCTTCGGATCCTTGCCAAGCAGCATCTTAACACCGGCGAACAAACTGTTTTCGTTCAGCCAGATTTGGGCGTGGCCGGGACTAAGACGCAGAAGCTGAAGCTTGGGATCGTCTTTGCCGCCCTCGAACCAGGCGGCGACGTACGGGTTCCAAAGTTTTTCGATCATGGCGCGATCGTTGGAGAGCGATATCTCGCCGTCAAAACAGGCGAAGAGATCATGCCCCTTGGACACGAATTGCGTCATCGCCGGCGCGCTCTCGCCGATGGAGCGGACGAAGTCCGTATCCTTCGATGAGAAGATCCAAAGCTGACCGCTTTCATCGTCGCCTTCGAGTTGCACGGTCATCGGATGCGAGTGGCCATTGGGATCACCCTTAAGGCCGATCATGACCGTACGGTCGGACTTCAAATGCTTCCAGAATTTTTCGCGGATTTCGAGTTCGGTGGTCATGGAGGCTCCTAGGCTCAGCCAACGGAGAAGAGGACCGATTTGTTCCGGCGCAGCGGCGCTGCTAAGTGCTGACGGCATTGGGAGAATACGGGGCCGATGGCCGAACGATTTGCGATCATGTCTGCTTCGCCCAGCAGCCCCGTACCGCCACGCTTGGCGCACGCATTGACGCGTCATGGCGCGGAGGTTTGCGTTGTGGCGCCGCCGGAGAGCTACGCATCGCTGACGCGCCACAAGGTGGCCGACATCCTGATGACGTTCGAAGAGATGGTGCCGCGCATGCCGCATATTGCGCGTGTGCTGGCCGAGGACTTCGGCGCCCATAGCGTGCTGATGGGCGATGACGCGACGTTCGCCGCCTGGACTCACCTCTTGCGTCGCGCCGATGACGCCAAGCTCAGCAACACAACGCGCGCAATGATCGCGCGTTCGCTGCCGCCGCTGGAGAAAGCCGCGCTGATCGATGACGATGCAGCGTTCATCGTGGCGCAACAGGGCACGGTATGCGGGCCGCCGCCATCGATCGCCAATCCGAGTGTCGCGGATGCCGTGCGTTTTGCCGGCGAGGTCGGCTATCCGGTGATGCTGAAGCGCAATGCATTCGCAGCGGGCCAAGGGGTTGCGCGCTGCAATGACGCGCTGGCGCTGACCGCCGCGTTAAACGATGGCCGCGCCAATCCGCGCGATCCGGGGTTCGTGGTGCAGAAATATGTTGCGGGTGAAGTCTATGCGGTGGCGATCAGCGGTGTGACGGGCACGCCCGCGGCGGCGTTTTCGTTCATCAAGCACGTCAAGATGAACGGGCCGCACGGTCAGGCGAGCGTGCTGAAGTACGCACCGCGCGACGATTTGCTGGCGCATGCGGCGCGGATGTTCGCATCGTTGCAGCTGAATGGCTTTGCGGGTTTCGACTATATCATCGATTCCAACGACCGCGCTTGGTTGCTCGAAATCAATCAGTGCATCGTGCCGAAGAGCCATTTTTCGACGTGCTTTGGTGTCGATCTGGCGGCGTCTATGCTTGCAATGGTGCGGGGTGAGCCGATCCCGGCGTCACGCGATCCGAGCCACGAATACGTGGCGATCTTCCCCAATGAATGGGTGCGCGATCCGCAGAGCCCGTTCTTGCATCAAGCATTCCATGATGTGCCATGGGAAGACCCGCCCCTTTTGGCGGCTTTGATCCAGAATCAGATCGACCGGCGCGATCCACAGAATTGGTATGCGCCGAAGGCGTGAGTGCTAGAGTGCCGACATGAGCGATTCAGCGCTGATCGAAGCGTTTCTGGAAATGCTCTCCGCCGAACGCGGAGCGCGCGCCAACACGCTCGACGCCTATTCACGCGATCTCGAAGATGCGCGCGGCAGCGTGCGCGGCGGGCTGAAAGGTGCGGATGCGGGCGCGGTCGAAGCTTACATCGCCGACCTAGCGCAGCGCGGGCTTTCGCCTGCGACGGCGCGGCGGCGCATTTCGGCGTTGCGTCAGTTCTATCGCTTCTTGTTGCAGGAGAATCTACGCGCCGACGACCCGACGTCGCGGCTGGATGCGCCGAAGCGCGCGCGGCGATTGCCGAAGACGCTGTCGATCGAAGAGATCGAGCGGCTGATCGCGGCGGCGGAAACACCGCGCGACACGGCGATCGTTGAGTTGCTCTATGGCGCGGGTTTGCGGGTGAGCGAATTGGTCGCGCTGACGCTGCGCGCTGCGCCGAAGCCCGGCCAAGAGCACATGATCATCGAGGGCAAGGGCGGCAAAGAGCGGCTGGTCGCACTTGGCGGCCCCGCGCTCGAAGCGCTTGCGGCGCACTTGGCTGCGCGCGCGGGTGCGTTGCCGAAGGTGGAAGCACAACGTGAGCGCGCGGCGCGATGGCTGTTTCCGAGCGCGAGCGCAGCGGATGGCAAGCTGACGCGGCGGCGTGTCGGGCAAATTTTAGAAGCGGCGGCCGTGAAAGCTGGCATCGATCCGACGCGGGTTTCCCCGCACGTTTTGCGACACGCCTTTGCGACGCATCTGGTGGAAGGCGGCGCCGATCTGCGCACGGTGCAAACGCTGCTCGGCCACGCCGATATTGCAACCACGCAAATCTACACGCATGTCGCCGACAGCCGCCTGCGGGCGCTGGTCGAAACCAAGCATCCGCTGGCTAAACGAAGGAAATAGCCGCTTGAAACGCCGCGCCTCCGGTGCAATCTCGCATCCATGACAACGACGCCCCTTCCCACGCAGCCCGGCCGCTTCTCGGCGCTTTTGGTCTATGGGCTCTATCTCTTGAGCATTCCGAGCTTTGCGCTGTTTGCGCTGCTGGGTGTTATCATCGCATTGAGCGCGCGCGACGGTGCGGGGCCGCTCGCGCGTTCGCACCTCGACGATCAAATCCGCATTTGGTTCGTCGCGTTCTGGTGGGGCGTCGTGTTGGCAATCGCGACTGTGTTCGGCTGGATGCTGACGCCAATCCTGATCGGTTTCCCGATCTTGGCGATCATCGGGCTCATCGCGCTGATCGTCATGATCTGGTTCACGATCAAATCGCTATTCGGGTTGCTCGCGCTGCTCGACGGGCGGCCGCGCTAGGAGTTCATGTTCATGTACGCGTGGATTTTGCTGGGGCTCGCGGGCCTTGCCGAGATCGGCTGGGTCATCGGCCTTAAGTACTCGGACGGCTTCTCCAAGCCCTGGTGGTCAGTGTTCACCGTGACCGCTTTGTTGGTCTCGATGGTGCTGCTCGGCATGGCTGTGAAGACGCTGCCGATCGGCACGGCGTACGCCGTATGGACCGGGATCGGCGCGGTGGGTGCGGCGATCGCGGGGCTCCTCCTGTTTGGCGAAAGCGGCAATGCGGTGCGCCTCGCCTGCATCGCGCTGATCGTTGCGGGTGTGGTCGGCCTGAAGTTCTCCACGCCGGGCTGAGTGGACTTGCGGGGCGCGCGTGGGCGGGCGTAAGCACGCTGAAGCGCCGGACTTGAAATGCGACCTGTGCCTGGGTTGATCTGGTGTCGCATTTCAAGTCCAAAGAGGCGCTTCAGAAATCAAGAGTCGTCGCGCGGCTGATGGATCTGAAATTCGCTCGGCGCCCGCCACAAGCACTTGGCGAATTTCAGATCCGCCGCGCGGCGGCTTCGAGGGCCGACATGGCGCTGATCAAACGCAAACACGCCACCACCAAAGCGTATGTGCACGACTGGCTTGAGCCCGATCAGCCAGGCGGCATCAATTTTTTCTCCGGCACGATCATCCTGCTGGTGCTCGTCAGCCTGATGTCGCTGGCGCTCGAAACGGAAGCGTCGCGCGCCGACACCACGCTCGATGCCTGGGTGCATCCGCTGGTGACGCAGATCAATCTGATCGTCGTCTGGGTGTTCGCGGTGGAGTTTGCGCTGCGCTTTTGGTCCGAGGGTGAGAACCCGGCGCACAAGGGCGTGCTGGGGCGGCTGAGATTTCTGGCGCAGCCGATCACCATCGCTGATGTGCTGGCATTTTTGCCGGAGCTGATCGTCATCATTTTCTTCCCACATCTCGCTGGCGGCTGGTTGGCGGCGTTGCGCGCGTTGCGGCTTTTCCGTTTGTTCAAGCTGGCGCGTTACGTGCCGGCGTTTGCGATTGTCGGCGCTGCTGTATCGCGCGCTTGGGCGCCGTTGTTGGCAGCGCTCTGCGTCGCGGCGGCGCAACTCTATATCGCCGCGATGATGCTCTACTTCATCGAAGGCGAGCAAAAGCCGGAAGCCTTCGGCTCGATCATGCGCTCACTTTGGTGGGCGATCGTGACGCTGACGACTGTCGGCTACGGCGATGTCTATCCCGAGAGCGCGTGGGGACGCGTTGCTGCCGGCATTGTAGCACTCGCCGGCATCGGCATCGTCGCAATGCCGACAGGTATTCTGGCGTCGGCGTTCGCAGAGGAATTCCGCGAACGCCACGAACGCGCCAAGCTCGCCCACGACGCCAAACAAAAGCGTCCAGGCGGCGAGGGTTAGTGTTTGGTGCGCCGCGGCGGCCGGGTGGTGAAGTTGATGCGGCCGATCTCGCCGATGCGGCCGTCGCGCACCGCGCCTTCTATCAGTTCGACACCGGAGAGCGCGAAGGCGCGGTCGCGCACGAAGATCGGCCGCGAATTGCCGTACCAATCGATGCACGACACCTCACAGGAATAGCCCGCATTGATGCTCGCATCCGCGTCAGAGCTAAGTTCGCCCAAGGGTGCGATCTGACCATCGGCGCCGACTGAGAGAAAGCTCAAGTCCGACGACTGACTATTCCACCACCAACGGCCAGCGCGTCGTTCGACCTGTACCGTGGGCAAGCCGATTAGGCCCGCGCCGTGTTCATCGACAGAGGCATTGAAGGCGTGGCTCCGGCTTTCCGACTCGTAGCGGCGCTCGAGCCGAACCGTATCCATTAGGCGCGGCGCGCCTTGCAGATCGAGCACGGAGATGCTGAGCGCGCTGTCGTCGGCATAGCCGGTAAGGATCGCGCGGACGCCAATGCTCTCGACACGGATCAGATTGTGCGGCGCTACGAGAACGGCGGCGGCGCGTGGGTTAGCAGTCGGCACCGCGACGACGCGCGCGGTCACACTGCTCTGCCCCCTTGGCGGATAGGAAACCCAGCGCTCGCGCCCTCCGTAGACCAGATGTCCGAGCGCGAAACGGTTCTCAAGTGCGCGGCCGCCGGCGCTCGGCAGGACCGTGTAGCGGTCTTGCGGCGCCGCCTGCGGGCGCGTGCTGAAAGCGTTGAGCGGCGTTGAAAAGAAACGCAGCGGCAAGTCTTCCGGCCGGTCGCTGCAGCTTGGATCAATCCAAACGGACAGCGCGTGCAACGAATCCGCTGTCGCTTCGAAGCTCATCTGATCGTACGGGTGCCCGCGCACGAACATGGCGCGCGGCTGGCCGTTGCTCAGCGAAATCTGGAAGAGCGCCGCCTCTCCGGCAGAATTGAATGCGCCAGAAGCGCGCGCGCCGCAGCGCGCCGGCGTGTGGACGCGATAGCTGTAATAGTCGGCTTGGTGCGAAAGCCAGAGATAGACATGATCGTTCGAGACATAAAACTCGCGCATGCCAGGGCCGGCGATGGCGGTGCTGCGGCAATCGAGTTCGTCGCCGGCGCGTGTGCTGCCGAGTGGGCAGACGGAAATGGTATGAATGGTCGGCGATGTCGTTGACTGGATGGGGCGATAGATATCGCGCGCATCGAACAGCGACCGGCCGCGTGTCGCAACGGCGCGTTCTTCACCGTCGCGCAGCCAGCGGCGCACGAGCGGCCATTGGAGGCGTTCACTTGCATCGTACGCAGTGACATCGAGTGGCGTGTAGATGACGAGATTTCCGCCCACCAAACGCGTCGCGTAATTTTCGGTGTCGTAATAATCGTCCGACGAGAGATAATAGACGCTCTCGCGCGTGAAGCGGCCGTCTTCGTCGAGCGAGAAGACCGAAAACTCCGTCGCGTTCTCGCCGTAGCTATAGCCGGTGACGACGATGCGGTTTCCGTTGACCAGCATCTCATCGTACCAGATGTCGGCGCGCGCGTTGCGATAGACGTTGACGCGATCGGCAAAACGCAAATCAGCGGCGGATTGGCCGGTGTCGATGGAGAAGAGACGCCCATCCTGAAGCACGATCAGGTACGGGCCAATCATCTTGACGATGTCGCCCTCATCAACGCCGGCGGTTTGAACATTGGTGATTTGGGCGTTGGTCATCGACTCCGCGCCCACTGAGGCGATCGGACTCGTGGTTTGGAAATCGCGTTGGCGGATACGCGAGCCCGTGACGACAACTGCCTCCTCCGGCTCCCCGGCGCAGGTTGGATCATCCGGCGGACATTCCGGCTCGGGTGCGGCACTGCTCTGCTTGCCTGGTTCAAGGGCGAGCGCGCGCTGCGCATCGGCGGCGGCGGCGGCATCTTCAATGTAGCGCAGAAACTCCGCTTCGCTCGTAAAGCGCGAGAGCGTTGGCCAGGACGGCGCTTGGCTCATTGAACGCGGGACGTCCGCACTTGCACACGCAGCGACAAACGCTGCTCCAATCAAGCCAGCTTGCCAGCGCATGCGTCACTCCCCCGATGCTTAAGAGTATGGACGCATGAGTTGGCGCAGAGCGCGATGCACAGGCCCGTGATCGCCGCTCACACGTGCGTGAGACGTCAGCGCGCTGGCGGCGGGGTGCTTAGGTTCAGGCGGTGGCGTTCGGCGATGCGGCCGTTGACGAGCGCGCCTTCGATGAGCTCCGTGGCGGAGAGTGCGAAGACGCGGTTGCCGATAAAGAGCGCGCGCGTGTTGCCGTACCAATCGACGCAAGAGACTTCGCATGCGTAGCTCGGATCGCGGCCGTCAGGGCTGGCAGCGAGTTCGCCCGCGCTGGAGAGACGCCCCGACGCATCGATGGTGAGGAAACTCACATCGGACGCGCTTGAGCGCGCGGGCGAGCGGCCGCCCTCTTTGGCGCGCTCCACCGTGGGCAAGCCCATAATGCCATCGCCTTCCGGACCGACGAGCGCGTTGAAGGCGTGGCTGCGGTTTTCGGATTCGAAGCGGTTGCGCAGCAATTCGGTTTGCGTGATGCGCGGGCGGCCATCGAGCGCGAGGCGCGAGATGGAGAGCCCGGACTCGGTGCGATAGCCGGTGAGGATGACATCACGTCCCGCGCGTTCGAGGCGGATGACATTGTGCGGCGCATCGACTGTGACGGCGTTGCGCGGACGATCTACGGGCACGGCGGTGACCCGCGCGCTGAGCGGCTCGGCTACGCCCGGACGAGGCGGCGCCGAGCGGCGATTTTCGCGTGCGCCATAGACGACGTAGTCACCAGTAAAGCGCACTTCGTAAGCGAGGCCGCCGGGGCTTGGCGTTTGCGTGTAGGCATTGTCGGCGACTTCGCGCGGCCTGGTGCTGAGCGCCGTGAACGGCGCTTCGAAATAAGTGACATCAAGATCGTCACTACGTTCGCCGCAATTGCGTGTGTTCTGATTGAGCAGCGCACGGAACTCGGTGGCGGTCGCGTCGAGCGCCAATTGATTCATTGGTATGCCGCGGGCGAAGAGCGCACGCGGGCTCGTGCCGTCGAGCGGCACTTGGTAGAGCGTCGCCGGCAAGCTTTCATTGCCACGGCATTCCGGAAGGGATTGGTCCCACTGGTTTGGCGTGGTCCACAAGTAGATGTCGGACGTTGATACGAAGAATTCGCGCTGCGATGGGCCGACGAACGCCGTGGTGCGGCACTCGAACTCGTCGCCGGAGCGCAGATCGCCGAGCGGACAGACTGAGACCGAATGCACCATCGGTTGGCGCAAAGAGCGGATTGGCTTGTAAATATCTTGCGCGTCGAACAGCGGACGGCCGCGCGTGGTGACGGCGCGCGCATCGCCGTCGCGGATCCAGCGGCGCACGACAGGGTATTGCATCGGGCGGCGCGGATCGACGTAGGAGAGATCCAGCGGCGTGTAGATGACGAGATTGCCGTTGACCAAGCGCGTCGCGTAATTCTCGATGTCGTAATAGTCGTTCGAGGAGATATAGTAGGTCGCTTCGCGCGTGAGTTGGCCGTCATCGCCCAGCGTCAGCACGGTGATTTCGGACGCCTGCTCGCGATAGGAATAACCGGCGACGAGGATGCGATTGCCGCTGGTGAGCAATTCGTCGAACCAAGTGTCTTGCTGGCGCGAGCGATAGACATTGGTGCGGCTGGCGAGCGCGATGTCCGTGCCATCGCCGGCGCGCGTATCAACGACGAACAAGCGTCCGTCTTGCAGCACGATGAGAAAGCGGCCGATCTGCTTGACGATGCCGCCTTCGTCGACGCCTTGGGTTTGAACGTTGGTGATAGAGGATGGCTCGCCAGGGCTTGCCTGTGAACCGGTGACCATGACTGGCGACGCGACGCTAAGTTCAGCGGCGGCGCCAGGCGGCGGCGGTGGCGGGGGTGGTGGCGGTGGTGGCGGCGGTGGTGACGGCGATGGCGGGGCGACGATGCCTACGGCGTCACTGACGCCGCCATAGCCATAGTCGCGGCGTCCGCGCTGGCCGCCGAGATCTCGCAGATAGCGCTGAAACTCGGCTTCATTGGCGAAACGCTCAAGCCGATCCCAGACGGGCGGCGCGGCAGGCGCCGCCGGACCTTCATTCGGTTTGGTCTGCGCCGCAGCGGATGTGGCGAGCACCAAAGCGGCCGCAGCCGCGAGCCAGATTTTGCGCATCAAAACGTCTCCCCTTGCGGAGAGACGCTAAGCACAATTACGGCGTTCGTAAGAACACAAACACGTTAGCGTAAGAATGGGCACGTCAAAACGGATTGAGGCGGCGACGGCGCGAATAGGCCAGATAGCCGACATTCGCCCCGAGACGCAGGCCCACGCCTGCGCGCATGGGCGCCAATGTGATGTTGTCGCGACGCTGATAGTTCACGCCTACGCCGCCGACGAAATAGGCAGAACCGTCAACGCCCGGAAAGCGCTGGAAGAGTGCGTCGGGATTGCTGGTGCCGTAGATGAGCGTGAACACGCGCGAGGCGTTTCCGCCGGTGTCGAAACCGATCGACGGCCCCTGCCAGTAGATCCGCGTAACGCTGCGGCGGCTCTTGAAGCGCGCGCGTCCGTTGCCATAGCGCAAACCGACACCGATCGCGCCGGAGCCTTCTTCGCCTTCGATGTAGCCGTTCGGGCGACCGTGATCGTTGAAGACGTGATTGACCACCGTGCCGAGGCCCTCTGCGCCCGCGCCGAAGAAGCGTTGCGCCGCGGCGACAACTTCATCTTCGGAATAGGTTTGTTGCTCTTGCGCGAGTGCGGCGCCGGGAAGAAGCGCGCTGGCGGCGAGGCCAAGCGCCAGAGCGCGGCGGGAAAGATCGGAATTGTCTGACATGGGCGGCAGCCTCCGTGAAATCGCTCCCATTCATGTGAGCGCCGCCCCGGCTGAAGGCAAGGTGAACAGCGCCCTATTCGGCCGCCAGCGCCGATGCTGCCTGCTGCGGGCCGCGGATCAGGCGGCCGGGATGGACGCCTTGATAAGCGCCATCGCGAAAGGTCACTTGGCCTGACTTGATCGTGCAGACGTAGCCCTCTGCCTTCTGCAGCAGACGCTTGCCATTGGCGGGCAGATCGAAGGCGAGCCATGGCTTGCCGAGCTTCAGCGCATCCATGTCGATGACATTGATGTCGGCGAGATAGCCCGGCGCGATGAGGCCGCGATCGCTCAGGCCATAGAGCATGGCGGTGTCGCGGCATTGTCGCTTCACAGCGTTTTCGAGCGTGATGCGCGCGCCGTCGCGGTCGCGCACCCAGTGTTGCAGCATGAAGGTGGGCGAAGCGGCGTCGCAGATCGTGCCGCAATGGGCGCCGCCGTCGGAGAGTGAGTTCACGGTGTCGGAGGCCAGTTGCAGCGCTTCGAGGAAGTTCAGATTGCCGTCGGCGTAGTTGAGGATCGGGAAGTAGATGAAGCCTTTGCCCTCGTCCGCCATCAGCAAGTCGTAGGCGTACTCTTCCGGTGACTTGCCAGCGGCAGCCGCTCGCGCGGCGATCGTTTCGTCGGATGTCGGCTCATAATTGAAGGCCGGACCCATTTCGTATTGCAGCGTCCAGCCGCCAGCGACGACCATCAGCAAGCCGATGAGATCGCTTTCTGGAAATTCGTTCGGCTCGGTCAGCATGCGTTGCTTGAACGCGGCGTCCTTCAGCTTCGCGTATTGCTCAGCCCACGGCAGATCGATGATCTCTTTCCACGCCGGGCGGAAGCGGAACGGATGCACCGTGCCGCGCCAGGCCATGACGATGCCGTTTCCGCGCAACGCAATCTGCGCGACGATGTTGGCGCCTTTGGCGTTCTCGGCACGCATCTCGCTGATCTGCTCTTCGAGCGGCAGCTCCTTCGCGATCGATTGCAGCGCCGCGAACGTCACCGGCAGCTTCGTCTCGCGCGAAAGCTCGCCCATCCATGCGAACTCGTTCCAATCGCGCTTCAGGTCCGACGCCATTTCGAAGACGCCGTAGCCGACGCGGCCCATGGCGCGGCCGATGCCGATCAGTTCTTCTTTTGTGGCCGTAGTGCCGGGCACCAGTTCGCCATCGATCGATTTATGCAGGATCGTACGCGACGTAGAGAAACCCAACGCGCCGGCGCGTAGGCCCTCTTCGACGATTTTCGACATGCGCGCGATCTCATGCTCAGTCGGCGTGTCGCTGCGTGCGCCGCGATCGTCCATGACGTAAGCGCGGACGGCGCCATGCGGCACATGCGTGCCGACATCGACGGTGCGCGGGAGCCGCTCGAGTTCATCGAGATATTCGGGGAACGTCTCCCAGTTCCAGGTCATGCCTTCGGCAAGTGCGGTGCCGGGAATATCCTCGACGCCTTCCATCAAGCCGATCAGCCAATCGTGTTTGTCGGGCTTGGCCGGGGCGAAGCCGACGCCGCAATTGCCCATGACCACCGTGGTGACGCCGTGCCAAGACGATGGCGCCATCTCCTGATCCCACGTCGCTTGGCCGTCATAGTGCGTGTGCACGTCGACCCAACCGGGCGCTACGATCTTGCCGCTCGCGTCGATCTCTTCGGCGCCAGGGCCAATCTCGCCGCCCACTTTTGAGATAAGCCCGCCATCAATCGCGATATCGCCGGTAAACCGCGCTCTTCCACTGCCGTCGACAATCGTCCCGCCGCGAACAACCAGATCATGCATGGTCGCCTCCCTATGGCGTGCTGTTTTGCAGGGAGACTAGCAGGGATTGGCGGATCGCAAAGCTGCGACGCACGCGAGCTTACGCAACGGCGTTACGCGCCCGGAGCTACGCCATCCTCAAATCGGCCGATCGCGAGGAAGCGATCGCGGCGCTGGTGGCGGATTTCGGTGCGGGAGAGGCCGGTGAAGGTGTCGAGCGTGGCGGCGACTGCTGCGCCGACGCTGGCGATTGCGGCGGCTGGTTCGCGGTGCGCGCCGCCCATCGGCTCTTGGATGATTTCGTCGATCACCTTGAAGCCGAGCAAATCCTGCGCGGTGATCTTCATCGACATCGCGACTTCTTTCACGCGGTCTGGGCGCGGTTCGTCGCCGTCTTTTTTCTTGTAGAGGATGGTGGCCGCGCCTTCGGGACTGATCACCGAATAGATCGAGTGTTCGAGCATCAGCACCTTGTTGGCCGCCGCGATCGCGATGGCGCCGCCGGAGCCGCCTTCACCCGCGATCACCGCAACCATCGGGACGCCGAGCGTGAGGCAGCGTTCGGTGCTGCGCGCGATCGCTTCGCCCTGGCCGCGCTCTTCGGCGCCGATGCCCGGATAGGCGCCAGCAGTGTCAACGAAGCTGACAACCGGAAGGCCGAATTTATCGGCGAGATCCATCAGGCGCACGGCTTTGCGATAGCCTTCGGGACGCGCCATGCCGAAATTGTGCTTCAGGCGCTCTTGCGTGGTGCGGCCCTTTTCGTGGCCGAGCACAACGACAGGTCGGCCCAAGAATTTGCCGGTGCCGCCGAGGATGGCGGCGTCTTCACCGTAATTGCGGTCGCCCGAGAGCTCGACGAAATCGGTAACGAGGGCGGCGACATATTCGCGGAAGCGCGGGCGCTCCGGATGGCGGGCGACTTGTGTCTTCTGCCACGGATCGAGCTTGGAATAGATGAGCGCGAGCTGGCTTTCGGCTTTGGTCTTCAAGCGCGAGAGTTCGACGCCTTGCGAGATCGCGTCCGCACCCGAGGCTTCGGCCAGGGCTTGGAGTTCGTCGATTTTGGCTTCGATCTCGGCGACCGGCTTTTCGAAATCGAGATAGGTGCGCAACACGCGTGGATAGCCCTCTGAGCCCTGCCCGGAAGCGCCGGACAATAGCTCCCCGGGGTCTTGCTTCAAGGTAAAGCGCCAGAAACAAGCACCTCGGAATAGCTGGATTGCGCCCGCGCGCGGGTCAGATCATGCTGCGAATGCGAACAGAACAGGATCAACGCCCGTGACCAAGCCTCCCCGCCAGTTTTTCGCACCTTTGGCGGCCGGCGCGCCGGACCCGCTGCGCGAGCTGCCGACGCGGCTGGAGCGGATGATCCACTTCGTGCCGGGGCATAACGAAAAGCTCGTCGCGCGCGTGCCGGAGATCGCGGCGAGCGTCGATGTCGTGCTGGCGAACTTGGAAGACGCGATCCCCGCTGACGCGAAAGACGCCGCGCGCCGTGGCGCGGTGACGATGGGCAAGAGCTTCGATTTTCAGAAAGCCGGTGTCGGCTTCTGGTCGCGCATCAATGCGCTTAACTCGCCCTGGCATTTGGACGATGTGAATGCGCTGGTCGGCGAGCTGGGCGATCGGATTGATGTGATCATGGTGCCGAAGGTCGAAGGGCCTTGGGACATTCACTACATGGATCAGCTCTTGGCTTTGCTCGAAGCCAAGCACGGTGTGAAGAAGCCGATCCTGCTACATGCGATCTTGGAGACAGCGCAGGGCGTCGCGAATGTCGAAGCCATCGCGGGCGCTTCGCCGCGTATGCATGGCATTTGTTTGGGCCCGGCCGATCTTGCTGCGTCGCGCAAGATGAAGACGACGCGCGTTGGCGGCGGCCATCCGGGTTATCGTGTTTTGTCGGACGCAACCGCCGACGGCGCGGCGCGTGACAGCGCGCAGCAGGATCTTTGGCACTACACGTTCGCGCGTATGGTCGATGCGTGCGTGATGCATGGGCTCAAGCCTATGTATGGACCGTTCGGCGATTTCGCCGATGAAGCCGCGTGCGAGCAGCAATTCCGCAACGCGTATCTGATGGGCTGCGTTGGCGCCTGGACGCTGCATCCGTCACAGATCGCGATCGCCAAACGCGTGTTCACGCCGGAAGTCGACGAAGTGAAGCTGGCGCTGCGCATGATTGCGGCGATGCCGGATGGCACAGGCGTGGCGCTCGTTGACGGCAAGATGCTCGATGATGCGACGTGGAAGCAGGCGAAGGTGATTGTGGACCTGGCGCGACTGGTCGCGGCGAAAGAGCCGGAGATGAAGGCGGCGTATGGGCTCTAGTCTGGACCGCCGGCGCCTTCGCCGGCATCCGGGGTCGCTACCGACAAAACTCTTGTTTGTTCGATCTAGCGGATGCCGCGAGGGCGCCGGCGGTCCAGACGTGTAACGGCCGTCACATGCGCTCGTTCAACGCGACACCACATCTCTAGGTATGAAACCGTCACATGCCCTCCTGCTCGTCGTTGTGGTGCTGAGTTACTTCGCGCTTTCCGTGATGATCGCTGCGCCGCAGCTGTTCGGTCTCGGAGTTCCTTCGTGACATCCACGAAAGCGTGACGATGGGCACAGCCGCGTCGGCCGCCACGCCGTAGGTCTTGCTGCGAGGGTCAGTTCAACGGGAGGACCGTATGAAACGTTCGCTTCATGCCGCTTTGGCGGCCATCGCCATCGCACTCGTCACCGCAAGCGCCGCACACGCACAGCAAGTGCGCAGCGCCGATCAGGCGCCGACCGTCGCGCAAGCGCCGCGCGGGCCGGGCGTCATCACCGCACGCACGATCGATCTCTTTCCGATCCCGTCGCGGATCGCAAATGGCGTCGTCTCGGTACGCAATACCGGCACGTCGGCGTCGTTGCCGACTGTGGTGACGGTGAATTGCCATCGCCCGGGCGAGAATGGCGGTTGCGTCGACATTCCGGCGGCGTACCTGCCGCAATATACCGATGCCGCGTACCCAAACCGCCTCGTGGTGCAAGTGCCGGCGATCCAGCCGGGGCATGTGTACAACCACAATATGCCGTGGGCGGATGAAGTCGTTTGGCCATCGGGCCAAGCCTTTCAGTTCGACTTCGTCGTCGATCCGGCCAACACGAACAATGAGAGCAACGAGGCCAACAATAGCGGCTCGTTCGTTTGGAACACGCCATGAGCGCCTATTCAGTTGAACTGAAGCGTCAAATCTAGCACCCATCCCCGGGGCGCCGCGCACGCGGCGAGCCCGGGGCCTATAATCACGAATAGTCGCGCTTATCGGTCCCGGACTTTGCCTCCGGCAAATCCGGGAATGGGTGGTTCTTGATGCTTCGACAGCTTCTATTCGCGTCTCTGCTTGCTCTCTTACCGGCGATTGCCTTCGCACAAGTCGCGCCGCCGACGCCTGCGGAACTCGCGCGGCTCGACCGCATCACGCGGGCGACACCGATCATTGACGGCCACAACGATCTGCCGTGGGAAATTCGCGATAGCTTCGGCAGCGATCTCTTGAGCGTCGATCTGAACGGCGATACGCGCACGCTGACGCCGCCGCTGCAGACGGACATTCCGCGCCTGCGCGCGGGTCGCGTTGGCGGTCAGTTCTGGTCGGTCTATGTGCCGGCTTCGATGCGCGGCGCAGAGGCGACGCAAGCGGTCAATGAGCAGATCGCGCTGACACGGCAAATCATCGCCGCCTATCCCGATACATTCGAGTTCGCGCAAAGCTCTGCCGACATCGTGCGCATCCATCGCGCCGGCCGCATCGCGTCGATGCTCGGCATGGAAGGCGGCGAGGCGATCCAGAGCAATCTCGAAATCCTGCGTGAGTTTCGTCGCCAGGGCGTGCTCTACATGACGCTGACGCACTCAACGACGATCGAGTGGGTCGATAGCGCCACCGCCGCGCCGCAACACGGCGGGCTCTCGCCGTTCGGCGAAGAGGTGATCCGCGAGATGAATCGGATTGGCATGCTGGTCGATCTTTCACATGTTTCCGCCGAAGCGATGCGTGACGCACTGCGTGTGACGCGCGCGCCGGTAATCTTCTCGCACTCCTCAGCGTTCGGCGTAACGCAGCATCCGCGCAACGTGCCGGACGATGTATTACAACTGATCCGGCGCAATCGCGGCGTGGTAATGGTGAACTTCTTCCCGGCATTTACGTCGAACGAAGTCTGGCAATGGGGAGCTTCACGCCTTGGCGAACAAGCGCGGCTGCAGGCGCTTAATCCCGGCAATCCGGAAGCAGTGACTGCCGGTGTCGCAGCGTGGGTCGCCGCTAATCCGCGGCCGGAGATCGATGCTGGCGTGATCGCCGATCACATCGAACACATTGGGCGCGTCGCTGGGCGCGGCGCGGTTGGTCTGGGCGGCGATTATGATGGTGTGCCGTTCCTGCCTGTCGGCATGGAAGGCGTCGACGGTTACGCGATCTTGTTCGCAGAACTGATGCGGCGCGGCTGGAGCGATCGTGATCTTGCAGGGCTAGCGGGCGGCAATGTTCTGCGCGCGTTGCGTGAGGCGGAGCGCGTGGCGCGGCAGCGGTCGCTCTAAACGCTTCCCGGCCGCAGCGAAGCGAAGAGCCGGGATCCATTTCGGCGGACGCACGAAACTATTCGCAGCCACCCCAACGATGGGTCCCGGCTCTCCGCGCTGGCGCGCTGCGGCCGGGAAGCGCTGAAGAGAGATTACTTGCCTTCGCACCGAACGCGTGCGCCTCTACGCACATGCGGGTGCTGGCTTTCATTCTAGCGTTTGCGCTAGCGGCGTGCGCGACGGCGGCGCCGATCAACGCGCCGCTGGGCGGTTTGCGCGCTGATGTGCAAGGGCGCGCGCCGGTCGGCGATGATCTCATTGTTTTGGCGCTCTCTGGCGGCGGCGCCCGCGCAGCCTCGTTTCATCTCGGTGTGCTGCAAGCGCTGCGCGATACGCCGGGACGTGACGGACGCCCGCTCAGCGAACATATCGCGATGATCACATCTGTCTCGGGCGGGTCAGTGCTCGCGGCGTACTACGCGCAGCACGGCGACGCCGGGCTGGATGGCTTCGACGACGCATATCTCGCGCGCGATTGGCGCGTGCGTGGGCCTGGCTCACCGCTTGGCATTGCTGGCGCGTTTCGCGGCGGCATGAACGGACCGCACCAGCTTGCCGATTGGCTCGACGAAAACGTCTATCGCGGCGCACGCATGGGCGATCTCGGCGCGGGGCCACGCGTCGTGCTCAACGCGACCGACATTTACAACTCGACACCATTTGCGTTCACGCAGTTCTTCTTCGACGGCGTTTGCAGCGATGTGCGGCAGGTGCGTGTTGCCGATGCTGTCGCTGCATCCATGGCGGTGCCGGTGGCGTTCCGGCCTGTGTTGGTCGAGAGCTACGCGTCGCGCTGCGAAGGCCCGCCGGCTTGGACGACGCGTGTTCTTGCTGATCGGAACGCTGGCGAGAACGCGCGGCAAGCGGCGCGGGCGTTTCAGAATTATCGCGGCGATACGCGTGCGGGGCAGCGTTACGTGCATCTGAGCGATGGCGGCGTCGCGGACAATCTCGGGCTGTTGAGCCTACAAGTGATGCGCGCCGGTGATGAAGCGCCCTCGCCTTTGACCGCGCGCGAAGCGTTGCAGGCGCGTCGCGTGCTGTTTCTGGTGGTGAACGCCGAGTACGTGCGAGAGCGCACGTTTCAACAGCGCGGCGGCGATGCGATTGGCGCGGCTGAGATGCTGATCTCGCCTGTCGACGTGGCGACCGAGGTGTCGAAGCGCGCCTCGGCGGATGCTTGGCGCGCTGCATTACCGGCTTATGAAGCGGCTTTGCGTGATTGGCGTTGCGCTCAACCGGTTCAAGCGGCGCAGGCGGGCTGGAATTGCCGTGACATCAGCCTGAGCATGGACGTCATCACGTTTCGCGACATGAGCGAGGCGGAATATGAAGACCT
This sequence comes from uncultured Terricaulis sp., assembly GCA_964478365.1. Lineage (GTDB taxonomy): Bacteria > Pseudomonadota > Alphaproteobacteria > Caulobacterales > Aquidulcibacteraceae > Vitreimonas. The sequence continues at coordinate 64,310 of CAYZIJ010000002.1, forward strand.
GTACGACGCGCCGACTGTCGTTTCGCTGCCGCGTGAGACGGTGGATGCGCTCGTGCGCGCGGGGCGTGGTGTTGTTGGACGAAATGCGGCGTTGGCCGAGCTCCGCTCGAACTAGCCCCGCAGCGCGCCGCCGGTCGCTTTCACCACTGCCGTCACGATCTTCGCGGTCGCCGCTTCGATGTCTGCATCCGTCAGCGTTTTGTCGCGCGGTTGCAGCGTGACTTCGATAGCTAAGCTCTTCTTGCCCGCGCTCATGCGTTCGCCGCGATAAACATCGAACAGCGATACGTCAGTGATCAGCTGCTTATCGGCGCCGAGGGCGGCGCGGACAACATCCTGCGCGCTGACGCCATCATCGACGACGAAGGCGAAGTCGCGCGTCAGCGGTTGCAGCTCAAGCTTTTCCAGCGGCGGCTTGGAGCGTGAACCCTTCGCGCGCGGCGCGGGCAATGCATCGAGGAAAATCTCGAACGCCAACGCCGGTGCTTCGACGCCGATGGCTTTCAGCGCGCGCGGATGGATTTCGCCGTAGTAGGCGATCACCTTCGGGCCGAGTTTCAGCGCGCCAGTGCGGCCGGGGCGCCAATGCGCGGGCGCGTCGCTTGCGGTTTGCAGCGAGGCGACGGGCGCGCCGAGCGCTTCGAGCACGATCATCAGATCGCGCTTAATGTCGAAGATGTCGGGCTGCGGCGCGGCGCGCCAATGGCGCGGCGGGCTCGCGTGCCAGATCGCAGTAACTGTGCGCTGCTGGCCGCCTTCGTTGGTGTTCGAATAGGCCGGGCCAACTTCGAACAGGCGCGCGTCATCGAAGCCGCGATTGGCGTTGGCTTGCGCAGCGGCGAGCAGTTGCGGCAGCGCGGTCGGACGCATGCAATCGAGATCGGACGCGATCGGGTTGGAGACGAGCATCTCGTCTGCGCCGCCGCCGAAGGCTTGCGCTTGTGCGCGTGAGCAGAAGCTCCAGGTGATGGCTTCGTAATAGCCGAGTGACGCAACCGCGCGGCGCGCAAGGCGCGTGCGGCTTTCGCCGACGCTTGCGGGCGGCGGACGGAAACCAGCGGCGCGCGGCGGTGCGAGCGACGGCAATTTGTCGAAGCCTTCGATGCGCGAAACCTCTTCGACGAGATCGGCGCCGCCTTCGACATCGCGGCGCCAGGTCGGCGGCTGCACAATGAGCGTCTTGCCCTGCCCTTCGGCGCTGGTTTCGAAGCCGAGATCCTTCAGGATCGCGCGCACGCGCGTTGGCTTCACATCGATGCCGGCGAGTTGGCGCACGCGGTCGGGATCGAAGGTGATTGCAGGCGGCGGGCCGGGCTCTTGGCCGGCGACCGCGACTTCGCTCGGCTCACCACCGCAGAGATCAAGGATCATGCGCGTGGCGAGTTCGATGCCGGGTACGACGAAAGCGGAATCGACGCCGCGCGCGAAGCGATACTGCGCATCGGTGGTGAGCGTGAGTGCGCGGCCGGTTTGGTGGATGAGTTCGTTATCGAACAAGGCGCACTCAACGAGGATGTCCGTCGTCGTTTCCGACACGCCGGAATATTCGCCGCCGATGACGCCGCCCAAGCCCTGCACGCGCTCGTCGTCCGCGATGACGCACATGGCGGGCGTTACGTTGTAGACGTTACCGTTGAGCGCTTTGAAGTTTTCGCCTTCACGGCCCATGCGCGCGCGCAGCGGGCCGCTTAGTTTTGCCGCGTCATAGACGTGCAGCGGGCGGCCGCGATCGTGGGTGATCAGATTGGTGATGTCGACCAGGGCGCTGATCGGCTTTTGGCCGATGGCGCGCAGCTTTTGCTGCAGCCACGCAGGCGACGGGCCGTTCTTGACGCCGCGAATGAAGCGGCTCGCGAACATCGGGCACGCGTGCGTGTCGTCGATCTCGACCTTTTGCGGTGACTTGTAGCGGCCGGGGATCGGCAGGATTGGTTTCGTCGTTTGCTTGCCGACACCCGCTGCAGCGAGATCGCGCGCAATGCCGGCGACGCCCAACCAATCGGGACGGTTCGGCGTGACTTCGATATCGACCACCGGATCGTTCAAGCCCAGCGCCTCGGCGAGCGGCGTGCCGACTTTGAGTTCGGCGTCGAGTTCGAGAATGCCGTCAGCGTCGGTGTCGAGTTCAAGCTCGGCGCCTGAGCAGAGCATGCCGTTCGAGACGACGCCGCGCACCGGCTTCGGCTCAAGCGTGATGCCGCTGCCTGGGATGTACGTGCCGATCGGTGCGAACGCGGTGACAAGGCCCGCGCGCGCGTTCGGCGCGCCGCAGACAATCTCGAGTTGGCCGAGCGCGGTTTCGACTTGGCAGACTTGCAGCTTGTCGGCGTTCGGGTGCTTCGCAGCGCTGATGACGCGCGCGACTGTGAAGGCCTTCAGCTTTTCGCCGGCGTTCTCGACGGATTCAACTTCGAGACCGGTCATGGTCATGGTCTCGACGATTGCCGCGATGCTCGCGTCAGTGGCGAGATGCTCTTTGAGCCAGGAGAGCGTGAATTTCATTGTGCGATCTCGTTGAGCGCCGAATTTTCTTCCGTCATCCTGGGCACGCGAAGCGTGACCGGGATCCAGAGGCAAACGCCTCGGTGTGTACCTCCTGGATCCCGGCCGTGCTTCGCACGTCCAGGATGACGGGCGTACTGATAGCTTAGGCGCATCAGCCCACTCCCTGCGCCAAGCCCGGCAGCAGATACGGACTGAACCCGTAGTGCCTCAACCAGCGCGTATCGGCAGCGAAGAAGTCGCGGAGATCGGGCATGCCGTATTTCAGCATCGCCAAGCGATCTATGCCCATGCCGAAGGCGTAGCCTTGGTATTTCTCGGGATCGAGGCCGCACTGTTTCAGCACGTTCGGATGCACCATGCCGCAGCCGAGGATTTCAAGCCAATCCTCGCCCGTGCCGATCTTGATCTGACCGCCAGAACGATCGCAACCGACATCGACTTCCGCGCTCGGTTCGGTGAACGGGAAATGGTGCGGACGGAAACGCAGGCGCACGTCGTCGACTTCGAAATACGCTTTGATCGCGGCGATCAGCACGCTCTTCAAATCAGCCATGGTCGAGGTCTCGTCGATCACGAGGCCTTCGATCTGGTGGAACATCGGCGTGTGCGTGGCGTCAGAATCTTTGCGGAAGGTGCGCCCCATGCAGATCATGCGGATGGGCGGCTTCTGCTTCAGCATCGTGCGCACTTGCACCGGCGAGGTGTGCGTACGCAGCACTTTGCGTTCGCCCTTCTCGTCGCGGGCGTTCATGAAGAACGTGTCGTGCGTTTCGCGCGCCGGATGCTTGGGCGGGAAGTTGAGCGCGGTGAAGTTGTTGAAGTCAGTCTCGATGTCCGGGCCTTCTTCAAGCGCAAAGCCCATCTCGCCGAAGATTTGCGCCAGCTCTTCCATCACTTGTGAGACCGGATGGATCGTACCGAGCCGCGGCTTCACCGGCGGCAACGTTACGTCCACGGCTTCGCTTTGAAGCTGGCGATCAAGCTCAGCTTCGGCGAGGCCGGCTTTCTTGGTGACGATAACCTCGGTGAGCTTGTCCTTGAGGACGTTGAGCGCTCCGCCGAAGGTTTTGCGCTCGTCCGGGCTCATCGCGCCCAGGTTCTTCATCAGCGCAGAGATCGAGCCCTGCTTGCCGAGCGCTTCGACGCGCAGCGCTTCAAGCGATGCTTCGTCATTAGCCGCGTCGGCGCGCGCGAGAAGATCGCGTTCGAGAGATTGGAGGTCAGTAGTGTTCGTCATTCTCGGGTCCTCGCCCACACTCCACTCATTCCCGGGGATCGGCGTAAGCCGAGAGCCCGGGACCCATATCCTCGACTAGTTGGGGTTATGGGCCCCGGACTTGCGCTAAGCGCAATCCGGGGATGGGTGAAACATTTGAAAAAGCTGCGCGACCCTAGTCGCGAAGCTTACTTCAGAGCGGCTTGGGCCTGAGAGATCAGACCTTTGAAAGCCGCCGGCTCGTTCATGGCGATATCGGCCATGACCTTGCGGTCCAGCTCGATGCCCGCCTTGGCGAGCCCGCTGATAAATCGGGAATAGGTGAGGCCCTCTTCGCGCACTGCAGCGTTGATGCGCTGGATCCAGAGAGCGCGGAACGTGCGCTTCTTGGCCTTGCGGTCGCGATAGCTATAGAGGCCGGCCTTCTCGACGGCAGCGTTTGCTGCGCGGAAGGTGTTCTTGCGACGGCCGTAATAGCCTTTCGCTTTCTTCAAAACTTTCTTGTGGCGGGCGTGCGCGGTGACGCCCCCTTTGACGCGTGCCATGGAATTACTCCGTCAGATCAAAATGCAAATCGGGAAAGCGCGGACTTATTTCAGCCCGTACGGGATCCAGAGCTTCACGCGATCGGCGTCGGGCTTTGCGAGCTCTGACGTACCGCGGTTCTGACGGATGTATTTTCCATTGTGGCCGAGCAGGCGGTGACGCTTGCCGGCGGCGCCGGCCATCACTTTGCCGGTCGCCGTGAGCTTGAAGCGTTTTTTGACGCCGCTCTTGGTCTTCATTTTGGGCATTTGATCCTCGTTTGGATAAGCGCAAGGCCGAAACCCCACGCGAAAAGAGCCGCCACGGCATGCCTTTTAGCCGGACTGCTCAAGAAGGCGGGGCTGATAGCAGAGGCCCGGTCTGCGGGCAAGTCTGGGGACAAGCCGGGGCCCTCAGGCCAAGACGATGTCCCAGTCGAAGCCTGGCCCCTCGGCGCTGGCAGCGCCGGCGCTGACGATCAAAAGCTGGGCGGGCTCGCCCATTTGACGCATCAGCGCGTCGATCTCGTTCTCGGGCTCGCCCGGGAAATAGCTCTGGGTGGTGAGTTCGCTTTGGCCGGCGGCGAACTTCCAGTGCAGATGCGGCGTGCGCCGCCCGACGCTGGGCACGTCATAGCCGCCGGGCTTAATGGTGGTGGCGCTGAAACGGCCGTCGTCGCCGGTTTGGAGCAGCGCGTAGCCCTGGAAATTGGGGTCAAGCGGCTGGATGTTGGCGGCGTCGCCAGGGTGGGCGTAGCGGCCTGCGGCATTGGCCTGCCAAAGTTCGACCCGCGCGCCGGACAAGGGCTGGCCGTTGGCGTCCAGCAGACGGCCGCGAACCTGGATCACCGTACCGGCAGCGCGTTCGCTTCGCCCAGCCAAGCGGGTGAGATCGGCGTCGCGCTCGATATTGGTGTCGGGCGGAAAGAACGGGCCTTCCATCTCAGCCGGCGTCGTTGCAGCGAGACTCGGCTGATCGACATCAACCCGCTCGGCGCAGGCAGCGAGCGCGCTGGCGCTTAAGAGCGTCAAAGTGCGGCGACGTGAAATGAGCATTACGGTTCTCCCCTACCGCCAACGGTGCGCTCTGATTGGAGCGGTGTCAAAGCCGTGGTTAAAGTGCGCGCTGGGGAGACGCGCCATGGCGAGAACGCCGCAGAACCTAGACGAGGCAAAGCAGATTTTCCGTGAGGAAAGGTCGAAGGTCACCGGCTCGCTGTCGGCGATCGCCGGTTCGCGTTGGCTGATGGCGATCTTGGCGACGGCGGTGATCGCCTTCGGCACGCATCTCTATTTTGCGCCGCAGCGTCTGCCGGCTCTGACGATCAGTAACGTGACCGCGCTCGGTCTGCCGCCGGGCTTGGATTTCGGCTTGGTCGGCGAACAAGCGCAGCAAGCCATGGATGCTGCCGCGCGCAGCGAGGCTCGCTCAGAAATCGCCAACCGCTTTTCCGCAGAGGCTGCGGCCAATCCTAACTTCGTGCGCACGATCAACGCCGCCGGTTTTGGCGCAGCATTGCTGCTGCTGCTCGGCAACATGTGGATCATGACCAAGCGCCGGCGGTTCAGCCGCGGTTAGTTCGCGCGGCGGAATCCGAAGCGATACGCGGGGCGCGGGCCAAGTTCATCGCTCGGCCATTCCGACCACGGCCCTGGTGACGCAATCTCGAGCGCGACGCCACCGTTTGGCGTTTCCAGCGTTTCGCCCAACACAAGCTCAGCCTCGGTGCCCGAGACGTTGGCGCGCAGCCGCATGCGCCCCGCCCACAAGCACTGCACGTTCTGCGGACAACGGCTGTCTTCGATAATCGCAAGCGGGCGCACGGTGAGGCCGCCGCCAAGATTTGCGGTGGCGCCGATCTCCGTGGCGGCGACCCCTGGCGCGCTGAGCTCACGATCGAGCCGCGCCATGTCGGCATGGATCTGGCGGCCAAGTTCTGTGCGCACGGTGTAAACCGGCGGCGGTGTGGGCGTCGGCGTCGGCTGAACCGGCGGCGCGGGCGACGCGCACGCAGTCAACAACAGTATGGAAAACAGAAACGCTCGCATCGTCATCCTCAGTATCGGTGCGCCATCATAACCTCAGCCGCGGCGGAAACCGAAGCGATACGGCGGGATGGGGATTTCCGCCTCCGGCCATTCTTGGAACGGATAGGGTTTGACGGCCGCGAGAACGACAATGCCGTTCGGTGTTGCGAGCCCTTGGTCCGAAATGAGTTCGGCCTCGACACCAGAGACGTTGACGCGCAACCGCACCTGCCCCGCCCAAACGCAATCAACGTTAGCCGGGCAGCGGCTGTCCTCCAGCACTTCCAGCGGCGTGACAGTGAGCCCGCCGCCGAGATCAGCGGTTTCGTTGAGGCCGACGGCGACAACACCTTCCGCGGCAAGTTCGCGATCAATCCGATCGAGATCAGTCTGGATGCGCTGCGCCAACTCGCCCTGCGGCGGCGCAGGCGGATCGGCGGGCGCGTCCGCTGCCTGCGTGCAGGCGGAGAGCAACGAACGGAAAACAAAAGCGCGCGCATGGGCAACCTTGCAAACGAAGCGCCCAGCAAAGCCGGGCGCGCCTGAACCGTCGATGAAGCCATCATGCCGGAGCCCGGCAGCGCGGACCATGACAAAAGCTGAACGCCCCGCTAGCCTCCTCCACCGAGGGTGGCATGGCGGACGTCTTTCTTTCCTACAAACGCGAAGACCAACAGATCGCGCGCGAAGTCGCGGCTGATCTGGAGGCGGAAGGGTTTTCGGTTTTCTTCGATGTGCGCATCGATGTGGGCGATAGCTGGGATGAGCGGATTGAGCGGGAGTTGAATGCGGCGAAGGCGTGCGTGGTGCTTTGGAGTCCAAAGTCACGCGACAGCAAATGGGTGCGGCGTGAAGCGCGGGAAGCGATGGCGCGTGGGATTTTGTCGCCGGCACTGATCGCGCGTTGCAAGGTGCCAATCGAGTTTAGCGACGTGCAAGCGGCGAATTTAATCGGGAGGCGTGCGGGCGATCGTCCGCATCTTGAGTGGCGCAGACTTTGTGACGGTGTCGAACGCCATGTCGGCCCTAAGACACGCGGCGCAGCGGCGCGACCGACGCTCGAAAATTCCCCCACCGTAACGCAGCCAACGGAGACACTGGACCAAGCGCAACCCCCACGCATCAATCGCTTAGCGGTCGCCGCCGCGATCGCGGCCGCTATCATCATTGGCTTCATCGCACTGAATCCGTGGGAGCGAAGCACGTCATCGGGGCAACCAACTATCGACAACTCAACGCTTGGTACTTCACTCGCGGAACAATCGGCCACGGAAAGCGCGTCGGAATCACCGACTACGCGCCAGGCCGACGAGCAACGTCTCCAGAGCGCAGGCGCAGAACTACGTAACGTGTTGGGTACTTGGCGCTGCGCAAGCGGTGAGGATCACTTTCCCCAACTCATCAGATTTACGTCACAGGGGCGAGATATTGTCCGGTGGTACACTTCCGATGGTCATCCATGGGCCGACAATAGGACAGACTATATCTACGTAGTTCCGCATGAACGAGGCGTCTGGCAAGACGGTGTCAATGGCTCGGAATGGACCATGCGCAATGGGCGCATAGAAATTGTTCGTGACAATGTATACGGCTCAATTCCAGGCTGTACGGCATTTGAGCGCTTAAGCTGACCAATCCCCCAAAAACAAAACGCGCCAGCCTTTCGGCTGGCGCGTTGATGTTTCGGCGCTCGAAACGCGGCGCGGGTTACGCGCGCGGCGCCATCACCATGACCACTTGCCGGCCTTCGAAGCGCGGCTCGTGTTCGACCTTGGCGATTGAATCAAGCTCGGTGCGCATGCGCTCCAAGAGATCCATGCCGAGATTGGTGTGCTGCATTTCGCGGCCACGGAAGCGCAAGGTGACCTTCACCTTGTCGCCTTCTTCGAAGAAGCGATGGATGGCTTTCATCTTCACTTCGTAATCGTGGTCGTCGATGTTCGGGCGAACCTTGATCTCTTTGAGTTCGACGCGCTTGGCTTTCTTGCGCGTCTCGGCCTTCTTCTTCTGCTCCTCGAAACGGAATTTTCCGTAGTCGAGAATCTTGCAGACCGGTGGTTCGGAATTGGGGGCGACTTCAACGAGATCGAGGCCGGCTTCACGCGCAGCATCGAGCGCCGCTGATATCGGCATCTCCCCTTGTTTTTCACCTTCGGCATCGATCAGAAGAACACGCGGCACACCGCGGATATCTTCATTCACGCGCGGGCCATCTTTGGATGGCGGGGGCGCGGCGTATGGACGTCTGGCTATCGGGCCTTCTCCTGTAGCTGTTGATAAACGTGGCTAAGCCCGCGCCGGTGAGGACGCGGACTCAACAGACTGAATATCGCTTGCGGAGGGCTGAGTATCAAGCCGTCGCGGCTTGGCGATAAACGCCGCAATTGCGCAATTGGGCGTCCACCTGCTCGACCGGCAAGTCGCCAACGGTCGCGGCGGTAAGCGCGATGACGCCGGAGCGGCCACGCGGCGAAGCGCGTTCGGGGTGGTTGTTCGATGACAGAAACACCAAACACGGAGCGCCGGCGGCTGCCGCTATGTGCATCAGATCGACGTCGTCCCCGACCGCGAAGGCGGCGCGCTCGGCAAGGCCGACGCACTGGAAGAAGTCCGGCCGGGTGACGAGGTTCTTGGCCGCAGGCTCGGCCTTGGCGATGGCGGCGCCGATCGGACGCTCGTCCGAGCCGCCTAGCACCACCGGCGTCACGCCATGGCGGGCGATGCGGCGGGCGAGGTCGATGTACTTTTCTTCCGGCCAACGGCGGTTCGGCTCGGAATCCGCACCGCGAGGGAGGAGTAAAACGTAAGCGCCGCGGATGCCGAAGAAGTCCGGCTTCAAACGCGGCGGATCGCGCAGCACAGCGCGCACCCAGGAGAGATCGGCGGTCAGGGGTGCTGCGCCGGTATTGATGCCGGCGACAGCGAGCTGACCAGTGTAGCGGTCGAGCGGGTTCAGGTTGGCGCGGTCTGTATTGAGATAAGCGTGGCTTGCACCAGCGACCGGACCTGACCATTTCGGCGGCCAGGGACGGAGGCCCTGAAAATAGTTCTTGGTGCGGCTCGAGCCTTCGAGATCGTAGATTACATCATACTTAGCCGCGCGGATGCGCGCAATCAGCTTGGTGATCGCTTGCGGCTCTTGCGGCTTGCCGTCAGCAGCCACAGCGTCGAAGTATGGGCACTGCTCGGCCAACTCTTTAGTCGTTTCGGTTGTGAGCAGAGTGATGTGAGCGCCGACATGCGCTTCGCGGATGAGCTTCGCGGCGGCAAGCGCCTGCACGAACTCGGTGACGCCACCCAGCTGGATCACCAGGATGTTGTTCGCGTTATCGTCGTTAGACGCTTTGGCTTTGCGCCAGGGAATCATCTCGCCTCTCTCGTCCCTTATAGCATGGGCCTTATAGCATGGGCCTTTATAGCACAGGCTGGCCCGAACGGCCCGGCGCGCGCTTCGCTTCTGCTTCGCGCAGAACGCGTTGGTAAACCGCTAATGTGGCCGATTGCAGGGCAGTTTTCGAATAAAGCATCTGCACCCGCGCCATGCCGCTGCGCCCCATTTCAACGCGCTTCTCTGGGCCCAAATCGATCATCCGCTCGATCGCCGCTGCCAGCGCTGCAGCATTGCCCGGCGGCGTCAACAAGCCCGTTTCGCCGTCACGCACGGTTTCGGTGAAGCCGCCAAGATCAGACGCCACAACGGGAACGCCCATTGCTTGCGCCTCAATTGCGCCCCGCCCAAACGCTTCCGGCTCGATCACAGGGAACACCGCAATGTCTGAAGCCGCAAACGCTTCAGGCATTTGGCGCAAGTGTCCGGCCAGCGCCACCGTCTCGCGCAGCCCGTGTTCCTCTATCGAGGATGTCATGTCTTCGACGTAAGCCGTGCGGCCTTGCGCATCACCGGCGAACACAAGTTTCACTGCGCCGGGCCTACGTTTTTCAATCAGCGCCATCGCCTCGATCAGCACCAGCTGACCTTTCCAACGTGTCAGACGCGCGGGCGCAAAGACGATGAGGCGCGCATCGTTGGCGGCGACCTTCCAACTTGCACGCATCGCAGCGATCGCGTCTTCGCTGACCTTGGCGCGATCGAATGCATCGAGATCAACGCCCCGCGGAATGGTGACAACGCGTTCGGCTTTGACGTCGTAGTTAGCGAGGATGTGTTCGCGCGTGTATTCAGAATTGGCGATGACGACATCGCCCTTCGCCATCACCGAATTGTAGAAACGCTTCGGCGCCGAGCGCGCATTGTAGATGCCGTGGAAGGTCGTCACGAACGGCACGCCGGTCATGCGCGCGGCCATCAGCGCGCTCCAGGCCGGCGCACGCGAGCGTGCATGCACGACGGCGACTTTGCGCTGCTTGATGACGCGCGCGAGCGCGAACACGTTGGCGAGTGCAGTGATCGGATTTTTGGTGTGAGCCGGGAGCTTGATCAGCTCACCGCCGGACGCCTCGAGGTCCGGCTCGAGGCGTCCGCCGGCGCTAGCGATCAAAGCGAGCCCCCCGGCGCGGCTGATCGCTTCCGCCATTTCAAGCGTGGTCCGCTCGACGCCGCCAGCATTAAGCTCAGGCGTGACTTGCAGAACTGAAAGGATGTGACCTTCTTGCAATGCTCTGTTGCCCCGGATCAGCGCCGGTATTGTACTAACTCAATGTTTCATAATGGATTTGCTCAACGCGGCCCTAACATTCATTCAAAACGCGCGTAGCACCGCAAGAATTCTGCGTTCTCATTCGGGAGTAGAGCCATGCCGTTCGGCCAAATAGAGGCTTTCACTGCCGATGGCGCGCAATTGGCGCTCGAACAGGCGCCAGGCGCCGCCCCCACATTCGTGTGGCTGGGCGGCTTCAAATCGGACATGGCGGGGACGAAGGCCGAAGCGCTGGCGCGCTGGGCTGAGGCGCGCGGCCAAGGCTTTGTACGCTTTGACTATTTCGGCCACGGCCGCTCCGAAGGCCGGTTCGAGGACGGGACGATCTCGCGCTGGCTCGCCGACACGCTGGCTGTGATTGATCAGCGGACAGACGGCCCACTGGTGTTGGTCGGCTCGTCCATGGGCGGCTGGTTGGCGCTGCTGGCGGCTCGGGCGCGGCCGGGGCGGGTCGCGGGTTTGCTCCTGATCGCGCCGGCGGCGGATTTCACCGAGCGGCTGATGTGGGCCAACATGAGTTCATCGGTTCGGGCGGCGATCTTCATGGAAGGCCGGATTGAGGAGCCTTCCCAATACTCGCCCGAGCCGAACATCATCACGCGGGCGCTGATCGAGGATGGCCGCAAGCATCTGGTCATGGACCAGCCCTTTCCGTTCGCTGGGCCGGTGCGCATCCTCCAAGGCGGCGCCGATCCGGATGTGCCGCAGGCGCATGTCGAGGCCTTGGCGGCGCTCATCCGCAGCGACGACATCACCTTCGACCTGATCCCCAACGGCGACCACCGTCTCTCGCGTCCGGCCGACCTGGAGCGCCTTCTCGCACATGCGGAAGCGCTCGCCAGATGAGTGAACGGCTTGGCATCGCGCCCTCGTTCGGGCATCGCTTGGGACAGCGTTAGGGACGCGCGTTCGCGGGGAGTAGCGGAATGATTTCGACTTTGGCCGCCCTGATTTTACCGTTTGCGCTGGCGCAGGCCGACGCCGCGGTGGTCGACAGCCGCTACCAGCAATGCGTCGCGCTGATCGAGTCCGCCCCCGAGCAGGCTTACGAAGAAGGCATGGCTTGGGCCGCCGAGGGCCAATCGCTCAACGCCTATCGCTGCGCCGCTCTGGCGCTGATCGGCCAAGGCCGCAACCCGGAAGGCGCGCGGCGTCTTGAATCGTTGGCGACCGCAGTAAACCCGGCGCAAACAAGCTTGCGCGCGCAGCTCTTCTCGCAAGCCGGCAATGCCTGGCTGCTGGCGCGCGAACCGGGCCAAGCGCGCAGCGCTTTCTCCCGCGCTATCGCAACGGTTACGCCCGAGGCGCAAGAACGCCCCGATCTCTTGATCGACCGCGCCCGCGCCTACGCAATGGAATCAGATTTCCGTCACGCCGAAGAAGATCTCTCGTCTGCGCTCGACCAGCGTCCGAACGATGCGCTGGCGCTTCGCTTGCGCGCCTCCGCGCGCATGCATCAGCGCGCATTCAACCTAGCTGAAGCCGACGCGCTCGCTGCGCTGCAGCTTTCGACGACCGAGCAAGATCAGGTCGATAGCGCGCTCGTTCTCGGCCATGTCCGCGAAAGCATCCGCACGGGCGCGGTGGTCGAGGAGCAGTAATTTCTGCTGGCGCCGACGGAGTTCCCGCGCTCGCCCGTTTCATCTCACGTGAGGGGTCCAATCTTTGGAGGGAGGCCAACGTGAAGTTGAAAGCAGTATTTTTAGGTGTCGCCCTTGCATGCATGGCGTGCGTAACACCGGCGGCGGCATGGACGCAGCTCGGTGCGCGTGAAGTGCGAGACCGCACGGATCGCGATGTCATCGTGGTTGAAGGGCCGCGTCAGTTCGAACGCATCAAGCTCTGCGTCTATCGCAATCCGGTGCACTTCTACGATCTCGACATTTTCTACGCCAACGGCGGCCATCAGGACGTGAATGTGCGCGAGCGCATCAATCCGGGTCAATGCACGCGCGCCATCGATCTCAACGGCGATGATCGCAACATCACGCGCGTTGCGATGGTGTACGAAGAAACCAGTTGGGGCCGCCGCCGCACGGCGACGGTGCGTCTGTTCGGCGAGAACTAGCCCGCCGCGATAACGCGGAGATCCCAGCGGCTGGTGCGAATATTATCGACGCGCCAGCTGCCGTTTTCCCAGACCAGATCGTAGATCACCTCTGATATTGCGCCGGCATTGACGAAGCTCGCACGCACGGTGGCGTGGCTGTTTTCGACAACGCTCTCAGTCGTCACGTTCAGATTAGCGAGCTGATAGTCCTGCGCGTCGATCAGCGGATCGAAATCGAGGATCGGCTCGCCGCGCGCTTGCGAGCGCGCCATCATCGCTTGCAGCGTCTCCCACAAGCTGGCCGACCAGGGCGCCTGGTGTTCGAAGCCGGGCAAGCTCGCGCCTTCGGTGAGATAAGGATCGTAGAGCGGACGGATCGTGTCAGCGGGATCAGGCGCCGCGGACGACGCTTCGGGCGCTTCGCTCGCAGGCGGCGAACACGCGGCCAGCGCGGCCGCTCCCGCTACGATAACAAAATCACGTCTACGCATGAAGCTCTCCCCGATTCGCGCGGAGCCTGACGCATGGGGCAGAGCGCGACAAGGTCGCGCCGGGTCGCGTTAGCTGGCGACCCAACGCACGGCGGGATCGTTGAAGTCGACCACCTCTTCGAGCTCGTACACGTTGCGATAGCCGTAGCCGTAGAGATTGATGAAAGTCTGGATATTCAGCGCGAGTTCGACGCGCTTCAGGATCACCGGCGCGGCGTTGTTCGAAAAATTGTTGTTGCAATAGATCAGGATGCGCACGTTCGGATCGCGCAGCGCTTCGCGCAGGCTTGCGTCAGTGAAATCGGTGAACGGCAGATTGATCGCGCCGTCTATATGGCCCTCCGCGTAAGCGTCGGCGGAGCGTGCGTCGAGAATGATGGTGTTGGGCTCGCGCGCCATGCTTAGAAACGCCGCCAACGAAACCAACCGGTTCTCGCGATAGCCCTCGACCTCGTTGGTCAGGCCGCGGAAGCCGGAATAGTTGATCTGCGCATTTTGCTGCGTCTTGTCCTGCGCCAATGCGGCGCCGGCGGCGAACGCGATAATGCAGGCAAAAGCGGCAGCGATTACGGCGCGCATGGATTAACTCCTCCCGAACACGGGGAGGTTGCGCGCGTGTCGTGTCGTTATTGCGGCGCGCCGTTCACCGCGTTCAGCAGAGCCGGCAGACCAACCATGATGACGCCGCCGATCAACAATCCCACCGGCAAACCCATCAGAGCACCGACATAGGCGTTGCCCAGCCGCTCGCCCCAATCGAGGCCACGTCCCGGCAAACGGATGAGAAAACCAAGCGCGCCGCCAATAAGGCCGCCGACGCCGCCATACTCCCAGCCGACAACGCAAAGCGCGATCATGCCGACAAAGGCGCCAATCGTGAGGACGTACCTCAGCACGTTAAGTTGCTCCCACCCCTAAACCTGCGCCACCTCATGGCGGCGCGGCCGCGCCCTGGCAAGCGCGACTGGCGCCGCAGGCTTAAGTCCGGGTTTCGGCGCCGCGAAGGCCGCCATTGGGCGGAGGCGCGGCAGGCGGCTCGGCCGAGCGGGCGGCGACTGGACGCGCCAGCATGGCGTCGCGCTGGACGGTGGCGCCGAGCAAGCCAAGCTCTTGCGGCGTGACCACCACAAGTTGGCCCGATCCCGCCAGCGCCTCGGCGATGTTCTGTCGGGTCTGCATCTCCAGCATGGAGAGGATCGCGGCAGTCGCTGCGGGATCCCGGCCTTTGAAGACGTCGGAAAGCTGATCGAGCTGCTGCGGACGCAAGCTCAGCACGCCTTGGCTGCCTTGCGCGGCGGCGGCGCGGATGGCTTGCTGCTGCTGCTCGGGCGTCGCGTTCGGCGGCAACGCGATGGGCGCTGCGCTGAACTCGTCCGGCTGCGTGTACGTGAAGTTGGCGGTGTGGAAGCGTACGCCAAGCGCCATGCCGCGCTCGCCAGCTTGATCGCCATCGTCTTCCGCTTGGCGAAGATGATCGATCACCGCGCGTTCGACTTCCGCCAGATTGCTACGAAGGTCTTCGTCATTGCGCTTGCCGATTTCGGAACGGAACGCGCTTTGGATGCGCGTCTCCAACGCTAGGGCGAATTCCTGAATCTCGTAGACGTGCTTCAAGAGCTCGCGGTTCAAGCTGAACTGAACGCGCGCATCGACGGTGACCTTATGGCTGTCGTTCGTGATCGCGTCGAACGGCAGCGGCGCGCAATATTGTGGGCGCAGATTGATGGCGCCGGTTTTCAAATCCATCAGCTTAACGGTGCGCCGCCCGCCGGTGGCCGGATCGAGCGCGACGTATTCAATGTGCGGGGCGCTGGGGCCTCTGACGACGTTTTCTTCGTAATCCCAGAGAACAACCTTGCCCTGCAGCGCGCGCTTAAAGCCGCGATCGTCTTGGGTCATGTAGGTGCGATCGGCGCGCGCCTCGTAATAGTTCGTCCAGACGTAAAAAACCGCAGCCAGCAAGATGACGCCGACAAGCGCCACGATCGCAATGATGAGCGCCATAGACATGCGCTACTCCCTCTACCCACGCGGTCGAGACCTTAGCGCAGGTTAGGGAGAACGGTATCCCTAGATTGGGGAATTGCGCAGCGTAGCGGCGTTTTCAGCGGGCTTCGCTGGGTCGATCCATGAACAGCGCGCAGGCGGCGAGACGCTCATTGCGGATGACGCGGCCGCGCTCGACGATCGAGGCGGCGCGACGGCGCACGTACGGGCCTGGGCTGTCAGCGCTCCAGCGATTTGGGCTGGGCAGCACGGCGGCGAGGCGCGCGGCCTGCAGCGGCGTGAGGTCTGCTGCGGAAACGCCGAAGCGCGCACGCGCGGCGGCTTCAATGCCGAAATTGCCGTCGCCCCATTCAGCGACATTGAGATAGTGCTCAATGATCCGCCGCTTGGGCCACATGAACTCGATCAAGGCGGTGAAATAAGTCTCGAAGCCTTTGCGCACCCAAGAGCGGTCGGGCCAGAGGAAGAGGTTCTTCGCGGTCTGTTGGCTGATCGTGGACGCGCCACGTGTGCGGCCGCCTTGTGCGTTGGATTCCATCGCGTCCTGAATGGCTTCAACGTCGAAGCCGTCATGCTCGCAAAAGCGCGCATCTTCCGCCGCGATCACGGCGCGCACGATGTGCGGCGACATACGATTGATCGGCACCGGATAGTGGCGAATAGTTTGGCCTTCTGCGGCGCGCTGCATCATCAACAAGGTCGATGGCGCATCCAGCACGAGATAGGCGCCCACCCATGTCACCGGCGCCAAAACAAACGCGATGAACAACACGCTGATCGTGGTGATGAACAGGCCGTAGCGCTTGCGGCGTTTGATGCGGCCGAGATCGAGATCGAGATTGACGCGCGCGTCGCGAGCGCGCTGACGATCGGCGCGCGTCGGCTGCGGACGCGGCATCGGTATGTCGGCGTCAGCTGGCGGCGGCGCAGCGTAGACGCGATCAGGCTGCTGCGGCGGCAACGCGGGTGTGGGATCGGGCTCTGGCACGTAGAGGGGCTCGTCGGTCAGCGGCGGATCCGGCTCGGACCCAACATACACGACTTCAGGCTCAACAGGCGCAGGCGGCTCTGGTTCAGGCGCAGGAGCAAACGGAGCATCCGAACCGACATAGACAATGTCGCGCTCCGGCGGCTCGCCCTGCTGATCCTGTTCCGGCGGCACAGCTTCGGCGCGGTCGTCTTCCGGCTTTTGGTCTTCTGGATCGTCCGGAATCATGCGTCCCATTCCTCGGCCACGCTCGCATCCTGCTCGCGTGGCGCCCAGAGCGATTTGACGCGCTGGAAGGCGTCGCCGTCAAGCAGACGCGCCAACGCCCATACAGCCATACCACGCACCAGCGGGGAGCTATCCCCAAGCAAGGCCTCTGCCGTGCCCGCAAGTGTGACATCACCCGAATTGCCGATCGCGCACAGGACATTACGCACGAAGCGATCCCTGCCGGTGCGCTTGACCGGCGTACCCGCGAACCGTTCGCGAAACTGAGCGTCGCTCAGCACTGCGAGCTCCGAGAGCGGCGCGATGCGGAGATTGTCACGCATTGCCATACGCTGCTCGCGCGCTTGCTCCGCGAACTTGTTCCAGGGACAAACCGCGAGGCAATCGTCGCAACCGAACACGCGATTGCCGAGCGCTTCGCGATAGGCGTGCGGGATCTGGGTTTTAGATTCGATGGTGAGATAAGCGAGGCACTTGCGCGCATCGAGCTGATACGGCGCCGGAAAAGCGTTGGTTGGGCAAACATCGAGGCACGCGCGGCATGACCCGCAATGATCGTCAGTCGCTGCATCCGGCTCAATTTCCGCAGCGCTCAAGATGGCGCCAAGAAAGAGCCATGAGCCATGCGTGCGTGAGACCAGATTGGTGTGCTTGCCTTGCCAGCCCAGCCCTGCGCGCTGCGCCAGCGGCTTTTCCATCAAGGGCGCGGTATCGACGAAGACCTTCACCTCTTCACCGCTTTCGCGCGCCAGCCATTGCGCCAACTGTTTCAGCTTGCCTTTGACGACTTCATGATAATCGCGCCGCGCAGCGTAAGCGGAGACAAGGCCATCGCTCTTCTCGTTTAGCAGCGCGAGTGAGTCGTCAGCCGGCGCGTAAGATTGGCCGACAATGATCGCGCTTTTTGCGGCGGGCCAAAGCGCGTTGGGATGTGCGCGCGCGTCTTGCGCGAGCCAAGCCATGTCGCCGTGGCGGCCTTGATCTAGGAATTCCGCCAACCGCACATCGTTCAGCCACGGCGTTCGCGCATCGGCGACGCCGATGGCGTCGAAGCCAAGCGCTTCAGCGTGCTGCGCAAGTTTTTGGCGAAGGCCGCTCACGCCTGCCCTCTACAGCTCCACGCCCGCCCCGGCCAGATCGGACGTCAGCTCAATGATCCTCTGATTGATGCGCATATAGTCCGCTTCAGCCTGGACCAGTGCGTTCATCAACCGTTGCTGAACTCCACGGTTCTCAGCGTCCCGCGCAGCCACTTCGAGTGCGGCGACGACGCGATCATTGACCGCGAAAAATCGTTCTTCAAGCTCAAGCATCTCCTCTAGCAGAGCACGCTCGCGGCCGGCGACCGTGGGCAAATCCGACCGCGCCGCTACCACCGCTTCGCGGCCCGATGTGCTCCAGCGCGCCGCAGCATGCGATGTGTCAATCATGGCCCCGGCGCGATCTGGCATAGTCAGCACGATGGCGACGCGCATGCCGTCATAGAGCGACATCATCGCGCCCAAGGCGTGATAGGCGGTATCGTCGACGCGTAACAATTGCTGCCGTGCGCGCAGCGTGACGATTTGGCCATCGAGCAACAGCACGGCGCTCTGCATCAGCCGCGGCCCCACGCGCGCAACGGCGTCGTCGTCGTCCGCCTCCATCGCATCGACCAGGGAGATGATATGGCCAAGCATTGAATCCATGTTCTGCAGATACGTGCCCGTATCGCGCGAGATGGTTTCTGCCATCAGGATGTAGGTCTCCGGCGCGCCGGGATGCTCGAAGCGCGGCGCGGCGCGTAATTCTCCTTGCAGCTGAGACATGAGCTGGCGATAGCCGCGCGCGCGGTCGCGCGTCGTGAACGCAAGCTGCATCATCCGCTCGTTGCGCACGTACGGGTCGAGATCGCCCTGGAACGCCTCGTTGACCACCGAGGCGCGCTCCAACACGCTCAAGACCGGCTGCATCCAGACGAGAAACGCGCGCTCGGCGTCTTCAGAGGACGCTTCTGCGACGGGTTGCGCATAAGCCTGTGACGGCGCCGTCAATGCAGCAACCGCAAACAGCGCCGCTACCAGAACTCTCTTGAACATGACCCTCTCCCCGCGCGGTTGTAGGCGCCCGCGCGGGGGAGGTCAAAGCAGCTCTAGCGCAGCGCCGCCGCCACCGCTTCCATGGCCGGATCGCGGCCTGCGCGATAGGCCTCAATGGTCCAGGGCGCTTCGATGTCCGGCGCGAGGCTTTGGACCGCGATCGGATGGCGCACAACCGAGCCGTGGCAATTCTCGATCCCACGACAGCCGGTGCGATAATCGTGGCGCTCGGTTGCGGAGAGAACTGCGCCGCCGGAGTTCGGCAGCGTGATCACATCGCCTTCAGCGTAGAAGTCGAGCCGATCACCAACATGCTCGCCGACGATGATGACGCGATCCGGCGCCGATTGTTCGAGATAGCCGACAGTCGAGATCGCAGCGGAGAATGTCCACGGACTCGTCAGCACGAAAACGCGGCCGCTCACCGCTTGCGGCAAGCGGCGCACCCACGCGCGAGTGTTGTTCAAATCGCCGCCGCCATTCATGCGCATGTCGAGCACGATGTTGCTGCGACCAGAACGACGCGCAGCTTCGAGCGAGTCAAACATGAACTCGGCGATGTCCATGTCTTCGGACGAATTGTTCTGGCGCACTTCGATGACAAACGCATCGATCTCCGGCGCGTCGCGCATGCGGAAGGCCGTTCCAGGTTGTTGCAACGACCACGGCGCTCGCTGGGCGCTGATCAACGCGCGCCAGTTCGCGCCCTCTTCCGGCACGAGTTCAGGATAGAACCAGCGCTCCGAATTGCCGCGCACGCGATCAGGATTGGCGGGTTCGGCAGCGAAGGTTCGCGTTACCGTGCGACCGTTGGCGAGCTGGAAGCGGTAGCGGGCTTGGTTGGCGCCGGAGACGCTGCCCAGCGCCTGCATTTGCTCTGGGCTTTCGAAGAAGTACGCGGCGTTGCGGTCGCGCCAGCTTGCGATGCCACCCGAAAGCGTGCGCGCGGTGGCGCGGAGTTCGGCGATCGGATGATTGTCGATGGCGACCAGGCGCGCGCCGAGCAGGTCGGCGTGATCGGGATGGGCGCGCAGGACATAAAAGTCTTCGCCCATGGGTGAGAAGCGCACTTGGCTGATGCGATTGTAGCGGCGCGAGCGCGGGCCAGGAAAATAGGCGGTGTGGCCGTTATCGGCGAGTGCGACGATACGGGCGAGTTCGAGTTCGAAGTAAGCTTGGCTGACGGCGCCTGCCTGCGCGTCGAGCGCGGTGAGACGTTGCTCGGCTTCTGCGCGCGCTTCAGCGGAGTAAGCGATGTCGCTCGCAATGAAGTTCTCGCGAAAGAACGCGATGTCGGCATGCCGCGCTTCTGCGCTAGTTGGCGCTGCCGACGTAGCAGCGTCAGGGCCGTGCTGCGCTGTTGCGGGCGCTGCGAGCGCCAAGGCGAGAACGACCGCTACCGCGCGTAAAGTGAGTTTGATCATGTCACCAGCCTCCCAACTGGCGGGGTCAGGACGTCAACGCCGGCCCGAGCGCGGCAACCGCAAAACCGGCGGCCACGATGGCGACGAGCAGGAGCAAAAGCACACGCTTCATCCGTCTCCCCGAATACATGGGAGATGCAGCTGTGTGTGTATTGGATGCGTCGCCGCGACGAGCGGTTATGCCGCCGCGACGGATGACGTGGGTTTATCGTCGCTCAATGCGTGCGCGAGGCGCGGGAGCATTTCTTTCGGGCAGATTTGCCAGAAACGGCCGCGTGCGGATTGCCAGTGCGAGAGCAAATCGGCGGCGCGCTGCGAGCCGGTGCGTTTAGCGTGCTCTTCGATGAAATCCTTGAGCACCTTTTCCCAATGCTTCGACGCGAGACGTTGCCAGACGATAGTGTCGCCATTCGCCATGGCTTCGAAGCGGCCGTCTTCATCGTAGACGAACGCCATGCCACCCGACATGCCCGCGCCGAAATTCTCGCCGACAGCGCCGAGGATCACCGCCGCACCGCCTGTCATGTATTCGCACGCATTGGCGCCTGCGCCTTCAACGACGGTGATCGCGCCGGAATTGCGCACGGCGAAGCGTTCACCGGCGAGGCCCGCGGCGAAGAGTTTGCCGGCAGTTGCGCCATAGAGGCATGTGTTGCCGATGATCGCGCCTGCCGATTCGCCTTGCGGCGGACGGAGTATGATGAGACCGCCAGAGAGTCCCTTGCCAACATAGTCATTAGCGTCGCCCGTAACGTCGAGCGCGATGCCTTGCACCAGCCACGCACCAAGGCTCTGGCCGCACGAGCCGGCGAGCTTCACGCTCAATTGGCCTTCGGGCAGTGTGTTGTGCCCGACGCGGCGCGTGACGTGCGCGGAGGCTCGGGCGCCGATGGCGCGCTGGGTATTGCGCACATCGAATTGCAATTGCTGCTTCTCGCCGCGTTCAAAGAAAGCGGGCGCTTGGGTGATGAAGTCGTGATCAAGCGCTTGCGGCGGCTCGTTGCGCGCGAGTTGCGTGCAATATGGCGGGTACGGGCTATCGACGCGCACCAGGAGCGGGTTGAGATCGAGATCGTCAAGATGTTCGGCGCCGCGGCTGATCTGTTCGATAAGGTCGGTGCGCCCGATGATTTCTTCGAGTCGCCGGAAGCCGATCTGCGCGAGGATTTCGCGCACTTCTTCAGCGACGAAGCTCATCAGATTGACGACCTTGTCTGGCGTGCCGGTGAACTTCTTCCGCAGCGCCTCGTCCTGGGTGCAGACGCCGACGGGGCAGGTGTTGGAATGACACTGGCGCACCATGAGACAGCCCATAGCGACGAGCGCTGCCGTGCCGATGCCGAACTCTTCCGCGCCCAGAATAGCAGCGACGACAATGTCGCGGCCGGTGCGGATCCCACCGTCGGTGCGGAGCCGCACGCGGTGACGGAGGTTGTTGAGCATCAAGGTTTGATGCGCTTCAGCTAAGCCCATCTCCCATGGAATGCCCGCGTACTTGATCGACGTTTGCGGCGACGCGCCCGTGCCGCCGACATGGCCGGAGATCAGGATCGTATCCGCGCCCGCCTTCGCAACGCCCGCAGCGACTGCGCCGATGCCCGATTGCGCGACGAGCTTCACGCACACGCGCGCGATCGGATTGATCTGCTTCAGATCATAGATGAGCTGCGCTAAATCTTCGATCGAGTAGATGTCGTGATGTGGCGGCGGGCTTATGAGCGACACGCCGGGCGTTGCGTGACGCAAACGCGCGATCAGTTCAGTGACTTTGAAGCCGGGCAACTGGCCGCCTTCGCCGGGCTTAGCGCCTTGCGCGACTTTGATCTCGATCTCGCGGCACTGGTTGAGATATTCGGCGGTAACGCCGAAGCGCCCTGACGCGACTTGCTTCACAGCAGAGTTTTCATCGTCGCCGTTCGCGTGCGGCGTGTAGCGCGCGGGATCTTCGCCGCCCTCGCCCGAGACGCTACGCGCGTCGATGCGGTTCATCGCGATGTTAAGCGCGCCGTGCGCTTCAGGCGAGAGCGCGCCCATGCTCATGCCGGGCGTGAGGAAACGCTTGCGGATGTCGGTGACGCTTTCGACTTCCGAAATCGGCGTCGGCCGCAGCTTTTCTTCACGCACTTCGAGCAGATCGCGCAGTTGGATCGGCTGGCTGAGACGGCGTTCGCGAATGACGTCGGAATATTTGCGATAGGCTTTGTAATCGCCGGTATCGCATGCGGCTTGGAGTTGATGGATCGATTGCGCTTCGAGCGCGTGACGCTCGCCGGATGCGCGGTAGCGATACTGGCCGCCGAGCGGCAGCGCCGTCAGCGTTTCGTCGTAAGCGCGCGCGTGTTGATCGGCTGCTTCAAACGCGATGCCGGCGAGGCCGATGCCGGAGATGCGGCTGACGAGGCCGGGGAAAAACTCGTCCACCAAAGCGCGCGACAGGCCGATGGCTTCGAAGTTAAGCCCGCCGCGATAAGACGAGATCACCGAGATGCCCATCTTCGAAATAATCTTCAGCAAACCCGCTTCCAGTGCGGCGCGATAGTTCGCGCACGCTTGCTCGCGCGTGAGATCGCTAGTGAGACCCCGCGATGCACGATCGGCAATGGTGTCGAGCGCGAGGTACGGGTTCACGGTTGTAGCGCCCGAACCGATGAGCACGGCGGCGTAATGCGGATCGAGACATTCCGCGCTACGGATACTGAGCGAGCAGAACGAGCGCAGGCCTTTCTTAGTCAGATGCGAATGTACGCCGCTGGTGGCCAGAATCATCGGACAAGCGATGCGATCCGGGCCTTGGCTCTCATCCGAGAGCACGATGTGGCTGCGCTTGTTGAAGCGCACGGCCTGCTCCGCCTCGGCGCGGATGCGCTCGATCGTCTTGCGGAGAGCTGCGCCCTCGTCTTCGTCGGGGGCGGGTGTCGGGAATGTGCAATCGATGCGCGCCACGTCATCGCGCATTTCGCGCATCATGCGCGCAAACATGCCGTTCGTGAGAATCGGGCTTGAGAGCACATAGACGCGCGCTTGCGTCTCGTCCTGCGCCAGAATGTTGCCGAGGTTCTTGAAGCGCGTGGCGAGGCTCATCACCCGGCCTTCGCGCAGCGGATCGATCGGCGGATTGGTGACCTGGCTGAAATTCTGGCGGAAATAGTGCGAGAGCGGACGCGTTTGCTCGGAGAGCACGGCGAGCGGCGCATCGTCGCCCATTGAGCCGATGGCTTCCTTGCCGTCTTCCAACATCGGCTGCAGCAAGAGTTCGACGTCTTCCATCGTGTAGCCGGCGGCAGCCTGGCGCTGCAGCAGCTCGGAGCGGTCATTGTAAAGGCGCGGCTCGTCGCCACTCAGCTTTTTGTCGAGATCGATGATGCTCTCGAGCCAAGCGCTGTATGGGTGCTTCGCGGCGAGAAGATCGACCAGTTCTTCATGATGATAGAGCCGACCTTCGCGCGTATCGACGGCGATCATCTCGCCCGCGCCAATGCGACCGCGCTCAAGAATGTCTTTGCCATCGAGCGGGCACATGCCGGTTTCAGAGCCGACCGCGAGCAAGCCATCGCCGGTCAAAGCGTAACGCAACGGACGCAAGCCGTTGCGATCGAGTCCAGCGACGGCCCAACGGCCATCGAACATGGCGAGACCCGCTGGCCCGTCCCACGGCTCCATCACTGCATTGCAATAAGCGTAGAGCGCCTTGTGCGACGGCTTCATCGTCTGCGATTTTGCCCATGCTTCTGGTACCAGAAGTGACTTCGCCATCGGCGCATCGCGGCCGGCGCGCACGAGCACTTCGAACACGTTGTCGAGCGCTGCGGAGTCAGAGCCACTTGGCTGGATGATCGGCTTCACGTCCGCGTCCGCATCGCCGAACGCTTCGGACGCCATGCGAATCTCGTGGCTCTTCATCCAATTGGTGTTGCCCTTCAGCGTGTTGATCTCGCCATTGTGCGCGAGCATGCGGAAGGGTTGGGCCAAGCGCCATTGCGGGAACGTGTTGGTGGAATAACGCTGGTGATAGATCGCCACCGATGAAACAAAACGCTCGTCGCGCAGATCGGGATAGAACGTGTCGATCTGCTGGGCGAGGAACATGCCCTTGTAGACGAGACGCTTGGCTGAGAGCGATGAGACGTAAAGCTCGGTGACGTTCTCGGCGAGCGCACGCTTTTCGATGCGGCGGCGGCAAATGTAGAGATCGCGATCGACGATTTCGCTGGAGCGGCCTTGCGGATCGTGGAGCAGGACTTGCTCGATCTCGGGACGCGTCGCGTTGGCCTTTTCGCCGATCTGACTGATGTTCACCGGCACTTGGCGCCAGCCATAGAGCGAAAATCCCGCGCGGATGATTTCGCTCTCAACGATAACGCGCGCGCGTTCCTGCGCGCCGAGATCAAGACGCGGCAGGAATATCTGGCCGACGAAGATCGGGCCGTCTTTCGGCGTGTGACCCGTGCGGTCGACGGCTTCGCGCAGAAAATCTTGCGGGGCTTCAACGAGAATGCCGGCGCCGTCGCCGGTTTTGCCATCAGCATCGACGGCGCCGCGATGCCAGACCGCTTTCAGCGCGGCGATCGCGAGCGTGACGACTTCGCGGCGCGCCACGCCATCAATCGCGACAACGAGGCCAACGCCGCACGCATCGCGTTCGGTATCGGCGCGATAGAGGCCTTCGCGCTCAAGCCGCGCGCGTTCGCGCTCGTAGCGCGCAATCTCTTCAGCGCCACTCATTGCGCGGCCACTTTAGCTTGCGTTTGAATCCAGGCGTGCATCGCATCAGCCGCATCGCGGCCTTCGCGGATGGCCCACACAACGAGCGATGCGCCGCGCACGATATCACCCGCCGCATAAACGCCCGGCTGGTTCGTGGCGTAACGGAGCGGATCAGCCTTAATCGTGCCCCAGCGCGTGGTTTCAGCCCACGCGCTGACGTCTTCGGCATCAAAGCCAAGCGCTGCGATGATGAGATCGCCGGGGACTTCGTAGTTCTCGGCCGTTTCTTCCGGCGATTGGCGTCCGCTCGCATCCGGTGCGCCCAGGCGCATGCGCACGGCTTTCACGGCAGGCGTTTTGCCACCGCGCACCGATTTCGGTGCGGCCAGCCAATCGAAGTCGACGTCTTCTTCTTCCGCGTGGCTCACTTCGCGTTGCGAGCCCGGCATGTTGGCGCGGTCGCGGCGGTAGAGGCAGGTGACACTGGCAGCGCCTTGGCGGCGCGCGGTGCGCACACAATCCATCGCCGTGTCGCCACCGCCGATAACAACCACGCGGCGGCCGGCGGCGTTGAGCTTGCCGTTGGTGAACTCCGCAACATCATCGCCAAGGCCAACGCGGTTGGCGGCGATGAGGAAATCGAGCGCCGGCACAACGCCGCGCTCGTTCGGTGCATTCAGGGGTTTAGCTTTGTAAACGCCCGTCGCGATCAATACGGCGTCATGTTTGGCGCGCAGTCTTTCGAAGCTGATCGTCTCGCCGACATTGCAGTTCAGTTCGAACTTTACGCCGCCATCGATGAGGCGTTGCGTGCGGCGTTCGACGACTTCTTTCTCAAGCTTGAAGTTCGGGATGCCATAGATGAGCAAGCCACCGACACGATCGTAGCGATCATAGACGGTGACTTGATAGCCGCGTTGACGCAGGCGCTCAGCGGCGGCGAGACCAGCGGGGCCGGCGCCAATGATGCCGATGCTCTCACTGCGCTCAGTGCGCGGGCGGATCGGATCGACCCAACCCTGCTTCCATGCCGTCTCGGTCAGGTACTTTTCGACGGCGCCGATGGTGACGCTGCCATGGCCGCTCTGCTCGATCACGCACGCGCCTTCGCAGAGACGATCTTGCGGACAGATGCGGCCACAAATTTCGGGCATCGAGTTGGTGGAGGCTGAGAGCCGGTACGCGTCTTCGAGACGGCCTTCGGCGGTGAGCTTCAGCCAATCGGGGATGTTGTTCTGGAGCGGGCAATGCGTTTGGCAGAACGGCACGCCGCACTGCGCGCAACGCGCAGCCTGATCCGCGGCTTTTTGAGCAATGAACTCGCGGTGGATCTCGTGGAAATCCGCCGCCCGCTCGTCAGGCGGTCGCTTGTCGGGCCATTTTTGCCCGACAGACACAAATTTCTGCATGCGTTCGGCCACGAACGCCCTCCAAACGGCGCGACAAAGGGAGATTATTCCCCTTTGCCTAGATTCTTCGCAGATGCAAGAGAGCTAGGGGCCTGGCACAGCCAAACAGCGGAAATGTCGCTTTCAGGAGCGCGCGACGCACTTCAAGGTCCGGCCCCGCACAACTAAGGGGCAGCTGCTTGGACATCCTCGATCTCTTGCGCGCGGCGCTGCTGGGAATCCTTCAGGGACTGACGGAATTCCTGCCCGTCTCCTCGACCGGCCACTTGCTCATTATCGGCCGCGCCATCGGATACGACGATCCGGGCGGCGTGTTCACTGTGATGATCCAGCTAGGCTCGATCCTAGCGATCATGTGGCTCTATCGACAGCGCATCTGGGACGTGATCACCGGCCTGCCGACAAAGCCAGAAGCGCGGCGCTTTGCGCTGATGTTGTTCTTCGCGTTTCTGCCGGCGGCGATCATTGGCTTGCTGGCGAACTCCTACATTCGTAACGAACTTTACATCCGGCTCGACATCATTGCATGGGCGCTCGTCCTCGGCGGCGTCGCCATGCTGGCGCTCGAGAAGTGGCCGCCGAAAGTTGAAGTGACTGACGCTTCGGAGACGCCAATCTGGCGCGCGGTCGGCGTTGGCGTGTTTCAGACTTTGGCGCTGATCCCCGGCGTGTCGCGCTCAGGCGCCACGATCTTTGGCGGTTTGGCTTTGGGCTTGGACCGCCGCGCGGCGGCGGAGTTTTCGTTCTTCCTCGCCATGCCGACCATGGTGGCGGCCTTCATCCTCGATTTCATCAGCGTGAAAGATCACATCACGCCAGACCGCGTCGCTGAGATCGCGGTGGGCTTTGTGTTTGCGTTCATCTCGGCATGGCTGGTGGTGAAGCCGTTCTTGAACTTCGTCACCAAGGTCGGCTTCAGTCCGTTTGCGTGGTATCGTATCGTCTTCGGCTTGGTGATCCTCGGCGTTGTGACGATGGGCTGGCTGTGAGCGTGTAAGGCTATGGCAACGTCGAAGATCTGGACCATCGGGTACGAGAATGTCGGCCAACCCGATTTCGTCGCGGCACTGAAGGACGCGAAGATCAAGACGCTCGTCGATGTTCGCGAAATCGCCAACTCGCGCCGCGCCGGTTTCTCAAAGAAATCACTCGCCGCAGCGCTCGACGAAGCGGGCATCGCTTACATCCACTTGAAGACGCTCGGCACGCCAAAAGCTGGACGCGAAGCCGCGCGCAAAGGCGACAGCAAAACCATGCGTCGCATATTCGAAGCGAAGATGGTGGAACCGGAGAGCCAGATGGCGCTGGCGGAAACAGCGGAGCTCGCCGCTAAGGGCGCCACCTGCATCATGTGCCTGGAGCACGATTGGCGCGATTGCCATCGCACCATCGTCGCCGAGCATCTGACGAGTGAGTTCGGACTTAAGCCGGTAAACCTTTCGCCCGAACCAACTCGATAACGCTGAACACGAGCAGCGAAATCCAATAGAGCGCGAACGCTGCAGAGAAGGCCGTCACCGGCGCCAGATCCATGTAGGCGACGACCACGGCGGGCAGCGGCAAGAAGGCGATCACGGCCAAAATCCAGCGGCGCTTCTCCTCCGTCAGCGCGAGACTGGTAATGGCGACGCCATTGAGCGCGAGGCCCAGATATTTGAGCCAATGCCACGTCGCGATCGGCAGGTGCGCTTCAGCGTTGTCGATGTCGGCAGTGAGTTGCAGCTGTTTCCACGTTTCGACTGCGTCGAACGCTGCGCCAAGCAGCGCAAACACGATCGCCGCTTGCGTCCAGCGATTGCGTAGGCCGCCCAGCATGATCGCCGCAGCGACGAGGAAGAGCGCATAGGCCGGGATGAAACCGTAGAGATCGAGCGTGTTGATAGCATTCTGCGCCGCGACGACGCGCTCATCGACCGGCGAACCGAAAACGAAAACGATGTCACTCAGCGTTTCGGCGCGCTGAAATGCGCTCACCGCTTGGCTGACTTGGCTACGTTCGTAGATCGCCGTCACTGCGGGCTGCGAGCCGAGCGCGGCGAAGAAGCCAAGCGTGGCGAGACCGAAGATAAGGGTGGTCAAAGGCCAGGCGCGCGCTCTCATGCTGGGTTCTGCTTGGTTTGAAATTGGCCGTATGGACGGAAGCGCCAAAGGTAACTCGGAACGATCGCTTCGACAGTTTCGAGTTGCGTGACGCCCAAGTCTTGAATCGTCAGTGCGCTGCCATCGGCACCGACAATGTTGTCACGCTTCAGTGTGAGCACTTGATCGCCGGTGAGCGGCGGCGGGAACGGCGTCAGACCGAATACGCCGCTCATCACCAAACCCATCGGATGGGCGATGAAAAATGGCAGCGACAGGAACGAAACGTCGCGATTGGTCTCGGTGCGGATGTACTCGAGCAGGTGCTTGAACGTGTAAACGCTGGGCCCACCCAGTTCGTAGATACGGCCCTGCGCGTCCGGCCGCGCAACCGCAGCGACGACCGCCTCAGCGACATCGCCAACGAAAATCGGTTGAAATTTTGTCTTGCCGCCGCCGATCAGCGGCAGCGCGCCAAGCGGCAACGCTGCTGCGGTCTGCGCCATTGCGGCGAAACGATTGAAGAAGCTGTCTTCCGGTCCGAACACGATGGAGGGGCGCAGGATCGTGGCGCTTGGCACGGCTTCTAGCAGAGCGCGTTCGCCGGCATGCTTGCTGCGTGCGTATTTCGAACCTTTGGGTGCCGCGCCCAGCGCCGAGATTTGCACTACGCGCTTTATGCCACGCTTGGCCGCAGCTTCGCCTATCGCGCGCGCTGCATCGACGTGCAGCGCTTCGAACGATTGCTTGCCGCGCGAATGCAATACGGCAACGAGATTGATCACGGCGTCGGCGTCTTCGAGCGCCGCATCGATCGACTCGGGGAAGCGCACGTTCGCTTGCACGATCTGAATCTGACCGACATCGCCCATCACGCGCAGCTCGTGACCGAGATGCGGACGACGCATGGCGATGCGCACGCGATGGCCGCGCTTCGCCAATGCGCGCACGGTTTGCTTGCCGATAAAACCGGAGCCGCCGAACACAGTGACGAGATCGCCGCTCATGAAATTCTCCATCATCCCCGGTTCAGCGCGCATGCACGATACCCGCATACGGAGCCCAGCAAACTTGTCAGTTTGTGTCGCTATGGAGCGTTTGACACAGGTTGGCAACATCTCGGGAACCGGACGGGTCGCGACAGCTTGGCTCAGTTCCGATCGGAACGATGCTGGCGCGGTTCGGTTGATCCAAACGAGGGCTTCTAGCTCACAAAATTCGAAGGAAGGTACCGATGAAAAAGTTTCTTGCACTTGCAGCCGCGGTCGGTGCGCTCGCAGTAGCGGCCCCCGCCTCCGCGCAATCCCGGCAGAACATCAATGCGCGGCAGGCCAACCTCGACGCGCGTATCGATGCTGGCGTCCGCAATGGAAATCTAACGCGCAACGAAGCGATGCGTCTGCGAGACGAATTCCGCGACATTGCTCGTCTGGAAGTTCGCTATCGCGCCAGCAATGGCTTGTCGCAAGCCGAACGTCGCGACCTCGATCGCCGCTTTGATTCACTCTCGCAGCGCGTTCGCTTCGAACGCAACGATCGTGACGAGCGCGGCAATCGTTGGGTGCCGATCAACCAGCGTCAGCGCCAGCTCGATGCGCGCATCGACGCCGGCGTCCGCAATGGCGATCTCTCCCGCCGTGAAGCGATCCGCTTGCGCGCCGAATTCAACGAGATCGCCATGCTTGAAGCACGCTATCGCCGCAACGGCCTCGACAACCGCGAACGTGTCGATCTCGATCGCCGGTTTGATCGGTTGAGCGTCATGGTCCAGGCCGAACGTCGCGACCGTGACGGCCGCCGCCGCGGCTGAGACCTGAGCAGCTTGTAACTTAAGGCGCCGCCGGTGTGTGAACATCGGCGGCGTCGCCTTGCGTCCGCCGTGATTTTGCGCGAACGCGGAAACGCATGCCGAAGCAGCAACCTGTCCGTCTACGCGAAGCGCCAGGACGCCCCGACCCGGGCGCGCAGGTCATCGACGTCGCTTATGTCGAGGTCAACAAAAAGCGGCGCGGAATTTTTGGACGCATTTGGCTGGCGCTGGTCGCGGTATTTTGGGCCGCGGTCATCGGCTTTCTCATCCCGCCGGCTTGGATGATGATCCAAGAGATCGGCGCGATGTTCGCGCCTGTTTAGGCGCTCAGCTTCTCAAGCTCTTCGGCGCTGATGTCTTCGTTCGAATAGACGTCCTGCACGTCATCGAGATCATCGAGCTGATCGATGAGCTTCAACAACGTTTGTGCGGTGTCGCCTTCAAGCGGGATGGCGATGTCGGTGCGCCAAACGAACTTCGCGCTGGCCGGATCGCCGAACGCCTTCGACAGGGCTTGGGCTGCTCCTGCGAGCGCGTTCATCTCGCAGACGATGACATGGTGCTCGTCTTCGACGGTGCAATCATCGCAGCCGGCTTCGATGGCGGCTTCGAGCATCGCATCCTCGGTGGCGGCCGCGAGCGGAAAGCGGATTTCGCCGACCTTCTTCCAAGCGTTCGACACCGAATTGCTTTCGCCGAGATTGCCGCCGAACTTGGCGAACGCAGAGCGCACTTCGCCGGCGGTGCGGTTCTTATTGTCGGTCAGGCACTCAACGATGACGCCGACGCCAGCGGGGCCGAAGCCCTCGTAGCGGATTTCATCGAGATTCTCGGCGCCCGCGCCGCCGCCCTTATCGACCGCGCGCTGAATGTTATCCTTCGGCATGTTGACCGCGCGGCCTGCCGCTATTGCGCGATAAAGGCGCGGGTTCGCGTTCGGGTCGGGCCCGCCAAGCTTCACCGCGGCTTGGATTTCGCGCGCGATCTTTGTGAACATCTGCGCGCGCTTTTTATCCTGCCCGCCTTTGCGGTGCTGGATGTTCGCGTATTTTGAATGGCCTGCCATGGGGGCGGCTTCTAGCGGGGCCGTTTGGTTTTCTCAAGTTACGGGCCGCTCAGAACGTTCCGGCACGAGCAAAAGCGCCATAACCCTGCTAGAAAGTCTGAAAGTGAGGCGAGGATGCGCGGGACGTGGCGCCGTTGGGAAACCAAGGGCGGACAGGATCACTGGTTCGCACGCGTTGAGAGCGCCCCGGGCCGGTGGAGCGACCTCACG
Organism: uncultured Terricaulis sp.; assembly: GCA_964478365.1. Classification (GTDB taxonomy): domain Bacteria; phylum Pseudomonadota; class Alphaproteobacteria; order Caulobacterales; family Aquidulcibacteraceae; genus Vitreimonas. The sequence goes on from CAYZIJ010000002.1 coordinate 95,785, forward strand.
CAAGAAGCCTACGAAGAAGCGGGTTATCAGCCCAGCTTTTGGCAATTGCCGCTGGAGAGCGACTACATCGAACGCGTCTTGAACACTGACGGCTTCGCTAATGCCAGCGAGAGGTCTTTTAAGGAGGCAGAGCAGCCGGCCCTCGTTATTCTGATCGTGCTCGGCGCGGCCGGTGTCGCAATCTTGCTCGGCGCCTTCGTCGTGATTGCTCTGTTCGGCTAGGCGCTGTCAGCTTCGACCGCGTAAGCCTTCGAGACGGCAGCGGATCGCTTCTTTCGGGGTGATCACCCAATCGAGGTGCGCGTCGTGCGAGCCCGTCGGCACCTGCCCCATCTCTTGCTCAGCGTAAGCCAAGCCAACAGCGATCGCGCCGTGTGCGCGATAGAGCGAGATGATGCGATCGTAGTGGCCGCCGCCTTGGCCGAGACGCCTGCCGGCGCGGTCGAACGCTAGGAGCGGCGTAAGGATCAGGCGCGGCGCGAGGTCAGCGCCTGTTTTCGGCGGCGACGGCACGCCGAACGCATCGGCTGTCAGCACCTCATTGCCGCGCCACGCGAGAAAGCGTGCCGGGCCATTGCGGCTCTCCATGCGCGGCAGCGCGACCACGCGGCCAGCTTTGGCGAGCGCTGCAAGCAACGGGCGGCCATCGATCTCGCCGCCAACCGGCCAATAGCCGGCGACGGGCGAGAGTTGCGCCAGTTCGAGCGGGAAGTTTTCGATGAGCTTCAGCGACGCATCGCGCGGCTCAACCGCTTTGCGCTCGGCGCGCATGAGCATACGGGCGTCGGCTTTGGCGGCTTCGAGATCGTCGAAGATCTTCATGCTCCCCCGCTCGCGGGGGAGCTGTCGAATGCGAAGCGTGAGACTGAGGGGGGCGTTCTAGACGCCATGCGCAACTTCCCCCTTCGGCTCGCTACGCTCGCCACTTCCCCCGCTAGCGGGGGAAGACAGGTTGGGCGGTACCACAGTCGCCGTAAGGCATTGCTCATCCTCTCGAACCCTAGCGTACTAGGTGGGCGCCAGGTGCTGGGGACCAGGGTCCCCGACAGAGCCAGCTCCCGAGAGAGATGATACGGTCCTGGGGATGATGCGCCTCTCGCACGCCGCAGTGACCGCCCGCATCGAATCTAGGCGCTCTGGGCTGCGTTCTCAAGCGGCGCCTTCCGCGACGCGCCGCAAAGAGCCGACGCGGCCGCGATCGGCGCTGTCGGGTTCCGCGCAACCTTCCAGACGCGCTTCGATCAACATGTCGGTCAGGCGCTCGATTTCACCGCGGGCGCGGACGAGTGCGGCGCTGGAGGCTTGCGCCTCGTCCATCAGAGCGAGCGCCGTGAGAACGAGACGGCGCGTCGTTTCGGCATCGCCTTTGACGCCAGTGACGCGCGCTTCCAAGGCGCTCGCGAGATCCTCAAGCCGCCGCTCCTCGTGAGGCTGGCAGGCGATTTCGACGGGTTGGCCGAGCACTGTGATGCGCATTAGCGGAGAACCCCTCTTGCTGCGCTGGCAAGCCGATCGAGCCCGTTGTCCAGAGCCTTGGTCGCGGCATCGGGATCGACTCCCGGCGTCAACGCGTCGAGGGCGTGTTCAGCTTTCGCAACACCCTCGCCGAGCGAATACGAGAGCGTGCCGATCAGCTTGGCGAGCGACTCATCCATTGTGACCAAATGTTACGGCGAGAAGCGATTCGATGAAAGGCTGGAATGCGGTTCCGGCGCTCGACGCAAGGACGCTTTGCAGTTAAGCGGAAGCCACCAAAACAGTTGAATTTCAAAGGGAGCCGGCCGATGGGCGTGAAGGTTGCGATTAATGGTTTCGGGCGCATTGGCCGTAATGTTCTGCGCGCGATCTATGAGAGCGACCGCACTGACATCGAAGTCGTTGCGATCAACGATCTGGGCCCCGTTGAAACCAACGCTCACCTGCTGCGCTTCGACAGCGTCCACGGCCGTTTCCCAGGCGAAGTGAAGTCCGGCGAAGATTGGATCGATATCGGCAAGGGCAAGATCAAGGTCACTGCCGTCAAGAACCCGGCCGAGCTGCCGCACAAGGATCTCGGCGTCGACATCGCGCTTGAGTGCACCGGCATCTTCACCGCGCGCGACAAGGCAGCGCTCCACCTCGAAGGCGGCGCCAAGCGCGTCATCGTTTCAGCGCCGGCCGATGGCGCCGACTTCACGGTCGTCTACGGTGTGAACCACCAAAATCTCACCAAAGATCACGTCGTGATCTCGAACGCCTCTTGCACGACCAACTGCCTCGCGCCAGTGGTCAGCGTTCTGCATAACGCGATCGGCATCGATCACGGCATGATGACGACGATCCACTCCTACACGGGCGACCAGCCGACTTTGGATACGCTGCACAAGGATCTCTATCGCGGCCGCGCTGCTGCGCTGAACATGATCCCGACTTCAACCGGCGCCGCGAAAGCCATTGGCCTCGTGATCCCGGATCTGAAGGGCAAGCTCGACGGCATCTCGATCCGCGTGCCGACGCCGAACGTCTCCGTGGTGGACTTCAAGTTCGTCGCCAAGAAAGCGACGTCGAAGGAAGAGATCAACGCGGCGATTAAGGCCGCCGCTGATGGTCCGCTCGAGGGCGTGCTCGGCTACACTAACGCGCCGAACGTCTCGATGGACTTCAACCACGATCCGCATTCGTCGGTCTTCCACAACGACCAGACCAAGGTCATGGAAGGAAAGTTCTGCTCAATCCTGTCGTGGTACGACAATGAGTGGGGCTTCTCGAATCGCATGGCCGACACCGCCGTCGCGATGGCGAAGCTGATCTGAGCTTGTCTGCGTCCTCCCAAGCGTAGAAAGAGCGTGTGAGGACGTAGCAATGGCTATTGCAGCTCTGTTCGGCGCGCTCGCACTCTTTTGGTTGAGCACAAGACAGTATCCCATCATTGTACGCGCCGGCGTTTGGATAGGTGGCGCTGGCCTTTTGGCGTGGTCGGCATTCGGTAACGGTTCGCGAACCGAATTTGGCCTGTCGGAGGCGATTGTTGACGCCTGGGTACACCGCGCGAACTTAGGCGAAGCGGCCGCCGTTCAAGCGTTCAACAACAACGCTGTGACGGTCACCCAATTCATGGCGCAACTGAGCGACTTCTTCATCGTCGCTGGCATCGCGCTTGGAGCGCTCTCGCTGTTGGCGTTCACACGCGGAGAGCGCCTTGAGCGCGGCCTGCGTCCCACGATCCTCGCGATGGTTGGCTTCGTGGCGGGATGCGCCGCCACACTAGCAATTGTGGCGATCGGACTCGGCGGACAAGTAAGGCCACGTACTTACGTCGGCTACGTATCCGAGAGAACTTTGAACGACGAGCTGTCTGTGCACGATGGCGACACGTTTCAACTTGGCGAGGTTTCTCTGCGCCTATGGGGCTTGGACGCGCCGGAACTCGATCAGATTTGTCGCGGCCTCGAGAATTGTGGCGTGCATTCTCGAGATCAGTTGGCAAGCTTTCTCGAAGGCGCGCTCGTGCAGTGCAACCAGGAGCGCTCTATTCGATCCGGAAGGCTGACAGAGTCGTTCGGTCGCCCGCTTGTGCAGTGCTGGCGCATCCAAGGCGGTGACCGCACAAATGTGGCCGCTTGGATGATCGAGAACGGACTTGCGGCCCGTTACCAGGACAACGATCGGTACGGTTTCAACGATGAGGTACGGCATGGTAGCGACCTCGGCGTGATGCGCGCGTGTTCTTTACGCCCAGATGTGTGGCGAAGTGATCGAGAGGCGCGACGAGCGTTTGAAGCCGGCGCGACGCCGTCGCCCGAACAAGCGATGGGCCATTGTTCACCTACAAATTGATGCGCCTCCCCCGCTTTCACCTCTCGCCAACGGCCAAGGCGCAACTCTTCGGGCTCGCGCTCGGCGGCGCGTTGGCGGTGCATGTGGTGAATCAGACCGGCTTGAGCTGGGGGCTGTTCTTCATCGGCTGGGCCGCCGCTTGGATGATCGGCGAGAAGCTCGTTGGCGCGCGGATTACCGGCGTCGCGGATCGCAACGCAATCCTCATCGCGCTGGTGAGCGGGTTCATGTTTCCCTGGGTCGGCGTCGGCTTCGCGGCGCTGTTTGAAGCCCTACGCCCATAAGACGAAACGCTACGCCAGCCGGGTGAGCGCTACAGCGTAAATGGCGCCGGCTCTGCAAGGCTGGGCGTCCCATGAGACGCCGCCCATACGACATGAGAGTCGCGGCCATCGAGCTCGCGTTCGCGCTCGCAGCATACGCATGCGGCCTGTTCGACTTGCCGTTAATGGTCGTGGGGGTGGCGGGGATCGGCATGCTGGCCTATTGGAACTGGTCGCGGCGGCTGGTGCTGAACCGGTTGCGCGGCGCAACGTGGTTGACGGTCTCCACCGTCGGCACAATCGCCATCATCGCCATCATCGGCGGGGCCTACTGGTTGGGTCTCGCTTCCGGGGGAACGATCTAAATCATGTCCAAGCTTTCGATGCACGCGATCAGCGCGGGCGTTTTCGCGCGCATGCTGCGCAACATGTCGGCCATCCTGGGAAAAGCTGAGACGCAAGCAAAGGCCAAAGGCTACGACCCGGCAGTGCTGCTGAACGCGCGCCTCGCGCCGGACATGTTTCCGCTGACGCGCCAAATCCAGATTGCCACCGATCACGCCAAGGGCGCGGTTGCGCGTCTCACCGGCAATACGCCGGAAGCCATCGAAGATACGGAAACGACGTTCGCTGAACTGCAAGCGCGCATCGCCAAGGTCGTCGCCATCGTCGAGAGCTTCAAACCGGAAGCCTATGAAGGCTCGGAATCGCGCGAGATCACGATCAAGATCCCGACCACCGAACTGAAGTTCAGCGGCATCGACTACATCAACCAATGGGCGATGCCGAACTTCTACTTCCACCTCACCACCGCCTACGACATCCTGCGCGCCAATGGCGTCGAGCTTGGCAAGCGCGACTTCCTGATCAGCTAATGCGCAAGCCGAACATCGCGTCCGCCGGCTGGGACTTCGCGTTCGCCGTGCTGGCGTTTATCGCCGGCTTACTCGGCGCGACCATCCCTTACGCGCTGGGCGTGTTCGGCGCGGCGGTGATTGCGTGGGGCTGGATGCGACGGAACTCGCTAGCGGCGCTACCTCTCTCGCAACGCTTTGTTCAGGGCGCGATTGCGCTGGTGATGATTGCCGTTGTGCTGGCCATTGCCTATTGGATCGGCCTCATGCTTGGAGGACACACGTGAGCTTTCGCCGGATCGAAGATGCGCCTGAGGGTACAACGGCCCTCGTTCGTGTGGACTTCAACGTCCCGATGGCGGACGGAAAGATCACGGATGACACACGCTTGCGCGCGGCGCTGCCGACCATCGAGGCGCTGCGCAAGCGCGATTGCCTCGTCCTGCTCGTGGCGCATTTCGATCGCCCAAAGGGCCAGTTCGTTTCGAGCATGTCGCTCCGCTCGGTCGCCGAGCCATTGAGCAAACTTCTCGGAACTGACGTGACCTTCGTTGAGGAGGCAGTTGGCGAGAAGGTGTGGAACGCTATCGACGCAGCGCCGCGCGGCTCCGTCATTCTGCTCGAGAACGTCCGCTTCTATCCTGGCGAAGAGAGCAACGATCCGGCGTTCGCAAAGCAGCTCGCAGAGTATGCCGACATCTACGTCAATGACGCCTTCTCCGCCGCGCACCGCGCGCATGCATCGACGGAAGGCGTCGCGCACATCCTCCCCGCCTATGCTGGCAAGCAAATGGAGCGTGAGCTTGATGCGCTCGATGCGGCGCTCGGCACACCCAAGCGCCCAGTGCTTGGCATTGTCGGCGGCGCCAAGGTTTCGACCAAGCTCGATCTTTTGCAGAACCTCGTCGGCAAGCTCGACAAGCTCGCGATTGGCGGCGGCATGGCCAACACGTTCCTCTATGCGCAAGGCGTCGAAATCGGCGGCTCGCTCGCCGAGAAGGACATGGCCGACACCGCGCGCGCCATCCTCGAAGCCGCGAAGGGCAAGTGCGAAATCCTGCTGCCGGTCGATGTCGTCGTGGCGAGGGAAGTGAAGCCGCACACCGAAGCGCGCATCTGCGGCCTCGATGATATTCAGGCCGACGAGAAAATCCTCGACGCCGGTGAAAAGACCGTCCGCAAACTGCGCGAGGCGATGAAGCACTCTCACACGCTCATCTGGAACGGCCCGCTCGGTGTCTTCGAAGTGCCGCCGTTCGACCAAGCCACAGTGATCGCCGCACAAGCAGCGGCCGAGCTGGCAACGAGCGGAAAGCTCGTCGCGGTCGCTGGCGGCGGCGATACGGTCGCCGCACTTAACCACGCAGGCGTGACCGGCGATTTCACCTTCGTCAGCACCGCCGGCGGCGCGTTCCTCGAATGGATGGAAGGCAAGCCGCTGCCGGGCGTCGAGGCGCTAAAAGCGCGCTAAACGCTACCGCATGGGTGCATTGCTGCGGCAAGTTTTCCCCATAGCCCTGCCCGGCGTGGCGTTTTTCGGCCGCCTGGGTTAGACACCCCGCCATCCAAGAAGAACCATTCAGACGCGGGGAGCGGACGTGAATCTCGACGCATTGAACAAGATCGCCAATCGCATGGTGGAGCCGGGCCGCGGCATCCTGGCGGCGGACGAAAGCACCGGCACCATGGGCAACCGCATGGCCGCCATCGGCGTCGAAAACAGCGAAGACAATCGCCGCGACTATCGCGAGATGATGTTCCGCTCCAAGGAAGCGATGAGCTACGTCTCCGGCGTCATCCTCTATGACGAGACGATCTGGCAAAACGCCAAGGACGGCACGCCGCTCGTCAAAGTGATCGAAGACGCAAACTCGATCCCCGGCATCAAAGTCGATGAAGGCATTCGTAAGCTCGCCGGCGCGCGTGGCGATGACGTGACGCGTGGCTTGGACAAGCTGCACGAGCGTCTGCCGAAGTATTACGAAAAGGGCGCACGCTTCGCGAAGTGGCGCGCGGTGATCGATCCGACTGGTGGCCGCCCGTCCTACGCTGGCCTCGTCGCCAACGCGCACGCGCTCGCGCGCTACGCCAACCTCTGCCAAGAGTTCGACATCGTGCCGATCGTCGAGCCGGAAGTTCTGATGGATGGCGATAACGACATCGACACGACCTACGCCGTGACCGAGTGGGTGCTGAAGGAAACCTTCCAACAGCTCTATTATCTCAACGTCGCGCTCGAGGGCATCGTGCTGAAGCCGAACATGATCGTGCCGGGAAAGAAAGCGGCGAAGCAGGCTTCAGTTGATGAAGTTGCTGAGAAAACCATCCGCGTGCTGAAAGCCTGCGTGCCGAGCGCGGTGCCGGGCATCGCCTATCTCTCAGGCGGCCAATCGGACGAACTGGCGACGGCGCACCTCTCGCGCATGAACCAAATCGGCGGCTTCCCGTGGAAGATGACCTTCTCCTACGGCCGCGCGCTGCAAGCCGCGCCGCAGAAGGCATGGTCGGGCAAAACCGAAAACGTCGCCGCCGGCCAAGCCGCCTTCCTGCACCGCGCCCGCATGAACGGCCTCGCCAGCCTCGGCAAGTGGAACCAGGATCTAGAAAAGCAGGCGGCTTAAGCGTTGGAGCGAGGCGCCGCCAAACGGGCGTGCGCCTCGCCGACCGCTTGAACAATCGCATCGAGCTGGCCACCCGCGAATCCTCGCGCGGCGGCTTCGCTTATCAGACGCTGACTTTCGCTCTCATCGCCCTCCAGCTTGGCGATCACAGCAAGATTGTAGAGCGGGATGGGATAGGCTGGGTCCACGGCGCGCGCGCGCTCAAGCATGGCACGCGCTTCGGCGAAGCGCCTCAACTCCAGTAACGCCGCGCCACCGTTATTGAGCGCCATCGCTTCTGTACTGAGTGTGTACATGCCGTACTGCGCCCAGATCGCGTGACGGACCCAAGGCCGACGCCTGAGCTGCTGCAAGAACTTCTGCGCGGCGTCGAAGGCTGCGCGATACTGGCCAGCTGCGATCAATGCGCGGCTGGCGAACAGATCGCGTAGCAAATGCCTGGCGATGAAGCCCGGCGCCAATAGTGCGACAATCACGACGCCTGTAACGAGTGGCCGTTGATCGGTCGGCACTAGCCAGATGATCGCTAGCGCGCCAGCGAACACGAGCGCCAACAATGGCGCGTAGAAATACTTGCGAAATTGAACCCAGGTCATCGGCCAGGATTACTCCGGCACGCCCTGCTCGGCCACGAACGCGGCGATGCGCTCGGCGATGCCTGGCGCGAGCGGTAGATTGACGTTGCCGTAAGTCGCCAGGTTCGTGGCGCGATCCATCGGCGCTTGTTTCAGCACGTGGTTCACGCCTTCAAGCCGCACCACCTCAAGCCCCGGCCGTGCGGCGGCGAGCAAGTCGGCGTCTTGCATCGTGACTTGGAGATCGGTCGTCCCCTGCATGATCATCGCCGGCCCTTGGTAGGCACGGAGCAAAGCGGGCGGATCGTAGGAAAAGAGGCTGATCACGAAGCCTTGCACATTCTCGCGGAAGAGCGGCTGCAGCGGCGCGGAGATTTGCGAGGCCGGCACGCGGCGGCCTGCTTCCAGTTCGCGGATGATGCGCTCGGATTCCTCCAGCAGCGGCGCATTCGCGGGGTTCGCTCGGAGCTGCTCGCGGATGACATCGCTCAACCGACGGCCGCCGCCTGCGATCAAAACGATGCCGCAGACGTTCACGTCCGTTTGCGCCGCGACCAGCGCCACTAGGGCGCCTTCGCTATGGCCGGCCAGCCAGACGCAGCGCGCGCCGGTGCGCTCGCGGATCGCAGCGGTCCAGGCGGCGATGTCGGCGGCGTAGTCGTCGATGACAACGGCGTTGGCGTCGATGCCGGGCGCAGCGCTCGCGAACATGCCGCGCTTGTCGATGCGCACGCTGGTGACGCCTTGCTCGGCCAACGCCTCGGCGAGCAAACGATAGGTGGCCGCGCGTATGCCCATTGGGTTGTTGCCGTCGCGATCAGTCGGGCCTGAGCCTGGAATAATCAGCACGACTGCGCCGTTCGCGTTCGCAGTTGGCGTCAGCAAAGAGCCGCGCAGAACACCTGCGGGACCTTGCACCTCGATCGGCACACCAGACGACGGCGCTTCTTGCGCGCATGCGATGCTGGGCGTGGCGAACACAAACGCGAGGGCGGTGCAGAGATGTTTCATGTCGAGCCTCGTAACCAATCGGTGACCATGATGAGCAGCTTTGTGCCCGCTTGGCACACAAAATATTCGCAAAACTCGGCGCGGCCTTAGGCTGAACTTAAGCGCGTTCCTGTACCGTACTCGGCATATTCGTTGATTTTTGCGCGCGAGGGCGGCGTGAGCTTGATCAAACTTCTGTTCGGCTTCCAGGGCCGGATCAATCGCACACAATATTGGCTTGGCTCATTCGGCGTGAGCTTGGCCGCTATCGTTTTGAACGTGATCGTCTCGATGGCGGTGACGCCGACGGCAGTCGATACGACAAAAGCGGCGGCGCAGGCAGCGCCAATGCTGCTCATGTTCTTGTGCATCGTCTCGATGGTCACGGGTTGGGCAGGCACAGCGCTGCAATGGAAGCGCTTCCACGATCGCGGGCGCCCCGGCTGGATCGCGTTCGCGCCGATACTGCCGGCGATGATGATCGCGGTCAGCATTGTTGGCCACGCGCTCGAAGGTGCGCCTTTTGGCGCGATGATCGCGGGCGTGATGCCGTGGGTCTTTCTGCTGATGGCGATCAGCCTCTATTTCTTCATCGAACTCGGCTGCTTGGCCGGCAATCCCGGTCCGAACAAGTACGGCGACCCGCCGGGCTCCGGCTCAGGCTCGCGCATGCCCGCCCCACAAGCGCCCAGTGCGCCGACGGGCAACGCGCCCGCAACCGCAATGTCTTCACTGTTCAGCGCACAGTCAGCGATGGATCGCGCAATCGCCGAGCATCAGACCCAACCCGCCCCTCGCCCCGCCGCAGCGGCGCGTCCGGCAATGGCGACAGTAACCGCGTCGGCGAGCGCACCGTCTTTCGGACGTAAGCGCGTCTAAGCCGCGTTCCCGGCTGAGGCGCGAGCCGCTACAAAGCGGCCATGCCAACCCGCAGCCGCCTCTATCTGATCACGCCGCCAAAGCTGGAGCTGCCGGCGTTCATTGATGCGCTCGCGGATGGGTTGTCGGGCGGCGATATCGCCTGCGTGCAGCTGCGCTTGAAAGATACAAGCGACGCGGACGTGTTGCGCATTGGCGCTGCGCTGAAACCGATCGTGCAAGCGGCGGATGCGGCCTTCATTCTGAACGATCGTCCCGACCTCGCCGCCAAACTTGATGCGGACGGCGTGCATGTGGGCCAGAGCGATGCGTCTTACGCCGAAGCGCGCGCGGCCCTCGGCAAGGATCGCATCGTTGGCGTCACCTGCCATGACTCACGCGATCTCGCTTACGAAGCAGCAGAGGCTGGCGCGGATTATGTCGCGTTCGGCGCGTTCTATCCGACCGGCACAAAGGACCCGTCGCACTGGGCCGAGCCGGAGCTCCTCGAAATCTGGCAGGAAACGATGGAGACGCCGTGCGTCGCAATTGGCGGCGTCACCGTCGAGAATGCCGAGCCTCTGGTGCGCGCTGGCGCGGATTTCCTTGCCGTGTCGGCAGGCGTGTGGGCGCATCCGGACGGTCCGCGTGCGGCGGTCGCGGCGTTCAACGCGTTGTTTGATCGCTTGAGCTGAGCATCGGCGCTAGCATGGGGCATCAAGGAGATGCGCCCATGGGCAAGGACGTACTGGAGATGTTGGATCAGTTGCGCGCTCGCGCGTCTGATCGGCGCAAGCATCCGCCGTCACAAGAACCATCGAGCTTCGGCGCGCGCGCCGCGGACGCTGTCGTTTCAGTCGTCGGGTCTTGGCGTTTTATCCTGATCCAATCGGCGCTGCTTGGCGGCTGGCTCATCTACAACGCAACGAGCGGCCACGCCTTCGATCCGTACCCGTTTATCCTCTTGAACCTGATGCTCTCTTTTCAGGCCGCCTACACAGCGCCCGTCATCATGATGAGCCAGAACCGTCAGGCCGATATCGATCGCCAACGCGGCATCGATGATTTCGAGATCAACAAGAAAGCCGAACTCGAAATCGAGACGCTGCATCACAAGCTCGATCTGTTGCGCGAGCAGGAGATCGCGACGCTCACCGCTGCAGTGGAGCGGCTGACACGCTTGCTGGAGGAGAAGCGGGCTTAAGCCTCGTCGCCGTCTTCTTCGTCGGCTTCGCCCGCATCACTTTGATCAAGCGCTTGCACGCTATCGCCGCCGCTGCGCGGAAGGGCGTGCATGTACGGCGTGAGCGCGACGAAGGCGAACGCCACGACGATGATTAACGGGTTCATTGGTCCCCTCCCGTTTGGGCACATGGGGAACGTGCTCTGAAATTACGACCTATTTCCGCCCTCGCGCCACGCTCAGCGTATCCCGGCGCCGTCCGGGCTAGCGAAAGCGCGCGAACGCGCCTACTTGAGGGCTTCCAATTTGACCCCTCCAGGGAGCTCCGCCTGTCCATGACGCAATCGTTCCGCCTTGATGACGAAGACGACAAGAAGAACGCCTCCGACGGCCGCAACGCCCCGGACGTGATCGAGAAGGCGCTGTTTCAGGCCCGCGTCGTCATGCTGACGGGCGAGATCAACGACATCCAAGCGCGTCGCGTGACCGAGCGTTTGTTCGCTCTGGCCGCAGACGGCAACAAGCCGATCACGTTCGTGATCTCCTCGCCGGGCGGTCACGTTGAATCGGGCGACATGATCCATGACGTCATCAAGTTCATCGACGCGCCAGTGCAGATGCTGGGCACCGGTTGGGTCGCTTCAGCGGGCGCGCTGATCTATTGCGCAGCGCCGCGCGAGCGCCGCTTCTGCCTGCCGAACACGCGCTTCCTGTTGCACGAACCGCGCGGCGGCGTCGGCGGCATGGCCAGCGACGTTGAGATCCAAGCGCGCGAAATCCTGCGCATGCGCGAGCGTCTGAACAACATCTTCGCAGCCGCTACCGGCCAACCCGCCGAGAAGATCAAGCGCGACGTCGATCGCGACTACTGGATGCTCGCGGAAGAAGCGAAAGCGTACGGCCTCGTCGGCAGCATCGTGAACCACCAGCGCGAACTCGGCTAAAGCTCTAGGCGAGACGGCATACACAAAAGGCGTCGCATTGAATCGCGGCGCCTTTTTCGTTTGTTGGCGCGGAACTTCGCGCGACAGGATATGTCAGGCGCTTAATCTGACAAAAATCTAAGGGAAACGAGGCGGATTCCCTCTGTCATTGGCGCCTACGCGCCCCAATCTCGCCCTGTGGAGAAGTAGAAACGGCGCTCGCGTCCGCCACCGCTGCGGTGCGGACGCGTTCGATTTTGTTTCCGTACCGTCCGCACTTCGAGCGCGGACGACCTTTGAGAGAGACCTCGAATGGCCGCTCGCTGGGTGGGACTTTCACGTTCCCCAAAGAAAACACGTCGCTCCGCACGCGGCGTTTCCGCTGCGCTGCATGAAAGCCGTCACGCGCTTGGCGCCATGAGCGTGCTCGTCATGGCGGCGGCGATGAATTTCGCACTCTACCCCGACGCGCTCGCCCAAGTAGTAAGCGGTGAACGGTCGATCGTCAGCTTCGTTCCGACGGAACTTGCATCAGTCGCAGCGATTGCAGCGCCGATTGCACCACGCGAAGTCGATGAGACTGAGCTGCGCTTGCTCGCCGCTACGATGTGGGGCGAAGCGCGGTCGGAAGGCGAAGACGGCATGCGCGCTGTCGGCCACGTCATGGTCAACCGCATTGGTCCGCGCTTTGGCGAGACGTTGTCAACGGTGATCCTATCACCGCGCCAGTTCTCGGTGTGGAATCGCGGCGATCCGAACCGCCGTCTGGTGGTGAACTTCGTCGCCAACCCAGAGCCCTACACGTCAGGCGAAAACGCTGAAGCGTGGGAAGCAGCACAACGCATCGCGCGCGAAGTGCTTTCGGGCCAATCCGTCGATCCAACTGGCGGCGCGCTTTTCTATCACACCCGCGCCGTGCGTCCGCGTTGGGCGCCGCAAGGCGTTGGCCGGCAAACCATTGGCTCGCACATCTTCTACGCTGACGTTCCCGATCCCGGCATTCGCCGCACACCGCGCACGATCGACATCGCCCAAGCGCTGCGCGTGCCGGTAGATGCGATTTCACGCGCCGCCGGCGTCACGCCGACGAGCGCACGCGGCCCGCGCGCTGGACGCGTCAATGGCGTGATCGTGTACGCGCCAGCGCAAGCCGCGCGCCAGCCGTTGCCGAGTGAAGCGCAAACCACAGCGACGCCGGTGGACGTGAACGCGGCAGCAATGCCGACGATGGATGGAGTCACGATCGCAAGCGCTGTCGATCCTGCCGTCACCACCGCACCGGCAACTGCGCCGTAACCTGCGCTGTCAGTGAAACAAAGGGGCCGTCAGCGCGAGTTGGCGGCCTTTTCTTTGGTCACGCCCAGATGCGGATGAACTCGTTCATGTTTGGCAGCACATCGACTGCGCTGTGCAAGACGACGAGCATGAAAGCGCACCCTCCGTTTTACCAGGGGATGCGCTTTCCGCTTAACTTGGGTGCGCCTTAGTGGCTCTCGCCGCGCCAGACTTGCTTGTAGGCGAGGTACATGAGGCCCGCGAGCACGATCAAGAATGCGAGCACGACGATGCCAGTGCGCTTGCGCTCTTCCATGTGCGGGTCAGCTGACCATTGCAGGAAGCTGGCGACGTCGGTGGCGTACTGCTCCGTAGTCTGCGGCACGTTGGCGTCGGCGTATGCGACGACGCCGTCCGAGAGCGGTGGCGGCATGGCCAGCATCCCGCCAGGGAAATAGCGGTTGCCGTAGAGCGTGCCTTCGTTGTGGCCGTTATAACCCATGAGCAGTGAGCGGATGTAATCGGCGCCGCCGTGACGCGCTGATGTGATCACCGAAAGATCGACCGGATAGGCGCCGCCATTGGATGCGCGCGCCGCGATCTCGTTCGGGAACGGACGGCGGAAGCGATCCGAAATACGGCCCGGACGATCGGTGAGCTGACCCGAGTTCGGATCGACGTCGGTGATCTGATGCGATTCAGCGATCGAGCGAACGTAAGGGTTGTCGACGACATCAACGAACGTGCCGCCATTCGCCGGGCGTCCGACTTGCAGCGCCGGGTTGCCCGTCTCATGGTCGCGCACGCGGTAGAGCGCGAACGGGCCACCCTCTTCGCCCAGGTGGCGATAGGAGAGGTGCTCCATCGCGTGACACGCGGCGCAGACCTGATTGTAAACTTGGAAGCCGCGCTGCACGGCCGCCATGTCGTAGTTGCCCACTGGGCTCTCGAAGCTGAACGGATAATCTTCCGGATCCTCAGCCTCGCCCGCGGCGAACGCCACGCCGAGAACGGCGATCAGGCCCGCGGCCGCAACAGTCAAAGCGCGCAACATCAGGCTGCTCCCTGCTCGGTGAGAACCGGCTTGGCGATCGTGTCCGGCACACGGCCCGGCTTCTCACGAAGACCCAAGAGCGGCAGGAGCACGAGGAAGAAGAAGAAGTAGTAGAAGGTCGCGAACTGCGAGAGCGACGTCACCGTGAACGTGTACGGGACACGGCGCTCGACGTGGAAGAACGGCGCGGCCGAGCCGACCTCTTCCTTCGCATACGAAATCTCGGTTTCCATCTCGTCGGGCGTGCCGGCGGTGACGGTTTCCGAACTCTGCGTGCCGCCGATCACGGCCGTTATCGTGGCGGTGGTGGCGTTCTCGCGCACGATCGCCGTCATTGAAGCGCCCTGCTCGGTGAGACGCGCGCGTTGCGCCTCGGCGAACTCTTCGTATTCACCTTCGCTAGGCGCGGTGAACTGCTCGGTCCGCACTTCGCCGCCCGACACCCAAGTCAACGTCGCCGAGAAATCAGCAGCCTTGGCGATAATGCGGCCGGGGTTCTGACCACCGCACCAGCCGAGGATGAGGCAGACGACCACGAAGATCAGGAAGAACTGACGCGCGATCGGGCGATAGCGCATCGAACGGACACGCGAGGTGTCGATCCAGGGCAGAATGAACAACACCGCGATCGAGGCGAACATGGCGAGCACGCCGCCGAGACGCGAGTCGATCGGGCCGATGTTGAAGTCGATGGCGCGCAGGATCGCGTAGAACGGCAAAAGATACCATTCCGGCACGATTTCCGGCGGCGTCTGCAGAGGGTTAGCCGGGATGAAATTGTCGGCGTGGCCAAGCGCGTCCGGCATGAAGAACACGAACGTCGCAAACAGGATCACGAACAGCACCACGGCGAACAGATCTTTGATCGTCGCGTGCGGTGTGAACGGCACGGTGTCGGCTTTCGACTTCACATCGACACCGGCCGGATTGTTCTGACCCGCTTCGTGTAGCGCCCAAACGTGCAAGCCGACAACGCCGGCGATTACGAACGGCAGCAGATAGTGCAGCGAGAAGAAGCGATTGAGCGTCGGTTGATCGATCGCCGCGCCACCGCGGATCCAGACTTGGATGCTTTCGCCGATAAACGGCACAGCGCCCAGAATGTTGGTGATGACGGTAGCACCCCAGAAGGACATCTGCCCCCAGGGCAGCGTGTAGCCAAGGAAGCCAGTGACGACCATCAGCAGATAGATGATGCAGCCGAGGATCCAGAGCACTTCGCGCGGGGCTTTGTATGAGCCGTAATAGAGGCCGCGGAACATGTGGATGTAGACGGCGAGGAAGAACATCGAAGCGCCGACAGCGTGGATGTTCTGAATGAGCCAGCCGAACGGCACGTCGCGCTCGATGCGCTGCACCGACGCGAAGGCCATGGTGATGTGCGGCGTGTAGTGCATCGCCAGCACGATGCCGGTGACGATCTGCACCACGAGGCAGAGCGACAGCATTGCGCCGAAGGTCCACCAATAGTTCAGGTTACGCGGCGTCGGATAAGCGACGAAGCTGTCATGCGCGAGCCGGATGATCGGCAGGCGGCGGTCAAGCCAGCGGGTCAGGCCCGATTTCGGCTCGTAGGTCGAAGGTCCGCTCACTTATAGGCTCCCCAAGTCCGTCAGCCGATGCGGATGGATGTGTCGTTGAGAAATACGTACGGCGCCGGCGGCAAGTTCGCGGGCGCTGGGCCACGGCGAATGCGGCCCGATGTGTCGTAGTCCGAACCGTGGCACGGGCAGAACCAGCCGCCGAAGGCCGAGCCTTCAACGAACGTCGGCACGCAACCCAAGTGCGTGCAGTTGGCTTGCAGGATGAGCCACTCGGGACGGCCGGCTTGGCCATCTTCTTGAACAATGCGCGCCGCGTCGGTCTGCGGATCTTTCAGCGTGGCGAAGTCGTCGCGCTGCGCGCGGCCGATTTCATCGGCTGTGCGGTGACGCACGAACACCGGCTTGCCCTGCCACATAACTTTGATTTGCTGGCCGAGCGTGACGGCGGTCAGATCGACCTCAGTAGTCGACAGAGCGCGCGTATCGGCGGCGGGATTCATCTGAGCGACGAACGGCCAAACGGTCGCCGCAACGCCGACAGCGCCCACGGCGCCTGCAGCGATATAAATGAAATCGCGCCGGTTGGGGTCTTGGTCGTCGGCCACTTATTCCAGCTCCCGCTTGGTTCGGCGTCGAAGCTAGGCTAGTCCGGTACGCGAAGCGCGCGGCGCGTCGCCGCATGCGCTATGCAAGCACCCGATTCAGCCCAGATTCTCCGGCGCCGAGGCCTTACCGTGCGGCTCGCACTCTATCAACCGGACATCCCTCAGAATCTTGGCGCGGCCATTCGCCTCTCGGCCTGTCTCGGGCTGCCGCTCGACGTGATCGAGCCCTGCGGCTTTCCGCTGACCGACGCCGCCATGAAGCGCGCGGCCTTAGACTACGGCGAAAAGGCTCGTATCAGCCGCCACGACAGCTTCGCCGCATTCAGAGCGGCGCCGGAACGAGTGGGCGGGCGACTGGTCCTCGTCGAAACCGACGGCGCGGTGACGTTCCAGAATTTCCAGTTCTCCACAGGCGACACTTTGATCCTCGGCCGCGAGAGTGCCGGATCGCCGGGGGAACTCTACGAAGCGGCGCAAGCCAGCGTCCGCGTGCCGATGCGGGCGGGCGTTCGCTCCCTAAACGTGATCACCGCCGCCGCCGTGGTGCTGACCGAAGCGATGCGCCAGACCGGGGCTTGGGAGAAGCTGGATTGAGCGACGAACGAAAAGCACGCGCCAAAGCTTGGTTCGAGACGCTGCGCGATCAGATTTGCGCCGCGTTCGAGCAGATCGAGGATGAAGCGCCGGCCGATCTCTATCCAGGCGAAGCCGGGCGTTTCATCAAAACGCCGTGGCGGCGCGGCGATGGCTCGGCTGATCAAGGCGGCGGTGTCGCCGGCATGATGCGCGGGCGGTTCTTCGAGAAAGTCGGCGTGCATGTGAGCACGGTGCATGGCGAGTTCTCACCGGACTTCGCGAAGAACGTGCGCGGCGCAGCTGACGATCCGCGCTTTTGGGCGAGCGGCATTTCACTGATCGCACATTTGCGCAATCCGCACTGCCCCGCCGCGCACATGAACACGCGCCACATCGCCACCACGCAATGGTGGTTCGGCGGCGGCGGCGATCTCAATCCCACCCAAGCCTATCAGCGCAGCGCGGAAACCGACGACGCGAAGACGTTCCACGCCGCCTACCAAGCCGCCTGCGATGCACACGGCGACGATCTCTATCCGACCTACAAAAAATGGGCGGACGAGTATTTCTGGCTGCCGCACCGCAACGAGGCGCGCGGCGTCGGCGGCATTTTCTTCGATCACCACAATAGCGGCGGCGCTAGCGGCGATACCTGGGAAGAGGATTTCGCGTTCACGCAGGATGTCGGCCGCGCATTCCTCGCCGGCTATCTGCCGATCCTGCGCAAACACATGGGCACGCCCTGGAGCGAAGCGGATCGCGAAGAGCAACTCGTGCAGCGCGGACGCTATGTGGAGTTCAACCTGCTCTATGACCGCGGCACGACGTTTGGGTTGAAGACGGGCGGCAATGTTGAGAGCATTCTGAGCAGCATGCCGCCAGTAGCGAAGTGGCCTTAGCTCTATTCGCGACGATCCTGCGCCACGAGACCAACTCGACCGAAACGGTTGAACATCGGCATGATATCTTGGATCCAAAGCGACGGTGTGCCTGGGTCCGCTTTCACATAGATCCGAACATTTTCACGCGCTTCTTCACGGGTGAGGTGAGGATTGAGTAACACCGCTCGATCGAGAAGCCGCTGCTCAAGCTGATCGAGCGCGACTAGCTCACCATCGACCCACAGCAGATAACCAGACTCCGCTGCCGATATTCTGACCCAGACCGGATTGAGCTCGTTCTGCTGCACAGGCTCGCCACAGGTTGTGAGACCCAACGCCATCGATAGCAGCAACAGATCGCGTCGCGTCGCCATGACCTAGGTTACCTCAACGCGATGGGACGCGATACGTTGAAGTCGAAGAAAGCGCGGCGTGTGCGCGCTAGAGAACGGAATAGGCAATCAGCCCAACGGCAATCGCATAGAGCACCCACCCCGGATTAAAGCCGCGTACGCCGGCCAGATTGACGACCGCGCCATAGAGATAAAGCGCGCCAACGCAGAGCGCCGTCGCTAGCCGCGCGCTTGCGTCAAACCAAAGCGCCGCCGCGATCAGCGCGAAGCCGCCTGCGAACCACGCCGCCGTGCTCAAGTGCAGCAGGATCGGGATCAGTCGCCGGATGGCGGGCGAGATGCGCGCATCATCGCCGAACGCAGCGGCGACCGGCTTCACCATGAAGCGCTCCGTCAGCACGCCGTGAACTAGCGCGATAGCAGAGCCGATCACGCCGGCAGCGATGAAGGCGATGTCTTGCGGGGTCATGGGAGCACCTCCGCCACCACGATCTCCTACCTCAGTCAGAAGAGAATGCGTCACCCCGCCGCTGCGCGCATTCGCGCGGTTAGCGTGGCTGTACGTTATCGCGCAGCCACGCCGCGAACTCTGCTTCATCGATTTCGCTCGCGGCGAGCGACAAGCATTGGACCACGACTTCGGCTTCGTCGGCGACGATCTCTAGGCCATTGACATACAAGAACGCGTACGCGGCAAGAAATCCCGTCCGCTTGTTGCCGTCCACGAACGGATGGTTGCGCATGACGCCAGCCGCGTAGAGTGCGCCGAGCGCGATTAAATCGCTTTCGCCATAGCTCCAAGCGTTGCGTGGGCGCGCGAGCGCAGAATCGAGCAGGCCTAGGTCACGCACGCCGTCAGCGCCGCCATGTTCGGCAAGCTGCTCAGCATGCATGACCAAGACTGCATCGACGCCGAGCCACTTGGGCTCGGTCGTCATTTCGCCAACTCACGCAGCGCATTGCGATAGCGCTTCATGCCGCGCCGGGCGGCCTCGATCTGGTCTTGCAGATCACCGTCGTGGCGCTGCAGCGCCACACCGCTTTGGGTGTCGCTGACGCTCAGCTCATCGCCTTCGCTAACCTTCAGCTTCGCCAGCACCTCTTTCGGAAGCACCACACCCAGCGAGTTGCCGATTTTACGGACTTTCAGGGTGCGGCCAGCCGGCTTCGCAGGCGCTTGGGCCTGAAATTCGGGACGTTCGGAATCCTGGACGCCCTTGGGCTTTTTCGTTTCATCGGTCATAACCCAAACAAAATAAGTTATAACACACGTTATAACAAGCTCCGCCCGGCCTTTTTCTTGCGTCAGGCGAGTGATCATGACCCCACTCGCCTATCCCCAAGACCTTAAACCACTGACTTCGCTGCGTTTTATCGCGGCGATCTGGGTGCTTTTGTACCATTTCAAGGACCATCTAGGCCTTGGGATGGGTCAATTCGGGCTGGTCGCGGACGGCTATCTGGGCGTCGACCTCTTTTTCACGCTCTCGGGCTTCATCCTGGCGCACGTCTATCTGCAGAGCCTAGAGCAAGACCGCTTCGGCTATGGCGGCTTCCTGAAGAACCGTCTCGCCCGCGTTTACCCAATGCACCTGGCGGCTTTGGCCGCGATGATCGTGCTGTTCGTTGGCGCCACTGCCATGGGCGCGGGCGTCGGCTCAGCGGCGGCGTTCAAGTGGAGCGATCTGCCGGCGCACCTCTTCATGGTTCACGCTTGGGGCGCGACCGAAGCTGTCGGTTGGAATTTCCCGTCTTGGTCGATCAGCGCCGAATGGGCCGCTTATCTCCTCTTCCCGCTCATCGCTGGCGCGGTGCTGAATGCGCGCCAACATTCTGGCTGGGTGGCCGCGGGCGCGCTGGCGCTTTGCGTGTGGTCGTTCTGGGCATTGTCGAATTTGCACAACGCGCTGCCATGGGTCGGTCGCGACTTCTCTCAGATGACCGCGCAGATTGGTGCGCTCCGCATTCTGCCGTCCTTCTTCCTCGGCGTTGCACTCTACGCCTTCGCTCGCGACCACGCTGCACCGAAAAGCTGGGCGTGGCCGATCGTGCTCGTTTCCGCTGGCTGGATCATCGCCGTGACGACGTTGAACTTGTGGGAAGGTCTCACCTGGTTTGGCCTCGCCGGCCTGCTCTACGGCATGGCCGAAACCGCACGCCACGGCGTCGATGCGCCGATGAGTGGCCGCGTGTTAGTGTTCTTGGGCGCTGCGAGCTACGCGCTCTACATGCTGCACTTGCCGGTCGATATTGTCTGGTTCCACGCGCTTGAGCGCGTTGGCGTCACCGAAAGCTCTGATCTCATCGTCCGCATCGGCGCGATGGTCGGCGCGTTCGCGGCGTGCATCATCGCGTCGATCTTCGCTTATCTCTGGCTCGAAGAGCCGGCGCGTAAGCTGATCCGCAAGATCGACATCAAACTACCGCGCTTCCGCAAAGCGCAGACGGCCTAACTCATTCCCCTAACTCATACCTTGCGCGACAGCTTTCAAACGCTCGATCACACTGAGCTTGTCGTCCGGAAAGTCGGCGTCGATCCACCAGTCTTCGACTTCACGCATGACGATGCCGACTTTCGGTCCTGCGGGCACACCGGCCGTCATCACGTCATCGCCAGTCAACGGCAGCTTCGGCGGCGTCCACATCTGCGAATGCGCCACTAAAGCGCGCCATGCCTGCGCTTTGTCAACGCCGGCGGCAGCCCACGCCAACATCACGCGATCGCGGAAAGCTTCGTTGCCGATGCGATAAATGGCGCGGCGCATTTCGCGCAGCGACATATAAGACGTGATCTTCTCGTCATCGCCCAACGCCGCAACTAAGCGATCACGCTCTTCATTCGAAAGCTTCAGCCGCCGCGCCAGCGCACGCGCGCTTTCCGGATCGCTCAGCGCCGCCGCCACGCGCGTCATCGCGTCCGCCGGCAACATCAGTTCAGCTTCCAATGTGCAAAGCATGGTGAGACGCGCGTCGTTCTCTATCTCAGGTAAGGCCCGCGCGCGCACCTCTATCGCCTTCATCGCCTCCCACGCGGCGCGTGGATTGTAGGCGCCCAGCAGCTTTTTCGTTTCCTTCCAAACGCGCTCGACCGAGAGCGTGTCGAGCCCCGCAACCAGATCAGCGCACGCATGCAGACCTTGCGGATCAAGCGGACCCTTGGCGTACCAAGCATTGAAACGGAAGAAGCGCAGGATGCGGAGATAGTCTTCCTTGATGCGCGTATGCGCGTCGCCAATGAAGATCACGCGTCCGGCGCGGGCGTCATCGAGACCACCACCGGTCGGATCATGGATCGCGCCTTGCGCGTCGGCGTAGAGCGCGTTCATGCGAAAGTCGCGACGCTGGGCGTCCTTCTCCCAGGATTCGGTGAACGCGACGGTCGCGCGGCGGCCATCGGTGCTGACGTCTAGGCGCAGCGTCGTGACCTCGAATGGTTTGTGATTGACGACGACGGTGACGGTGCCGTGCTCGACACCCGTTGGGTGCGCCGCGAAGCCGGCTGCGCGCGCGACTTCCGTTACGCGATCCGGCGTCAGCTGTGTAGCGATGTCGATGTCATCGACCTCGCGCCCCATCAGCGTATTGCGCACGCAGCCGCCAACGAAACGCGAACCGCCCGCGCGCGCCACTTCAAGCACGGCGAGCAAGCTTTGCGTCTCCTTGGCTTTGAACCAATCGGCGTGAGCGATGCTTTTGATCATGCGCGCCCTCTTTCGCGCGTTTCGCAGGCGCGTTCAATGACACATGCGCGATCCATGCGCGTGCAAACAGCTCAGGCCTTCTTCTTCTCTGCCTTGGCAGCGTTCAGCGCCACCGCTTCGCGGACCAGCGCCTTGAACGCTTTTGCATCGATCGCGTCGCCTTCGACGACATCGATAGCGCGGCGCGTGCCTGCGTCGAGGCTGGCATTGAAGAGGCGCGCGGGGTCGTTCAGCGCGGCGCCGCAGGCAAAGGTGAGCTTCAATTTGTCTTTGTAAGTCTCACCGGTGCAGATGATGCCGTCACGCGACCATGTCGGCACGCCCAATGGGTTGGAAGGCTTCTTCCACTTCCGCTCTTCGATGACCTGCGGATCGGCTTCTTCGATAAGAGCACGGATGCGCCCAAGCGCGTCGCGTCGCCAGTCGGTGGCGAGCGCCGTGCTCTTTTTTGCAGCCTTCTTCTTCACAGCCATCACAATTTCTCGCCCTGAAACTTCACCGACTGCTTCACCCATTTCTCGAACTGCGCCGCATCGAAGGCGCCTTCGTAGATGTCGTAATAGCGCACTTGCGGATATTTCGACGTGCCAGCTGGCGGCGGCTTCAGCGACGCACCCTGGAAGAACGTCACCTTCACGTAGCTCGCAAAGACGTGGAAGCTCAAGAACCAAGAGTTCTCGATTTTCCCATAGAACGGCGAATTCCATTTCACCGCTTTCTTCACACCCGGCACTGCGCGCGTCACGATGGCGTCGAGCTCGGCGCCGATCTCGCGTTTCCATCCGGGCATCGCCGCAATGTATTCTTTGATCGGCGCCTCACCGTAGCCTTTGGCGATCTGAGGATTGCCGCCCGAGAGAAGCTTGGGCTTTCCCTTCGGCGCGGCTTTCTTCTTCGCCGGCGCCTTCTTCTTTGCTTTCGCAGCCACGTCTCGCTCCTAGCTGCCGCGCCGCGCTTTGGCGACGTACGGTTGGCAGAACATATAGAGCGCAGACAGCATCAGGACGAACGGAGGCGGGTCAGAGATCGTTATTGCCTGCTCGCCGCCCAACGCGCCTCGCAACGCGGCGATGCGTCGATCACGCCGAGGCAATCTAGATTTCCGGTGTCACGCACCCAGCCGCGCTCACCATTGGCGCGCACGAGTTCGAGCCACCAACCGCCGCCAACGGCCATGACCGCCTCGTGATCTTCTGACGTCCCCCACTCCCAGCGAATGCCGTCATTGACGCCATTTTCCTCGCCGCCAGAAGAATCCCACCACATGAGATCTCCCCGGCGCCAGAGTTCTGTCAGGCCCTCGCCGCCGAAATCGGTCGCATAAACGATGTCGCCGACTTCAAGAGTGGGCCGCCCGTTTTCAATGTCGGCGTCATTATCGTAGATTTGGCGAACCTCACCGACGACGACGCCGCGCGCTGGGTGATGGCGGTAAAAGCTGTTCGCTGTGCTGACCCATTCGCCCGCCGGCGCTGTGGCGACAACGCGCGCATCGAGCGCCGGACGCTCAAGCAATTCAACTGGCCCGGTCGTGAACAGATCGCCCGCCCCGCACCCCTCGAACGGGCACGAGCCTTGCGCCTCGTAAAATCCGTTGACCACAGGTGGCCCGCCATCCGGCAGAAATTCTTGCGCCTGTTGAGGCTCGTCTTCCGCCTGACCGCCAAGCGCGCCGCCAATCTGCGCGCACGCGCAAACGATAAGCAGCAGCGTTGCCGCAAGCGCCAAGCGGATGGTCATGCATTTCCCCCACGAGATTCGGACGCGATTCTAGGAGCGCGGCGAGGTAGCGTCACTCATGTAATCGTTCGTACAGCGCCCGGATCATGCCTGCTGCTCCACCGGCCACTCCTCATGTGACGCCGCATCTTGGCCGGCATCGCGCAAATCGGATCAAGCACTAGGCACCGAGGCATTGGCAGCCAAAAGTTCGGCGCGAATAGCTTTGCTGACGGCGACTTGATCAATCGGCGCCGCCAGCGGCACAGGATCGACGAGGAGCAGATTGAGGCTCGCAACATCCGCCGGCGTGAACTGGAGGTGCAGCAGCCGCCACGTCGCGCGCGCGTGCGGCATCGAGAAGAACCAGCGCGCACCGGCCAGCGCGCGCTCAAAGCCTGCGTCATTGAGCAAGCCGGTTTTGTTTTGCATCTGCGCGTCGAGAACGTTCAGCGCGAGGCTGCGCACATAACCCAGCAACGCGGCCTGTTGGCCGGCGTCCAAGTCGCCTTCGCCGCGCGTCAGCTTCGACAAGAGTTCGCCCATGTACGCTTCTGAGAAGCAGAGCGAGAGCGTGATGCCGCGATCTGTTCGCGCCTGAAGCACAAGCGCGCGCTGGCTGATTTCGGACTGACGCACTTGCAGCGCCAGATAAACCAGCGAGGCAATGACGCCGATCGCGGCGACGATCTGACTGAGCGACGAGAGTTGTTCGAGTGTCATGTCACGCTCCGTCGCCGATCGGCGCTACAAATACAATCTTTCCCACAACGCCCGGATCATACCCGCTGTCGCGCCCCAGATCATGCGGCCCTCGTACGGCATCGCGTAGTACGTGCGCTGGAAGCCGCGCCATTCGCCGGTGCGGCGTTCGTGGTTGGCGGGGTCGAACAGGAATGAGAGCGGCGCTTCGAACACGCTCGCCACTTCGCGCGGATCGAGCGTGAGCGTAAAGCCCGGCGTCACCAGGCCGACGATCGGCGTGATGCGATAGCCGGTGCCGGTTTCGTACTGATCCCAGGCGCCGAGCGGTTCGATGAAAGAAAGATCAATGCCGATCTCCTCGCGCGTTTCGCGCAGCGCCGTGGCGACAGCATCGGCGTCGTTCTCCTGCACGCGCCCGCCGGGAAAAGAGATTTGCCCCGGATGCGCCGGCGTCTCCTCGGCGCGCTGCGTGAACAACATCGTCCACCCCTCCGGCCGCATGACGATCGGCGCCAACACCGCAGCCGCGCGAAACGACGTCGGCTTATCCGGCCAAGTCTCGCTGATATCGACATCCCCGCGCATCCGCGACGAAGGCGGCGCGCCGATCGGATCAAGGCGGGCGCGGAGAAGGGATTCTAGGTCAGTCATAGTTGTGTCGGACAATGAACTTGCTGAGTCTCAAACACTGAAACCGCTGCCGAAATGCATCGCCGATCAAGGTAAGGTCGCGCTCTACATCGTTGCCAGGCTTAAGTAGGCTGATATGCGGTTGGTAATGCCTGGCGCCAAACGCGCTAGTCTTGTCGCCGCTAGGCTTGCGCTCGCCTAGGACGACCGCTGTTTCGTAGGCGTAAAATCTCCGACGATATTCCAAGATTTGACCCAAGCACGGGTCACGTTTTCCGATTCGTATGCCGACGCGCAATTTACTCGGTTCGAGTTCAGGTCGAGGATTCTCTCCACCCGGAGCGAGCACCATGAAGCGTGACTCGGCAATGTCGATTTCGACGTCCGCCGGCTCTGAGTGGATTTGCAACCCAAGCAACTTTCGACGCGCGTGATACACCGTGACGTGCATACCCGTCACAATTGCTGTGCCCGGCAGTCCCCAGTTGTCGACCAAAAATTCGCGAACGCGATCTTCATCGTCTTTGCGCAAATACAAGAATGCATTTGCCTCGTAACGTGAACGGGTTGCGGAGGAGGAGGCATTGGTCATCATGGCACCCCCAACTCAAACCAAACGCCCCCGCTCCAAACACCCAACTTCCCGTCCCGGGTCTCGGCCCAGTCCACCAGTTCGTAAAACGGCGCGCGCAGCACGCGCGCTTCCAACCGCCCGCGCACATGCACATAAGGCCGCGGCTCATCCCCGCGGCGATCTACGCGCAGCGGATGCTCCGGCCCCGCTTGCACGATGTCGCCGACATTCGTGGTAAACACGATCGCTTGATCGGCGCCCGCGCCTACGCGATCCGCGCGGATGGCGACGAAGGGCGCGTCCTCGACTTTAACCACGATCTTTTCGACCGGCGTCACCAGATAGGTTGCGCCGTCGTCGTCTTTGCGCAGGATCGAGGCGAAAAGTTTGACCAGCGCCTCGCGCGTGATGCGCGTTCCCTCGTGTTTCCACGTCCCATCGGCGAGGATTTCCATACCGATGTCGCCGCAATGGACGGGGTTCCACTTGTCGACAGGCGGCGGCCCTTTATCTCGCCCACCGGCCTGGGCCTTGAGTGCTGCGAGCAATTGCTCCAGGGACGATGTGTTTTCAGGAACGGTCATAATTCAGCCCCCAACTAAGCGAGCTTCGCGACAATGAGCAATTCTGATCGAGATTTGGCGCAGGCCCTGGTTGGGGAAGCCGAAGCCGCGGGCGAAGCTTTGGCGCAAGTGCGCACCGAAATCGGCAAAGCCGTGTTCGGCCAGGAGCGCGTGATCGAACTGGCGCTCTCCGCCGTGCTCGCGGGCGGACACGTTCTGCTCGTCGGCGCGCCAGGTTTGGCGAAGACGCGTTTGGTCGAAGCGATGGCGCGCGTGTTGGGCTTGGATTGGGCGCGCGTGCAATTCACGCCGGATCTGATGCCGGCCGACATCCTCGGCTCCGAAGTGCTCGATCAGGACGAAGCTGGCCGCCGCCACT
Source organism: uncultured Terricaulis sp. (assembly GCA_964478365.1). GTDB lineage: Bacteria > Pseudomonadota > Alphaproteobacteria > Caulobacterales > Aquidulcibacteraceae > Vitreimonas. Next base: position 122,427 of record CAYZIJ010000002.1, read on the forward strand.
TCCGCTTCGTCAAAGGCCCGATCTTCACGCAGCTCCTGATGGCCGACGAAATCAACCGCGCGTCGCCGCGCACGCAATCGGCGCTGCTGCAAGCCATGCAAGAGCATCACGTCACCGTCGCCGGCGCCGCCTACGACGTGCCGCGCCCGTTCCACGTGCTCGCGACGCAAAACCCGATCGAGCACGAAGGCGCCTATCCGCTGCCCGAGGCGCAGCTCGATCGCTTCTTGCTGCAAGTCGATGTGCCGTATCCCGATGCCGAGATCGAACGGAAAATCTTGATCGAAACCACCGGCCTCGAAAACGTCACGCCGCAAGCTGTGCTCAATCCGGACTCGCTAATCCGCTTGCAAACCTTGGTGCGCTCGATGCCTGTCGGCGAGAAAGTGCTCGCCTCGATCCTCGAACTCGTCCGCTCCGCGCGCCCTGGCTCAAGCCACGATCCGCGCGTGAACCAACATGTCGCCTGGGGCCCCGGCCCGCGTGCTGGTCAAGCGCTCATGCTCGCAGTTCGCGCGCGCGCATTGCTGCGCGGCCGTTTGGCGCCGGCGGTTGATGACGTTGTTGCGCTCGCGCGCCCGGCACTCGTCCACCGCATGCAACTCTCCTTCGGCGCGCGCGCTGAAGGTTTGGACATTGATGGCTTGGTGGACGATCTGGCCGAGAAAGCCGCTTGAGCCAACAAGCACGCCTCGAAGCGCTCGCCCTTGCGGGCGATCTGCCGGGCGTGCTGCTCGATGCGCGGCGCTTAGCGGCAAGCGCGCCCGGCTTGCACGGTCGCCGCCGTAGCGGCCAAGGCGAAGCGTTCTGGCAATATCGCGATCACCGCGCCGAAGACGGCGCGCGCATGGTCGATTGGCGCCGCTCGGCGCGCGGCGAACGCTACTTCGTGCGCGAGCGCGAACGCGAGGCCGCGCAGACGGCTTGGTTCTGGCTCGACGCCGAACCGGGCTTTGCCTGGACCGCTGATCCAACACGCACAACCAAGCTCCGTCGCGCGCAAACGATCGCACTGGCGCTCGCGACCTTGCTCTCGCGCGGCGGCGAACGTGTCGGCGCCTATGGCGTAGCGCCGCGCACCGGCCAACGCGCCATCGATCGTCTCGCGCATGATTTCACAGCGCCGACGCCGAAAGCGCCGCCGCCCAAGCGCGGCTGCATCCTCTTCTTCTCTGACTTCTACGCGCCCGCCGACGAATGGCGCGCACGACTCGCCGCCTGCGCAGACGCTGGCGCCCACGGCGCGCTCATCATGATCGCCGACCCAGCCGAAGAAGACTTCCCGTTCCGCGGCCGCACGCTGTTCCTCGAACCAGGCGGCAGGCGCGAAACTTTGCTGGGCCGCGCCGAAGCCGCGCGCGAAGAATACACCGAGCGTCTCGAAGCCCAGCGCCGTACTATCCGCGCGCTCGGCAACGAATACGGCTTCCCGGCTCTGCTCCACCGCACCGATCATAGTGCCGCACCCACGCTGGCTCTGCTCATCTCGCTCATCTCGGAGCGGTTCGCGTGAGCTTTGGGCCGTTCTTGTTCGCAGCTCCCGGCGCGTTGCTCGCGCTGATCGCGCTACCTGTGCTCTTCTTCATCATGCGCGCGACGCCGCCCGCGCCCGCACGCACGCAGTTTCCCCCGGCGCGTTTGCTCGAAGGTCTACGCACCGAAGAACAGAGCCGCCAGCGCGCGCCGCTTTGGCTGGTGCTCTTCCGCATGCTGGCGGCGACGCTGCTGATCCTCGCGTTTGCCCGACCAAGCTTGGCGCCGAACGCAGCCGAAAGCGCGCAAGGCGGGCGCACGCTTATCGTCATCGACGACGGCTGGACTTCAGCGCCATTCTGGAGCGATGTCCGCGCCGCCGCGATTGCGGCGGCATCTGAAGCTGAGCGCGCGCAAGCGCCAGTCTTCATGCTTTACACCGCGCCCGCCGCGCGACCGCGCGATCCGGGCGAAGCGCTCACTGCAGCAGATGCGAAAGCGCGCATTGGCCGTCTTGAGCCGCAACCGTGGCGACCAGATCGCGCCGCCGCTGCACAACGGCTCGCACAAACACCAGGCAATTTCGATCGTATCATCTGGATCACGGACGGATTGAGCGATGACGGCGCCACAGCGCTCGCCGCCGAACTGCAACGGCGCGGGCCAGTGACTGCACGCCTGCCGTCGCAAACCGCACGTGCGATCGTTGCGGGATCAGTGACGCCGCAAGGCGTGGTCGCCGAAGTGCGGCGCGCGTCCAATGGGGGCGGTGTTACTGCGATTGCTGCGGAAACAGTCGAGGGCCGCTCGCTCGGCGCCGCCGAACTCACATTCTCCAGCGACGGAGCAACCGCGACTGCGCGCATCGATCTGCCGCCGGAAATCGCTGCACGCGCAGCGCGTGTGCGCTTGGTCGGTGAGCAAGGCGCGGGCGCGGTGCGCTTGTTGCCTGCGGGCGCTGGGCGACCGTTCGTCGGCCTGGTCGATCCCGGTGGTGCAGGCCAACCACTGCTCTCAGAACTCTTCTACGCCGACCGCGCGCTGCAACCTTTCGCGAGCTTGCGGCGCGGCTCGATCAACGAGCTCATCGACGCGCGCGCGCAAGCGCTGATCCTCCCCGACGCCAGCCGCATCGCGCCAACAGATCGCGCAGCGTTGGAGCGTTGGCTTGAGGATGGCGGTCTGCTCGTGCGCTTCGCGGGGCCACGCCTCGCAAACGATGCCGATGAGTTCATCCCGGTTCGCTTGCGCCCAGGCACGCGCACGTTGGGCTCTGCGCTTGCCTGGGAAACACCGCTCGGCATCGGCGCGTTTCCTGCGGACTCGCCCTATGCCGGCATCGCGACGCCAGCGGACGTCAGCGTGCGACGGCAAGTTCTGGCCGAACCCGCATCGCTTGAAGAAGCGCGTGTGTGGGCGACGCTCTCGGACAATTCACCGCTCGTTACCGCGCAACCGCGCGGGCGCGGACTGATCGTGCTCTACCATGTCAGCGCTGGCCCCGAATGGTCCGACATTCCTCTCTCTGGCGTCTTCGTCGAGATGCTGCGCCGAACGCTGGCCTTCGCGGGTCGCAGTGACGGCGCTGGTGAACGCGAAATCACCGGCGGGCCTTATGCAGCGACACGCCTGCTCGATGGCTATGGAGCGCTCGCACCGGCACCGCCGGAAACGCAACCGATCGCGCCGGAAGCGTTCGCTCTGGCCATCGCCTCGCCCGCGACACCGCCTGGCTTGTACGAACGCGCTGGCGTCACCGCCGCCATCGATGCAGCGCGGCCGGACGAAACACTGACGCCGCTAGCATTGCCGGAAGGTGTTGCGCGCGCCGGTTTAGGCGCGACCATCGAGCGGCCGCTTGCTGGCTGGTTGTTCGGCGCAGCAGCGTTGCTGGTAGCGCTAGACCTCTTCATTGCACTGATGCTCTCCGGGCGTCTGCCGCGCTTTGCGCGCGCAAGCACAGCGGCGGTGCTCGGCGCGCTCATTGTGTTCGGCGCGGTAGATTCCGCGCACGCACAGAACGCCGATGATCCGACGCTGACCTTGCGGCTCGCTTATGTCCGCACCGGCGACGCGCAGCTTGATCGCACATCGCAGCAAGGCCTCGAAGCGCTCAGTGCGATGTTGACAGAGCGCACGTCCGTCGAGCCGGGACCACCGATCGCAGTCGATCTCGCGCGCGACGATCTCAGCCTCTACCCGTTCCTCTATTGGCCCGCGCCAAGCAATCCGCGCCGCCTTACCGATCAGGCGCTCGCCAATCTCGATCGCTATCTCGCCATCGGCGGCATGCTGCTGGTTGATACGCGTGATGCGACCGGCCGGCCTGCGGCGGCCATGCTAGCGGGCGTTGATGTACCGCCGCTAGAACAAGTCGGCACGGACCATGTGCTGACGCGCGCCTTCTATCTGATGCGTTCCTTTCCCGGCCGCTCGCAGTCGCCGCAGCTTTGGGCGGAGAGCGCAGCAGCGGCATCGTCGCGCGACGGTGTTGCAGCGCTTTTTGTTGGCAATGGTGATTGGGCATCAGCTTGGGCGGGTGGCGGCGTGAACGCGCGCCAACGCGAACTCTCGCTGCGCTTTGGCGTCAACCTCGTCATGGTGGCGCTGACTGGAAATTATAAGAACGATCAAGTGCACGTGCCGGCGCTGCTCGAACGGATGGGCGAAGAATGACGCCGCCGGTCGGGGACCTGATCGCAGGATCGCGGATCGGTTTCGATCCCGCATTGCCGTGGAGCCTGCTGATCGGGCTCGGCGTGATCGCTGTTCTGGCGCTGGCGTTTTACGTTTGGCGTGGTGGCGGCGCGCCGGTGACGCGCACGCTTGGGCTAACGCTGCTCTTTGTCGGACTGATGCAGCCGCAATGGGTGCGCGAAACGCGCGAGCCCGCCAATGACATCGCGCTCGTCGTCATCGATCAAAGCGAGAGCCTGGCGCTAGCCGGACGGCGTGAAGCGGCGCGCGCGGCCGGTGACGCGATGGCCGAGCGGCTCTCGCGTGAACAAGGGCTCGACGTGCGCGTACGCGAAGCGCGCGGCGGCGCCGACGGCACGATCATCACGGCAATCATTGAAGATGCGCTTAGCGACGTGGCCCGCGATCGCATTGGCGGCGTGGTTGTGGTGACGGACGGCCAGGCAGTCGATCCACCAGCCGAGCCGCGCCGCCTCAGCGCGCTTGGTCCGGCGCACATGTTGATCGTCGGCGATCCTGATCGCGGCGACAGACGCATCGAGCTGGTCTCGGCGCCAACATTCGGCATCGTCAATGAGCCGATGCGCATTAGCGCGCGCGTGATCGATGGCGCGGGCGACGCACAAGTGCCGGTCACGGTCAGCATTGACGGCCAGCGCGTGGCGCAAACGACGGTGCGCGCCAATCGCGACTTCAACATCGATGTCCGCTTGCCACGTCGCGGCCGTAACATGGTGATCGTTGAGGCTGCAGAAGGCGCGCAGGAGATTACGCTCTCCAACAATCGCGCGGCATTTGCCGCCAATGGCGTGCGCGACAGGCTGCGTGTGCTGCTGATCACCGGCGAGCCGCACCCAGGCGCGCGCGTGTGGCGCAATTTGCTGAAGTCCGATCCGGCAGTCGATGTCGTCCACTTCTCGATCCTGCGGCCACCGGACAAGCAAGATTTCACGCCGCAGAACGAACTGGCGCTCATTCCCTTCCCAACGGAAGAGCTATTCGAGCGGCGACTCGATGAGTTCGACCTGATCATCTTCGATCGCGCGCCACGCCGCGGTATTCTGCAGGCGTACTATTTTTCCTCGATTGCACGGCGCATCGAGCAAGGCGGCGCGCTGCTGATCACTGCGGGCGAAACCGAAGCCGGGCTCGACGGGCTCTATCGCACTGCGCTCGCCGGCATCTTGCCGTCGCAACCAACCGGCGCGATCACCGCATTGCCCTATCGGCCGGCGCCAACGGCGTTGGGTGCGCGTCACCCTGTTGTGCGCGGCTTGCCGTCACCGGAACGTTGGGGGCGTTGGACGCGTCAGATCGAGGCCAACGCGACGGGCGGCCAAACCGTGCTGAGCGGCTACAATAATCGGCCATTGCTCGTGCTTGATCGCGCTGGCGAAGGGCGTGTCGCACAATTGTGGTCGGATCAACCGTGGCTTTGGGCGCGCGGCTATGACGGCGGCGGGCCGCACGGCGAATTGCTGCGCCGCTTGATGCACTGGTTGATGCAAGAGCCTGAGCTCGAAGACGAGCGGCTGACGCTCGATGCAGGCGCGCGCGGTTTGGAGATCGAGCGCTCGACCTTGGGCGCAACGCCCGGCGAAGTCGAGCTGATCGCCCCTTCTGGCGCACGCAGCATGGTCGGCATCGGCGAAACGGCGCCCGGTCTTTTCCGTGGCGAGGCGCCAGCAGCAGAGCAAGGGCTTTATGAAGCGCGTAATGGCGGCTTGCGCGCCTTCGCGGCCGTCGGCCCGCTCAATCCGCGAGAGGCCGCAGCACTCGCGGCGACCGGCGACATCTTGCGTCCGTTCGCGCAAGCAACCGGCGGCAGCGTGTTCATGACCGGTGAAGATGGTCGCCGTTTGCCGGAGGTTCGTCGCATCGACCGCGGCGCAAACGCCGGCGGCAGCGATTGGATCGGCATCGAGCGCAACGGCGCCTATGTCGTGCGCGCCGCGCAAGCGACGCCGCTGGGACCAGGAGTCTTGTGGGCGGTGCTAGGCTTGACGCTATTGATGTGGGGCTGGCGGCGCGAGACGCGCTAGCGTCACGGCGCGCCGATCTCGCCGTTGAGTTTGTCGAGACCGCCGGGGCGCAGTTCGAGCCAAAGGAAACGCGCGGCATCAAGTGGCCCCGGCAAGGTCAGCCGATCGGCCGCAGCGAGCGTAAAGCCGGCCGGGCGGAAGAAGCTTTCGGCGCCGACGAGCACGATCGCTGAACCACCGCCCGCGCGGCATGCAGCGACGCAGGCGTGCACCAGCGTCAGACCGAGCCCCGCTGCCTGCGCGCGCGGATCAACTGCGAGCGGTCCCAAGAACAACAGCGGTCCGCCGGCTTGCGCGGCGTAGATGCGGCAAACGCCGATCACGTCGCCCGTTTCGTTCAGCGCAACGCGCGAGAGGCCGAACTCGTGGCGCGCGCCGCGTTCGCGCACGCGCTCGCTCGTCTTGGCGAAGCGGCCCGGACCGAAGGCGCGGTCGAGGACCGCCTCAATCTGGGCGGCGTGTTCGGGCTTTTCGGCGACGAGCGTGTGGGCCATGGAGGCGCGCGCTTAAGACCGCTCGCACGCTGCGTCAATCGCACTCGTGTCATAGAACAAGCCCGGTTGCTCCGCGCCCGGCCCCGGGTCCATAAGCGGCCCGCTTGCCCGCGCTCCGCATCCCTTCGCTCGACATCTTCCGCCACCGGCAGTTCGCCCAGTTCTGGGCGGCGCGCTGGTTTGCGACGCTGGCAATCCAAATCCAGGCGACCGCGATGGGCTGGCAAGTCTACGACTCCGCTCGCGCTCACGGCCAAAGCATTGCCGAGGCGGCGTTCGTGCTCGGCCTCGTCGGCCTCGCGCAATTCTTGCCACTGCTCGTGCTTTCACTGTTCGGCGGCCAAGCCGCGGATCGTTACAATCGCCGCCTTATCATCACAGCATGCATCGCCGCAAAGGCTACGATCCTATTAGGGCTCGTCATTGCTTCGGGCATGGGCGCGGAAATCGTCATCCCAGCCGTATTCGCCGCCGCCATCACCGCCGGCGTGATTAACTCATTCCTGCCGCCTGCAGCGAGCGCGTTGATGCCTATGTTGGTGCCGCGTGAGGAGCTGCCGCAAGGCATTGCATGGTCATCGCTCGCCTTCCAATCCGCGCTCATCATCGGCCCCGCGATCGGCGGCTTGCTCTACGGCCTTGGGCCAGGCGCGCCCTATTCCACGGCGTTCGTTCTGTTGGTGATCGGCGCGACCTTGATGTTCGTGCTCAAACCGCCGGCCCAGGAGCCGGTGAAAGATGCGCGCACGCTCGGCATGATCATGGAAGGGATCCGCTACGTGTGGAGCAACAAGATTGTGCTCGGCGCGATTTCGCTGGACCTCGTCGTCGTGCTTCTCGCTGGCGCGGTGGCGCTTCTGCCGGTCTTCGCGCGCGATATCCTGCATGCAGGGCCAAGCGAGCTCGGCGTGCTCCGCTCGGCAATGGGTGTCGGCGCAGCGAGTGTCGCCCTCTGGCTCGCCGTGAACCCGCTACGCCGCCGTGTCGGCATGTGGATGTTCGGCGCGACCATCGTGTTTGGTCTGGCAACAATCGTGTTCGGCCTCTCGGAGAGCTTGTGGCTGACAGCGGCAGCACTCGCTGTCGCGGGCGGCGTCGACATGATCTCCGTTTATGTGCGCTCGAGCTTGATCCAGCTCGCCACACCAGACGCGATGCGCGGACGCGTGGCGGCGGTCAGCTTTGTGTTCATCTCCGCCTCGAACGAGTTCGGCGACTTCGAAGCCGGCGTGATGGCGCGCATTTTCGGGCCGGTGCCGGCGGTGATCATAGGCGGCGTGGGCGCTGTGCTTGCATCGGCGTGGTGGATACGGCTCTTCCCGGCGCTGGCGAAGGCGGACGAGTTCGAGCCACTTCCACCGCCCGCTCAAAACGCGGTAAGCCTCAGCCAAGAAGTGGAGAAAACCTGACATGGGCGTGTTGGACGGAAAAATCGTCATCGTCACCGGCGGCGGTAACGGCATCGGCAGAGAATGCGCACTGCTCGCGGCCCGTGAAGGCGCGGCTGTTTTGGTCAACGATCTTGGCGGCGGCCTGAAGGGCGAAGACGCCGGATCGAGCGGACCGGCCGAGGACGTCGCGAAGGAAATTCGCGCCGCAGGCGGCAAGGCGATCTCCAACAGCGATAGCGTTTCCGATTACGACGCCGTGCGCGCCATGTGCGACCAGGCAAAGAAAGAATTCGGCGGCCTCAACGCCATCATCAATCCCGCCGGCATCTTGCGTGACGGCATGTTCCACAAAATGCCGCCCGAGGATTGGCGCGCTGTCATCGACGTGCACTTGCACGGCGCGTTCAACGTCACCCGCGCCTCAATCGAGCTCTTCCGCGAACAACAGGACGGCTCGTACGTCCTGTTCACCTCGACATCCGGCCTGATCGGCAATATCGGCCAAGCCAATTACGCCGCTGCTAAGCTCGGCGTCATGGGCCTGTCACGCATCATCGCGATGGAGAATGCGGCGAAGAACGTACGCTCGAACATAATCGCGCCGTTCGCCTGGACGCGCATGATCGCTTCTATTCCAGTGAAGGATGAAGCCAGTGCGGCCCGCGTGGAGCGCTTCCAACGTTCGATGCGCGCCGATCAGGTTGCGCAAATGGCAGTGGCGCTTTGTGCAGACGGCGCGAAGGACACGACCGGGCAAATCTTTGCGGTGCGCGGCAATGAAGTGTTCCTGTTCAACCAACCGCGCCCAACGCGTGGCATGGCGCGGCTTGAGGGCTGGTCGCCGTCCACCATCATCGATCACTGCTTGCCTGCAATGAAAGCCAACTACACCGATGTCGGCGCGAGTGCGTCGGTATTTCCGTGGGATCCGGTCTGATACGCGCGCCCCTCTTTGCGTTCGCGCTGGCCGCATGCGCGCAAACGCCGGCTCCGGCGTGCAGGTTGCGACCGGGCGCAACTTTCTGAACGTCATTCGCAACGCGCGCAGCGCGCATCACGATCAAGCGGCGCTCGTATTGTTCAACGCGCGCGACCAGCAATTGCGCGCTTCGAAACCGACGCACCGATCGACGGCGACGAATAAATCAGAGTCATCCCGGACGCGCGAAGCGAATTCCCGGGATGACTAGAGTTTGCTTGTCGCTCTTACGGCGCGGCTGGCGCCGGTGCGGCGGCGACGCGCGGGATGTCACGCGGACAATCGCTGGTGCCGCGCGCGTTGGCGCAGTTGACGATCATTGCTTCGCTAACGGCAGGCGCGACGACAACGAGCCAATGCTCATTCGGATCGAAGCGCTCGCGGCTAACAAGGTTTCCGCACTGCACCGAGAAGACCAGCGAGCCGATATGCGCCGCGTAGAGGCTGTCCGGCGCAACATCGGCGGGAATGACGCCACGCGATTCGGTGGCGCGGACGTTGGCGCAGACCGGCGTCAGCGCAGGATTGGCTTGCTGCTGCGTGGCGAGCTGTTGATAGGCCCAGACCATCTGGTCCGTCGGCGTCATCGCCTGCACTTGTTCGATCAGTGTTTGCGGCGCCGGCGGCGCTTCTTCTTCGGTCGGCGCCGGCGGCGTGCACGCGGTCAGCGCGAAAGCGGCGACGGCGGCCATCAAAACAGTACGCATGGATAATTTTCCTCCCTCGTTAGCGCTGTTGCACTCGTCCGGGGCGGTTTCGTCAAGCGCCTAACGATGGCGGGCCGGTTTCAAGCTTGTGCCTTGAGGGATTAGAACGGGCAAACCAGATGGGCTCTCGAAGAGGTATCCCATGATCGAGAAACGTCCGTTCGACAGCTTGGGCCGTCACGACGCCGATTGGCTCGCGGCCCGCTACCATTTCAGCTTTTCCGGCTATCACGATCCCGCCCGCGTCCATTGGGGCGCGCTGCGCGTCTGGAATGACGACACGATCCAACCAAAGACGGGCTTTCCGCCGCATCCGCACAGCGACATGGAAATCATCACCTACGTCCGCGCTGGCGCGATCACGCACCAGGATTCACTCGGCAATCGCGGCCGTACTGAAGCGGGCGACGTGCAAGTGATGAGCGCAGGCTCCGGCGTCACGCACGCCGAATACAATCTCGAAGATGAAGCCACGACGATCTATCAAATCTGGATCGTGCCGAAGGAGCGCGGCGGCAAACCCAATTGGGGCGCAGCGCAATTTCCCAAAGGCGATCGCGCCGGCTCGCTGGTGACGCTCGCATCCGGTTTCGCGGATGAACAAGAAGCGGGCGCCTTGCCAATCCGCCAGGACGCACGCGTGCTCGCAGCGATGCTGCAGAAGGGCCAAAGCGTGCGTTATGCTCTGGAAGCAGGCCGACACCTCTATTTGGCGCTGGCCAAGGGCGAGGCGAATGTAAACGGCGTTACACTCGGGCCGAGGGACGGCGCAGCGATCAAAGATGAACGCGAGATTCGGATCGAAGCGAGCGCCGATGCCGAAGTTGTTCTCGTCGATGCGCCGTAAAAACTTGAGCCGAGCGTCAACTTCAACAGGTCCCCGGTAGCAAAACGCGCTTCGCTACCGGTGGCGCTCGATAATCGTGTGCGCGCATTGTTCCCGCGCGCGCATCTTTACTGTCTGTTTGCGGATAAGGGCGTTTCTAGACTCACTCGGGGGAGTCAGATGGCGTCGGTGAGCGATATTCATGTGCTGGTTGTCGACGATAACCGGCAGATGCGTTTTCTCTTGCGCTGCCTGTTGCGTGCTGGGGGCGTCTATGACGTTACCGAAGCCGACAACGCGGAGCATGCGTTTGACGTGATGCGCACGCGGCCCGTCGATCTCGTCATCGTCGATTGGATGATGCGCCCAATGGACGGGCTCACCTTCTCACGCATGGTGCGCTGGGACCGAACCAGCCCGAACCCCTACGTGCCGCTGCTCATGCTGACCGCGCACACTGAAGCGTCGCGTGTGGCGGCGGCGCGCGATGCAGGCGTCAGCGGCTTTATCCGCAAGCCGATCAGCGCGCGCGTTCTGTTCGAGCGCATGACGCTCGCACTTACCGATACGCGCATGATCATCCGCAGCGACGATTTCATCGGCCCCGATCGCCGTCACTGCCAGATGGCTGGCTATGTCGGTCCGTTCCGGCGCGAGAGCGACGGGCGCACAGTTGCGTCATTCGACACCATTGATCTCGACGACGTCGCCTGACCGCGACTGCGGCGTTGGCTTGCGGCGGCGACCCGGCCGGCGCAAAATGTAACTTCAGGCGGGATGACTAACATGATGCGCGTGCTCGCGGCCTTGCTGCTGATGACGTCCTTGGGCGGCTGCCTCGTCGGCGCCGCGGTCGGTGCGACCGGCGCGGTGGTCGGTGCGGCGGTCGGCGTCACAGGCGCGGTCGCCGGCGCCACCGTGCGCACAACCAGCGCGGTCATCGACGCCGCCGTCCCCGGCGATGACGACGATGAGGATTAGGACGACGATCGTGACTGAGTTCGAAACGGCTTAAGTTACGGGATCGTGACTGGCCTCGGCGCGCCATCGGCCGCATAGTCGCGGAAACGCTGAAGGGAGCTTCAGATGCGACTTATTCCAGCTTTTCTCGGTTTCGCCGCGCTTGCATTGGCGCAGACCGCATCGGCCGCGCCGGTGACGATTTCACCGATTTCATTCTCGCCGGAGTTCCAGGTTGAACTCGACGAAGAACTTGGCGCGCGCGAAGGCGAATATCTGCGCAGTGCAGTCACCGAAGCGGTCAGCGATGCGCTCGCTCGTCGTGGCGCGAGCCTCGGCTCAGGCGCCAATCTCACCATCGAAATCTCGATCGTTGACGCGGATCCTAACCGCCCGACCATGGAACAGACGCGCGGCCGAGCCGGTCTCGACCCGATGCGTTCGGTCTCGACAGGTGGCGCGGCTTTGCGCGCAGTGGTTCGCGGCGCGGGCGGCCAAGTGATCGCCGAAGTCGATCATCGCCGTTACGACGAGACGCTTCAAGATGTCTTCGTTCCGCCGACGACCTGGACCAGCGCCGAGCGTTCGATCCGCCAGTTCGCGCGCAAAGTCGCCGACGCCTACGTGGAAGCGGCCGGCTAAAGGGATGCATTAGAGCCAGCGTCAGGCCCGAATCCCCGTTCTCCGCCCGCTCGTTCTAACGCAGACAGCTCCCCTACCTCGTAGGGGAGCTGTTCGTATTTTTAGCGTACCGCCTTCCAGGCATGAAACCCCTTGGCGCGCAGATCGCAGGCAGGGCAAGCGCGGCACCCATAGCCCCACGCATGACGCTGTGAGCGGTCACCCTGATAGCAGGTGTGGCTTTGCTCAATGATCGCCTCGACCAACGCAGCACCGCCGAGATCGCACGCCATCGCCCAAGTTTCGGCCTTCGTGAGTTGCATGAGCGGCGTTTCGATGACGATCGGTCGTTCCAATCCGAGCGCTAGAGCGCGCTGCTGAGCGTCCAGCGTCTCGCGCCGACAATCGGGGTAGCCGGAATAATCCGTCTCGCACATACCACCGACCAGCACGTCGATTCCGCGGCGATAGGCGTGCGCAGCGGCGACGGAGAGAAAGACGAGGTTCCGCCCAGGAACAAAAGTGGTTGGCAAACCGCTTTCGGCCATCTCGATGGCGCGGTCGACTGTCAGCGCGCTCTCAGCCAGCGCGCCATAGCCAGCGAGGTCGACAGTGATGTCGTCCCCTAGCCGCTCCTGCCAAGTCAGACGGAGAGCCGCGATCGCCCGGCGCAGCGGGTCGCGCTGCTCAAGCTCTACAGCGTGGCGTTGGCCATAGGCAAAACCGATGGTCTCCACCCGCTCGAATCGCCCAAGCGCCCAGGCCAAGCAGGTCGCCGAATCCTGCCCGGCGGAGAAAAGAACGAGAGCGCTGATCGACATGCAACGCTCATAGCGCGCCAGTTCGCACCTGCACACGCCCCTTCCGTTACGGTAATATGACCTAAGGCTTACAGCGACGCCGCGTTACTGTGGCCGTCCCGCCGCATCCCACAACGCAGTGACGCGGGCGTCAGGTTATACGATCACATCCCGTTGACAGTGCAGACGCTTAAGCCTGCAATGGCGGCTTGGACAGGTAGGGCGCGGGGGGAGTACCCGTTCGCCAGCCCGACATGCCGATGGTTTGCCACGGACACCCATAGAAGGCGTCCCGGGCACTGGGAGGACGGCTTATGACTAGTAAGAAGAAGAATCTGGGTTGGATTTTGCTTTCGGGTGTTTCGCTCGCAGCAATGGGCGCGATGAGCCCGGCGGCCTACGCACAGGACGAAGAACCGGCGGAAGAAATCGTCGTCACGGCCACCGGCCGCACCACGGCGATCCAAGACGTTCCGATCGCGGTGACCGCGATCAGCGGTGAGACGCTGCAAGACGCGGGCGTCGAGAACCTGCTCGACCTGCAACAACTCGCACCCAGCCTTCGGATCGGCTCAGGCCAGTCGACCTCGCTCGGCACCACGGTGCGTATCCGCGCCCTCGGCACCGGCGGCGACAACCCAGGCTTTGAATCAGCCGTCGGCTTCTTCATCGACGGCGTCTTCCGCGCCCGCGCTGGCATCGCCATTTCCGACCTCCCGGAAGTCGAGCGGATCGAAGTTCTGCGCGGCCCACAAGGCACGCTTTACGGCCGCAACACCTCATCGGGCGCCATCTCGATCACCACGGCGCAGCCAGGCTTTGAGCCGGGCGCGTGGCTTGAAGCCGGCGCTGGCGATCTGAACTACGGCGCCCTGCGCGGCGGCTTCGACTTGCCGCTCAGCGACACCTTCGCCTTCCGCTTCGACGGTTCCATGCGCGCCCGCGACGGCTTCATGACCGACTTCAACACCGGCGAAGACTACAACACGCAAAACCGCTGGGGCATGCGCGGTCAGGTCGTCTGGGATCTCTCACCCGACGCAACGCTGCGCATCATTGCTGATGCCGCAGAAACCGATGAAGATTGCTGCGCAGCGACGATCCTGCGCTACGGCACGACTCAGCCGGTTATCCTCGCGATCGGCGGCAGCAGCCTCCCGAACACGGCCAGCATCGTAAACAACCCGGACGCACGACAAGTGCTCGTGACGCCGGGCCGTGACTACCTCGAACAAGTCCAGGACGGCGGCGTTTCGGCCCAACTCGACTGGGATATCGGCGGCCTGAACTTCACGTCGATCACCGCTTATCGCAATTGGGGCGCAACGCGCGGCCAAGACATCGACTTCAACGATGCTGACCTCTTCTATCGCGACGGCCTGACCGCTGACATCGAGAACTTCACGCAAGAGTTCCGTCTGCAAGGTGAAGCGGGTCGCCTGAACTGGCTCATCGGCGCGTTCTACTCCGCCGAAGATCTGAACACGACCGACCGCATCCGCTATGGCGCAGATGCGTCAGCGTATGCGCAAACTGCGGTCTTGGGCGCGACTGCCGGCACCCGCGAGTTGTTCAACCTGACGCCAGCCCAGTCCTTCCTTGGACTGCTCAATCCGGGGTTCAACAACACCTACCTGACGCCGAACGTGGACGGAAACGGTCAGCAGGCGGACAACTTCACGCAAGAAGCGCGCGACATCGCTGTGTTCACGCACAACGAATTCAGCCTGACCGACGCAACCACGCTCACGCTCGGCCTGCGCTACGGCCAGTCTGAAAAAGAATACAACGCGAACTTGAACGCGGTGAACCCGTTCTGCGCTTCGATGCAAGCGCTGGAAACCGGCTTCGGCTTGTTCTCAGGCCTCAACGCCACCGCGAACACGCCCGGACCGGGACAAGCGAGCGCACAAAGCGCACGCACCACGCTTTCGATCCTGTGCGCGCCGCAAGGCAACCCAGCGCTGAACGGCGCGTGGACGTCATCGCGTGAAGAAGACGCCGTCACCGGCGTGCTTTCGCTGCGTCACGAAGTGACCGACGACCTCATGTTCTACGCCAGCTACGCGCGGGGCTATAAGTCGGGCGGTTTCAACCTGGATCGCTCCAGCTACGCTGGCATCTTCCCGGGCATGACCGCACTGCAAGCGAGAACCCCGGGCCCGCTGGCGATCGATCCGGCCAGCATCGGTTTCGAGCCGGAGACCGTAGACTCCTACGAACTCGGCATGCGCTCGACGATCCTGAACGGCACCACGTTCTTCAACGTCACGCTGTTCCACTCGCAGTTGCACGACTACCAGCTGAACGCCTTCAACGGCACCGCGTTCATCACGCGGAATGTCCCGGAAGCAATCAGCCAAGGCGTCGAAATCGACATCCTGTCGCGTTTGACGCGCAACCTGACCGTCCAAGCCGGCATCAACTACACCGACGCCTACAACGACTCGACCATCGCGTTTTCGGCTTCGGCCGCCGACACGATCGTCGAAGGCACGCGCCTGGTGCAAGCGCCGGAATGGTCACTCACCGGCGCCGTCACGTACGAACTGCCCATCAACGACAATCTGATGGCGCGCTTCTATCTTGATGGCCGCTACGACACTGACTACGAAACCCAAGCGCTCGGTCGCAACCCGATCTCCGATCAAGAGGCCTCGCTCGTCCTGAACGGCCGCATCGGTCTCGGCAGCCCGTCGCAGCATTGGTCGATCGAACTCTGGGGTCGCAACCTGACCGACGAGTTCATCCAAGGCGGCTTCAACGCTACGCTGCAAAGCGGCACGATTGGCTCCTACACCAATGAGCCGCAAACCTACGGCGTTACGGTGCGCGCGCGCTACTAAGCACAAACGCTACCAATGAAATGCAACGGCCGGAGCGAAAGCTCCGGCCGTTTGCTTTTGGGCATTTGCCTTTAGACACGCGCGCGCTTAAGCGCGCTGACATGGCGGCCGATCTTGATGTTCTGATCGTGGACGATCACGAGGCGATGCGCGCGATGCTGCGAACGGTGTTTGCGCGCGCTGGCGCTGTGCGTGTGCGTGATGCAGCGAGCGGCGCAGAGGCGCTGGCGCTGATTGCGGAGAGCGCGCCGAACCTCATCCTCGCCGACCGGCGCATGCCGGAGATGGACGGACTGGCCCTCATCGCGCGCGTGCGCGCGACGCTTGGACCAGACGCTTGCCGCATCATCATGATTAGCGGCCAAGGCGACGCTGCAGCGCGCGATGCAGCACACGCCGCGGGCGCCGATGCGCTGCTGGTAAAGCCCGTCTCGCCGCGCGATCTGCTGCGCGCGATCGAAGCGCTCTACGCTCAAAACCGGGCTTAGAGCCGCCCGCGCAGCATTTGCAGGACGATCGAGAAGTCCTTGCCACCGAAACCTGCCTCAACAAGCTCCGTGTAAATCGCCTCGGCCGCGCCACCGAGCGGCGTCGGCGCGCCGGTGCTGTCCGCGGCTTCTTGCGCGAGCTTTAAATCCTTCAGCATCATCGCCGCGGCGAAGCCGCCTTCGTAATCGCGGTTCGACGGTGCGGCAGGCACGGGACCCGGCCACGGGCAATACGAAGTGAGCGCCCAGTTCTGACCGGACGCTTTCGATGCGATGTCGAAAAACTTCTGCGCGTCGAGACCAAGCGTTTCCGCCAGCGCGAACGCCTCACTCGTGGCGATCATCGAAATGCCGAGCAGCATGTTGTTGCAAATCTTCGCCGCCTGCCCCGCGCCGCTGTCGCCTGCATGGATGATGGCTTTCGCCATCGGCTTCAGCGCTTCCTCGAACTCCGGAAAATCGATCTCGCGGCAGCCGACCATGAAGGTGAGCGTGCCGCCGTTCGCCGCCGCCGTGCCGCCGGACACCGGCGCATCAGCGGCGCGGAAGCCTTGCATCGCCGCGTCGCGCGCGACCGTGCGGGCGCTATCAACGTCGATGGTGGAGCAATCGATCAGCAGCGCATCCTTCGGCGCGTTCGGCAGGATCGCATCCATATAAACGTCGCGCACGTGCTTGCCGGCGGGCAACATGGTGATGACGACCTCCGCATCCTTCACCGCTTCAGCGGCGCTCGACGCGGGCGTCATGCCTTGCTCCTTAGCGCGCGTCAGCGCATCGGCGGAGAGATCGAACGCCGTGACCGCGCGCCCGGCCTTGGCTTGGTTGGCGGCCATGCCGGAGCCCATATTGCCGAGACCGATAAATGCGATGCGGGTCATTGCGGGTGCTCCTTCGTGGATCGCCGATCGTGACGGCGCCTCTTTGGCGTCCACTTAGACCAATCAATCCGGCCCGGCGAGGGCGCCGACAGCCGATAGGCGTGCGTTATCCTTGTGGCGCTTGCGCGCGAAGATGAGAGACGGGGCGCGCGATCCGCGCTCGATGGTTCGTAGAGGGTGCGTTGATTGTCTCCAACCAACGCCGCGCGCTTCGCGCGCCCCGTTTTCCAATCGTTTTTCCCGGCCTGGGTCGCGAGGAGTTGAACTTGGACCGCTTGCGCGGTCTCGCCTCCTGAGCGGTGCGTTTTTCGAGTTAGCCCCTCACCGAAGGGCCTTCTCTTGGGGCTTAGCTCCATGCCCAATTCGCCGGTGCCGTGGGCAGAACTTCCGTTGTCCTGGATTCTGCGGTTTCACTCCCCGCAGACTTTTTCGTTGATCGCCGCGACGAGGTCGCTTCGATCGCATCCCACCGATCGTGTCCACACATCCCAAAGTTTCGGACGTCTCTGAAATCTCCCGTATGCGGACGGCGAGATGATAGGCGCGCGTTGAACGCGGTCGGATAGATTTCGACTGCATGAAAGTTGGAGCGCGGGCCTCGGGCCCGCTTTGGCTCTGTTTTTCAAGAAAACATGCGGGGCGGAGCCTCGCGCTCCAACCTGCAAACTGTGGCAACGTGTTGGATAAAGACGTCCTCTATCCTCCTATCGTCATCCCTAACGGTCACAGGTTGGAGCGCGAGCCTCCGGCTCGCATGGCGCGAGTACTTGAAGCAGAAGCGCAGATGCGGGCCGGAGGCCCGCGCTCCAACCTGCCAATAGTCGAGCTAAAGCGGCGACCATTCCTCGCCGGCCGACAACGGCGCGAACAGCTCATCGAGCAGCGTATCGCTGACGCCTTCAAGCGTTGCCGGGCTCCAGACGGGCGTGTTGTCCTTATCGACGATCAGCGCGCGGACGCCTTCTTGAAAGTCGTGGCGCGCGCACACGCGAGAGGCTAAGCGATACTCACTGCGCATTTCGTCTTCAAAGCTCGCTTGCTGCGCGCCCTCGCGCATTTGGCGGAAGCTCACCTTCAGCGCTTGTGGCGATTTGGTGCGCAACGTGGCGCACTGCGCGTTCGCCCAATCGGAACCATCGGTCTCTAGCGCGCTGAAGATCGCCTCAACGCTGCCCAGCGCAAAGATGCGATTGACGCGCTCGATGTTCTCCGGCGTCAGCTCTTTCGGGCGCCCGGCGCTTTCGCTTAAGGCGTCGAGCCCACTCTCCAGCGCCCGCGCTGCATCGTGCGTTTGCGCAGCGCCCGCGATCTGCGCGCGTGCGGCGGCGAGGATTTCTGTTGGCATGAAATGCGTGGCGACGCCGGCGATGAGGCAATCCGCCGCTTTGAGCCGCGCGCCGGTGAGCGCGAGCCACATGCCGATCGCGCCAGGCTTGCGCGGCAGATACCAGCCGCCGCCGACATCGGGAAACAAGCCAATGCCGGTTTCGGGCATAGCGTAGGTCGTGTTCTCGGTGGCGATACGGAAGCGCGCCGGCATCGAAATGCCGACGCCGCCGCCCATGGTGACGCCGTCGATCAGCGCCACGACCGGTTTTGGATACTCGAAGAGCAGATGGTTGAGTCGATACTCGGTGAAGAAGAATTCACGCGCCGCTCTTGCGTCCTTCGCGCCGCTCTCCGCGATCATGCGAATATCGCCGCCGGCGCAGAACCCGCGCGTGCCCGGCGCATGATCGAGCAGCACCGCATTGACGCTCGCATCCTCGCGCCACGCCAGCAGCGCCTGAATCATGTTGGCGCACATATGCGTGTTGAGCGCGTGCAGCGCCGCAGGCCGGTTCAGCGTGATATGGCCGAGGCCGTTGGCGGCAGAGGTTAGAATGTCGGTCATAGCGGTTCGTACTGTTTCAGGCGGCGTTGTACGTATAGCGTAGCGCCCAGGACAGTTGATAGAGGAACGCTGCTACGGCGAAGATTGCATGAAAGCGCTCGTTCTTGACGAACGCGGCCGTGATAAAGCCGGTGACGAGAAGCGCAGTGGCAATCGGATATTCGAGCCCTAGACTGCGAAAGTGCTCCATCCCCTTCAGTGCGGTGTCCGCCAAATCGACCGTGAAGAAAGTTGCGAGCGTGGCGAAGAACCCTGCTTTGCGCGCGTAGAAATAGGTTTTGAAGTCGCCGTACTTCTCGATGCTCTTTGGAAACAGGAAGCCGCATGTCAGATAAACGAGGAAGGCGAAGCCGAGCACGAACAGGAAGAGTGGAAACGTCCACGTTTCGACTTCGCTGAACCGAAACTCCCACCACCACCAGAGAATGGCCTGGATGAACGCCGTTCCGACCCAGACGAGATGCACCCAATAATAGCGCGTGCGCTCTTGGATGATATCGAGCACGCCTTGGAGCAAATGCGTCATGCCGAGGCCGACAATGATCGACGCCAGCACCATGACATATTCGAACATGGCCATCGGAAGCTCCCCGCTCCGTTCGCTTCTATGACGCCCATTCCAGCGGCGGAGGCAAGGGCTCGGCACAATAATCGATACGGATCGCTCTGCGATCCGCGCTGGTGCGTGACGGCGAGGAGCGATGCAGGATCAGCGCTCTGGCGAAGAGCACGTCGCCCCGCGCCGCGACGCAGTTCTCGATCAGCGCGGACTTGGCGACGGCTTCGGCATTAACGGCGGCGATCTTGCCGTGTGCGTGCGTACCAAGTGCGAGTTGGAGGCAGCCATTGTCTTCGTCCGTGGGATCGAGATGGATGCGCGCAAAGATCATGCGCTTCAAGAGTTCAATGGGCGGCTCGGCGTGCCAGATGCCGGCCTTGTTGGTCCAGTTGGTGAAGCCTTGTATTTCAGCGCGCTCGCGTAGCGCGACGACGCGATCTTGATGCCAGGGCAAAGTCCAGTTGTTGGCCTCCGTTTTATTGAACGCGATAACGCGAACGGGGCGCGCGCCGGGCAGCAACTGCGAGGCAAGCGTGTCCAGAGCTTCGAGTCCATCGAGCGCAACAATCCGCTCACCAGGCCGACCAACAGCGGGCGACGTCTCATCAAGCACCGACAAGCTCGCATCAGAAAAGGCGCGCCTGAACCAGACGCGCCCCTCCTGTTCAAGTATCGCGCTCAAAAGATCACCGCATCGTCGGAATGATGAAGCTTGAGTCGCCAGTCTCGCCTTCGGGCCAGCGCGCCGTGACCGTCTTCACCTTCGTGAAGAACTTCACGCCTTCCATGCCGTGCTGGTTGGTGTCGCCGAAGGCCGAGCGCTTCCAGCCGCCGAACGTGTGATACGCGACCGGCACCGGGATCGGGACGTTGATGCCGACCATGCCGACATTGACGCGCGCCGCGAACTCGCGCGCGGCGCGGCCATTGCGGGTGAAGATGGCGACGCCGTTGCCGTATTGGTGATCGCTCGGCAGCGCGAGCGCTTCTTCGAACGTCTCGGCGCGCACGATCTGCAGCACCGGGCCGAAAATTTCTTCTTGGTAGGTGCGCATGTCGGTTTTGACGTTGTCGAACAGCGTCGGGCCGATGAAGAAGCCTTCTTCGTAGCCTTGCAATTTGAATCCGCGACCATCGCGCACCAACTCCGCACCCTCTTTGGCGCCAAGCGCGATATAGTCTTCGACCTTCTGCTTGTGCGCGCTAGAAACCACCGGCCCGTACTGCGCTTCAGCATCGGTCGAGATGCCGACTTTCAGCTTCTCGATTTCCGGGATGAGGCGCTCGCGCAATTCGTCGGCCGTCTTCTTGCCGACCGGCACGACAACCGGCAGCGCCATGCAGCGTTCGCCGGCTGAGCCGTAGGCTGCGCCGACGAGATCCTTCACGGCTTGGTCCATGTCGGCGTCGGGCATGATGACGCCATGGTTCTTGGCGCCGCCCATGGCTTGCACGCGCTTATGGTTCGCGGTGCCGTGGCTATAGATGTAATGCGCGATGTCGGACGAGCCGACGAAGCTTATCGCTTTGATGTCCGGATGCGCGATGATGGCGTCGACGGCTTCCTTGTCGCCATGAACGACGTTGAGAACGCCCGCCGGCGCGCCGGCTTCCATCATCAACTCGGCGAGGCGAACCGGGACGCTCGGATCCTTCTCGGACGGCTTCAGCACGAACGTGTTGCCGCAGGCGATGGCGACGCCGAACATCCACATCGGGATCATGGCTGGAAAGTTGAACGGCGTGATGCCGGAGCAAACGCCGAGCGGCTGGCGCATTGAGTAGACGTCGATGCCGGGGCCAGCGCCTTCGGTGTATTCGCCCTTCAGCACATGCGGGATGCCGCAGGCGAACTCGATCACTTCGAGACCGCGCTGAATATCGCCCTTGGAGTCGGCTATCACCTTGCCGTGCTCGGACGAGAGCAGATGCGCCAGCTCATCCATGTTCTTTTCGACGAGCGACTTGAACGCAAAAAGCACGCGCGCACGGCGCTGCGGATTGGTGGCGGCCCAGCCAGGGAATGCGGCGAGTGCCGCTTGGACGGCGGCATCCACATCGCGCGGGGCTGAGAACGCAACTTCGGCTTGTTGGGCGCCTGTGTTCGGGTTGTAGATACGGCCAGCGCGCCCGCCATTGGCGGACGCGCTTTTGCCGTTGATGTAATTCTGGATCGCGCGCATCGGCGAGGCCTCCCAAGGTCAGATTTTTCGCCCTTATGGCGCTAAATCAGACCCCGGACAATGCCGCGCCGCCGCGATCTTAGCTTCTTCGAGCCATGCCCATGATCAGCGAGACCACGAACAAGACGAGGAAGAGGAAGAACAGAATTTGCGCGATACCGGCCGACGCCGAAGCGATGCCGCCAAAGCCAAAAACCGCGGCGATAATCGCCACGACGAAAAAGATGAGCGCCCAAGAGAGCATGGAATTTTTCTCCGTATCAATGCTTGGGAGAAAAACGCCGATTCCGATTTGTTGTTCCGCTCAGCTCGGGAAACGCCACGCCCCTTCGCCGCCTTTCTTCGCTGCCGCATATTGCTTCTCGGCGAAGCGCCAGTTGGCGAGCTTCTCGGTGAAGCCTTTCAAAAAGGCGGCGCGATCGTTTTTAAAGTCGATGTAGTAAGCATGCTCCCACACGTCGGAGACGAGAAGCGGCGTCACGCTAGCTTCGGTCAACGCGGTTGCAGCATCATGCGTATCGATGATCTTCACGGCGCCCGCGCTATCGGCGACCAGCCAAGCCCAGCCGGATGCGAAGTGTCCAACGCCGGTGGCGGCAAACTTTTCGCGAAAACCGTCGACTGAGGCGAATGCGGCTTCGA
Organism: uncultured Terricaulis sp.; assembly: GCA_964478365.1. GTDB lineage: Bacteria > Pseudomonadota > Alphaproteobacteria > Caulobacterales > Aquidulcibacteraceae > Vitreimonas. The sequence continues at coordinate 144,910 of CAYZIJ010000002.1, forward strand.
GTGCGGCCTTCAGCTCACCGTCCGGATTCTGAGGCGACGGCGTGAGGCTTTCCCAGAAGAAGGCGTGATTCCAGGTCTGGGCCGCGTTGTTGAAGAGCTTCTTGTTGTTCTCGCGCACCGAGAGCGCGACGACCTCTTCGAGAGTCTCGGGCGCGTTCGGCAGCTCTGCCAGAATCGCGTTCATGTTCTTCACGTAGGCGGCGTGGTGTTTGCCGTGGTGGGTTTCGAGCGTAGTGCGCGACATGAGCGGCTCGAGCGCATCGATGGCGAATGGCAATTCTGGAAGCTTAAACATACGTATCCTCTCCGCGTCAGGCAGGATCGTATTTCGACTCCGTTTTCTCGACCGGGATCGGCCAGAGCTCACCTTGAACGCCTTGCATAATCCAATCGCCCGGCTTGGCCCGCTGCGGGCCTTCCCTGGTCTCTACAATGCAAGCGTAGGGAAGCGTGAAGTAGCGAAACACAACATCCGTGCGTTTCCGATATAGGCCTTCGCCGGCGGGTTCGTAGGTAGCGTCGAAAATTTCACCGCTGATAACCGCACTGTCGCCGGGGGCATAGGTGATGACGTAGTCAACACCACCGCGCGCTCTGAGCGGACCCTGCCCCGTCTCCACAACACAATCGGCCTCGGCGCGACGCGCGCGCACTGGCTCCTGCCCTTCCTTGGCGCGCACGTCATGCCACGTAACGCCGTCCGGCGCTTCGCTGATCACAGCGTCCGACCTCGGCCGGGGTATTTCGCCGAATACGAAGGTGAACAGATTCATCTGCGCTCTCCGTTTAGCTGACGGAGTCGCCGCGCAACGCGCGCATGACAAACTGTATCACCAGCATTGCTAGGAAAACGAGAAACAAAAGTTTTGCGATTGTCGCGGCGATGCCGGCGAGCATGGCGAAACCGAGCACGCCCGCAATTAATGCGAGCACAAAGAAGGTCAGCGCCCAGCCCAACATCTTACATCTCCTTCATTCGTAGTGAAGCCAACGCTGCGCCGCACGCGGGAGTTCCTGCGCGGTAATTGCACGGGAACTTGCGCTTTTGCTGGGGGTTTATGCTGCAAGGCGGCATTCGTCGCTCGAATGCAACGAAGGAGATTAGCTATGGCTCAAGCCCTGAATATCGAACGTAAGAATGGCGCAGCGCGCACTGCTTTGAAGGCGCGCGCCAGCGACGTGATGGATGATTTCGTCGAACTGCGGAAAGACGTTAACCGTCTGGCGGAAGCGGCAAGCAAAGCAGCGCGCGCCGAGGTGAAGCACGCCAGCAAGCAATTCAACACCGTGTCGGGCAGCATTCGTGAGCGCGCGACTGAAACTGTCGGCGCTTTGCGCGAGCGTGCGTCTGAAACAGCCGACCAAGCCGTAGAGCGTGTTCGCGCCCATCCCGGCGCGGCAGTGGGTATCTCGCTCGGCGCCGGTCTGCTGATCGGCATGCTGTTGGCGCGCCGCTAAGCGGTCTGCGCCTGCGGTGGCAGGCGCACCCAAAGTGCATAAGGGCGCTGCGGTTCACGCGTGACCGCAGCGCCCAATTGCCGTGCGAAGGCGTCGATCAAGCGCACGCTCGGGCTGTTAAGCGCGGACACCTGACTCGCCTCCCCATCCAGCGCAATTTCCGTTTCGCCGCTTTCCGTCGTCCGCATTGAAAGCGTCAGCTCAGCGCCCTTATCAGTCAGAACATCAAGCGCATTAGAAATGGCCTCGCCGACCAAGAACGCCGCCGGCACAGCGTGATCGACACTGACGCGCGCCTCAGCCAGATCGAGCTTTAAATTGATGTCTTTGGCGGCAGCGCCACGCGATTGCTGCATCTGTCGCGCTATTTCGGCGGCAAGATCATCCAGCCGTAACAGCCGCACTTCACCTGAGGCGTAGATTCGCTGGTGGACAAGCGCCATGAGCTGCACGCGGTCATGCGCGCGCGCTAGGCCGCGCGCTTCCGACTCGTCGGCCGCCGCTCGCGCCTGAATGTTCAGCAGGCTGGCCACCATTTGCAGGTTATTCTTCACCCTGTGGTGCACTTCGCGCAGCAGCGCGCGCTCTTCGCCAAGCGTTTCCACGAGCTTCTGCTCGCGCCCCCGCAGCGTCTTGGCCATGGCTGCAAGCGTTCGGCGCAGCGATCGAACCTCATCCGGCGCGCTCGCCAGCGCCGGCGGTTCGGTTACGTCTTCGCCACGGGCAAAGCCACGCGCCGCCGATTCCAGTTGCGATAGCGGCCGCGCCACGAAAATCTCGATCGCAAACCAGCCGGCCCCCACCGCCAGCAACCAAATCAGCAGCGGCGCAGCGATCGAGGCGCTGACGTCCAAGACGTCGCGCCACGCCGCCCGCCCTGTCCTCCATGACATCACCGCGTAGAGATCAGGCTCATGCAACGGCACTACGACGGCTGTACCATTCGGCACTTCGACGAATTGCGGTTCGGGGCCGAGCATGCCGCGGATCTGCGCGGCGGTAGGCAGGCCTGGTTCATCGGGGGCGTTCGAGACCGAACTCTGCGCCACGACATTGCCGTTGAGATCAATGATCGCCGAACGGGCGCCGTCCAGCGCGCGACCGCGATCAAGAATGACGCGCAGCTGTTCGACCCCAATCGACGCACCGACGAAACCAACGCGCCGTCCGTTCGAGTCGCGGATAGGCTCATAGGCGCCCACGACTTCCCGCCGCGAGATTGACCCGTACGTAACATGGCCGATCGCGAACATATCGCGCGATTCTGCACGTTGCATGACGTCAGTTCGATCGACGACGAAGCCTGGCTCGACGGTCGGCACACTACACCGAACGCTACGGTCGCCGTTCAACACGACGATACCGGCAAGCGTGCGATAACGCGCGACGACGCCGTTTAACCACGCGCGGCAATCCGGTGCGCCGCTATCGCGCAGCTCGGGGCTCGCAGCCAGCACGCGCAACATCTCGCGGACCTCGTCGATGGTCTGACGTTCTTCGGAGATGGATTGAATGGCGCGGCGGCCCAATTCCTCTCGGAACGCCTCTTGGCGCACCGAAACGGCGTTAAGCCCCACCTGCATAGCGATAGCGCCGGCAGGCAACATCGCTAGACCGAGCAGCACCGCCATGCGCCCGCGAAGCGAGCGTAACGACAGCGAACGCGGCCAACCTGTAAATCGTCTCTCGCCCCCGACGCTCACACGTTCGCCGTGTCCTCAAGGCTGCGGCCACCGGCCGGAAGCGCGTCAATTTCTTCGTCAAGGCCAAGCAAGTCGGCAAGACGCTTGCGCGCGCGGTTGACGCGGCTCTTGATCGTGCCGACGGCGCAGCCGCAAATGTTCGCCGCTTCTTCGTACGAACAACCTGATGCGCCGACCAAAGTCAGCACTTCGCGGTGATCTGGCGCTAGCTGCGCGAACGCGACCTTGAAGTCCTCAAGATCGACCGAGCCGTCTTGCTCGGGTCGGGTAGAGAGGCGCGCGGCGAACTTGCCATCGGCGTCTTCCACTTCGCGCTTCGATTTGCGCAGCTGCGAGTAATAGTGGTTGCGCAAGATGGTGAAGAGCCAGGCGCGCAGATTGGTGCCCGGTTCGAAGCGCTCAACATTGGCGAGCGCCTTGACCAAAGTGTCCTGCACGAGGTCATCGGCTTGGGCAGGATTGTGTGCGAGCGAACGCGCGAACGCGCGCAGGCTTGGCAACAGCTCGATCAGATCAGATTTGAAAGTGGCGAGAGCAGCACTCATTGCTTTTTGCCCTCCGCTTCGTCGATGCGGCCAAGGATGTCGAGAAAGCGGTCAGGGACCGGTTCGCTCGCGACCTCGCCAAACGCCAAGCGCAAATTGCGCGTGATCAGCGCCTTACTGGCGGCTGACGCGCCTTTGTTGGCTTTTAGACCCTCTGAGGGGGGCGTCTTTGACACTAAGGTCTCCATCTCGTCCTTCCGCGCCATCTAAACTGCCCCCTTACGTCCCAACGAAACGCGGGACTTGATCGCCCGAACTTGAATGTACAGGGGCCAAACGCCGGGACGCGGGAACAGTTCCGAAAGCGCGGAACTTTTTTCAGCTGCTGACGTTTCCTATACCTCATCGGGACGGGAGAATGCTATGACTGTAAGCGCGGCCGACCCCCAAAAATCTAGTGAAAACAAGGGTTACTATATGTCTTTGGCGAGGGAAATTGCGCCTCACCTGCCGCTGCTGCGGCGCTACGCGCGGGCGCTGACCGGGGCTCAGGATAGCGGCGACGCTTTCGTCGCTGCCGCTTTGGAGGCGATTGTCGCCAGTCCGGAGGACTTTCCCCGCCATCTCGACCCGCGCACCGGGCTCTATTTGACGTTCCACCGCATCTGGTCGAGCGGCAATATCGAGGTTGGCGCTGACGAGTCCGCGCGCGGCGCGCGCATGGCTCAAGAACGTCTGCGCGCCTTGTCGCCGCTGACGCGCCAGGCGCTGCTGCTCACGACATTGGAGAATTTCACGGTTCAAGAGACCGGCGAAATTCTCGGCCGCTCTTCAGAGGAAGTGAACGCCTTGATTGACGAAGCTCTCGAAGAACTCGACGCGCAAACTAAAGCGCGCATCCTTATCATCGAAGACGAAGCCGTGATCGCAATGGATCTGAGCGATCTCGTCACCGGCGCCGGTCACTCTGTGTGCGCGATCGAAGATACCGCGTCGAAGGCAGTCGCCGCCGCGAAGCGCGAACGTCCCGACCTCGTGCTCGCAGACATTCAGCTCGCGGACGGTTCGTCCGGCATCGATGCGGTGAAAGAAATCCTGGCATCGTTTGATGTGCCAGTGATCTTCATCACCGCATTCCCCGATCGCTTGCTCACGGGCGAGCGACCGGAGCCGACCTTCCTCATCACCAAGCCGTATTCGCCAGACATGGTGCGCGCGGCCGTAAGCCAAGCGCTTTTCTTTGAAAGCACCGGTTCGCTCAACTAAAAAAGCACACGGAACAGTAGAGGCGGCGCGGCGTTCATCAGAACACCGCGCCGTTCGTTTTTGCGACGGCGCTTTGATTGAGGAGTCATACATGTCCCGCAAGTTTGCCACACCGCTGTTCGCCTTGACCGCGCTCGTCGGCGTCACCGGCCTCGCCGCCTGCAACACGGTGCAAGGCGCTGGCGAAGACATCCAAGTCGCCGGTGAAGAAGTCGAAGAGACCGCAGAAGAACTCAACGACGGCAACCCGCAAACGCCGTAACGCTCTCGCCGCCCTGCGCTAAGATGCGCGGGGCGCGCGCTTGCCGGGTGCGGCAACGAAGTACATGACAGGTGCTCGATCCAGCGCTTAAGGCTCTCGCTCATGAGAGCCTTTTTCATTGCCGCCGCCTTCGCCCTAGCCGCCTGCACGCCAGCCGCGGAAACCGAAGCGCCCGCAGGCCGCCTCGAAATTCGCGACGCCTGGGCAGCGCCTACGCCAGGCGGCGTCAATGTCTCAGCCGGCTATCTCGCCATCGTCAACGGCGCAGGCGAAGCGGATCGCTTGATCTCTGCATCGACCCCACGCGCTGGCCGCGTCGAAGTGCATGAAATGGTGATGACCGGCGACGTGATGCAAATGCGCCCCGCCGCGGCGATCGAGATCGCGCCGGGCGCGGAAGTTGCGCTGGCGCCTGGCGGCATGCATCTCATGTTCTACGAGATCGCGACGCCGTTCGCCGAAGGTGAAGAGGTCTCCGTCACGCTCACGTTCGAACACGCCGGCGCCCTGGACGTTTCGCTCCCGGTTCGACGCCCAACTGGCGGCCGCGTCACTCACTAAACGCTGCTTAACGCTCGCTTCAGCGTGATGCTGTAATCGCTATTCTAACACGCGATTCAGCGCCATGCTGAGCGCCAGAGTGCGCAAGGGCTTCGTCAATGTTTCGGCATCTGCGCGTCAAGCTGACAGTGCTCTACGCCGGCCTCTTTGGCGCGGCTCTGCTGGTAATCGGCGCGACCGTTTATGGCGTGATCGCAGAAAACACCAACCGCCTTGCGCGCGAACAATTGGTCAGCGCCGGCGCGATGTTCGAGCGCAACTGGGACGTACGGCTCGATCATCTCTCTGACGCGGCCCAAGTCACCGCGAGCGATGCAAACTTTCGCGCCGCCGCTGACGTCCGCGACGACGCGGCGCTGCGCACGCATCTGGAACGCCTGCGCCAAGGCGCGCGGGCGGACTTCGCAATCTTCATCACACGCGAGGGCCTGATTGTCGGTGAATTCACCGGCGGCGGCGCTTCCGTCCCGGCCGGCCTGCAACTGGCGCTGACACGGGCGCAAGCGCCACGCGGTGTGCTACGTGCCGGCGATACGCTTGCGCAAGCCGCCACCGCAACATTGCCCGGCGGCGCGGGATGGGTCGTCGTCGGCTCTCACCTCGATACCGACGAATTGCACGCACTCGAAGATATCGCAGCGCTGCCGATCAATGCGCGCGTGCTCGCCCACTCAGGCCAGGCCTGGGGCGCGGCGACGGACGAAGATTTCGCAGCGCTCGATGGCTTTATCGACGCCGCCGTTGACAGCGACGAAGCGCGCGCAAGCGACTTAGAGGCGCCGAGCGGCGAGTCCATCGCATTGGCGCTGCCGTTGGCGTCGCTCGATGGCACGCGCGGCGTTTTGCTGTTGCGCTATTCGCTGTCGAGCGCACTTTCGCCTTACGGCACGTTGTTCAGCACGCTGCTGGCCATCAGCTTGATCGGCCTCGTCGGCCTCATCATCGGCACCTGGTTCTTGGCGCGCAGCATCACGCAACCGCTGTCGACGCTCGAAGAAGCCGCCAAGCATTTGCGCGAAGGCGTCTACGATACAGTCACAGTGAAGACCAAGGACGAGCTTTCACGTCTTGCCGAAAGCTTCAACGCCATGATCGAGGCGATCAAAGAGCGCGAGAAACGCATCTCGCAGCTCGCTTATTATGACGCTGAAACACGACTCCCGAACCGCGTCGCCGTAGAGCGCCGCTTGACCGCGACCAATCAGCCGGAGCGATTGTATCTTGCCGCCGTCGGCATCGACCGCTTCGCACACGTGCGCGGCGCCATCGGCTATCGCCTCACCGGCGTGCTCATGCGCACACTCGGCGCGCGCTTGGCGCAGATCGTGCCAAACGCGCCGGTGGCGCGGCTTTCGAGCGACGTTATGTGCGTCGCATTTCTGGCCAACGGTGAGGCCGACGCGAAGAAGATCGGCGATGCGCTCGCCGCCAATCTTGAAGAAACGCTCTCGCTCGAAGGTCAGAACGTCGACATCAATGTCAGCATCGGCGTCGCCCAACCGCGCGCCAAGGATGAAACGCCGGCGCGCATGATCGAACGCGCCAGCATCGCGCTCGATCAAGCGCGCGCGGCGAGCCAAAAGGTGGCCCTATTCGATCACAGCGCGTACGGCGATCCGGCGCTCAATCTCTCTTTGATGGGCGATATGCGTCGCGCCATCGACGCAGGCCACATCTCGCTGCTGCACCAGCCGAAATACAATTTCCGCACTGGCCGCATCGAAGGCGCCGAAACATTGGTGCGTTGGAAGCATCCCAATCGCGGCATGATCCCGCCGGATCTATTCGTGCCAATGGCCGAGGAAACAGGCCATATCGGCGCACTGACAGAGTGGGTGCTGCGCGCCGCAATTGCAGATCAGAAACGTTTGAGCGACGCGGGCTGGCCGCTCACGCTGGCGATCAACATTTCCGCGCGTTTGCTCAGCGACGCAGAATTTGCGCGCAACGCTGTCGCCTTGGTGCGCGGCGCGCCGCACGCAATCGCCTTCGAGATCACCGAAACTGCGGTTATCGACAATCCAAAGCTGGCGCTCGAACACATCGAACTCTTCGCCGCTAACGGCATCAAGATCTCGATCGACGATTACGGGTCGGGCCTTTCGTCGCTCGCTTACCTGAAGCAACTGCCCGCGCAGGAGCTAAAGATCGACAAAGTCTTCATCCAAAACATCAATACCAATCAGCGCGACGCGCTGCTGGTGCGCTCGACCATCGATCTCGCGCACGGTCTCGGCATGGCCGTTGTGGCCGAAGGCGTAGAGACGCCCGCCGCCTTCTCACTGCTCGCTTCGATGGGTTGTGATATGGCGCAGGGCTATCTCGTCTCGCGTCCAGCCACGATCGAAGAGCTCGTTGCGCTCCTCGGCGACGAGCGCCGCATGCGTGCGTACCAGCAGGCCGCCAGCGGCGCAGCGCCCGTGCAAGTCACGGAAGTGAAGCGCGCTTAGTCCGCCAACGGCAGCGCCGTCGTATCTTTCAGCGTTTCCAACACGATCGAACTTTCCATGTGCGCGATCGACGCGCAGCGCAGCAGCTTCGACTGCACGATCTCCTGAAAGTGCGGCAGATCACGCGCGACGATCTTCACGAGATAGTCCGCCTCGCCCGTGATCATCACGCAAAGCGTCGCCTCTTCCATCCGCGCCACCATCTCGCGAAACGCGCGCACGCTGGCGGCGGTGTGATCCTTCAAACGCACGCGAATGATTGCCGAACACGTCAGCCCCGCGCTCTGCGGATCTACGAGGCCGACCACTGCGCGGAGCACACCCGCTTCCTTGAGCCGGCTCAGACGGCGGGACACCAGGCTCGGCGACACTCCGGCCTCGTCGGCGAGTTCTGCCTGAGAGGCCGAAGCATCGCGCTGAAGCGCCCGAAGCAAGCGTCGATCCGCGTCATCGATGGCGATTTCGTCACGTTTCATGCTCAATCCGGCCTGTGACTGCATGGTTCATGCGCCGTGGGCGCTCAGCACGCCTCGAATATCACAGATTATGCGCCCAAACGCCAGTATTCTCGCATCCCATGAGCGCCAAGCCCAAGCCCGCCCCGAAATCCGCCACCGCCACCGATTGGAAGCGCGTCGTCGAACTCGTCCAAACCTCGCGCGCGATGGACGCGATCGAGGAAAAGGAGCTCGTGCCGGGCAAGAAGATTTTCTACCAGTTCAGCGCCCGCGGCCACGACATGGCGCAAGTGCTGCTCGGCCTGCACCTCACGCACCCGAAAGACGCCGTCTGCGGCTACTACCGCTCGCGCCCGGTCCTGCTCTCGCTCGGCGTCGCACTCGAAGACGCGCTCGGCTCAGCCATGGGCCGCGCCGGTGGCTATAGCGACGGCCGCGATATCGGCGTCGTCTTCAACTATCCGAACGCGAACGGCGCATCAGCGCTACCGATGTGCGGCGGCGTCGGCGCGCAATACACGCCCACCGCCGGCTACGCGCAGGCGATCGAGTATCACAAGAGCGTTCTAGGTGATCGCGCTTATGACGGCGCCATCGGCGTCGTGCTCGGCGGCGACGCTTCAGTTGCCACCAACGGCTTCTGGGCCGCGCTCACCATGGCGACGACACTGAAACTGCCGATGCTCTTCTACATCGAAGACAATGGCTACGGCATCTCAACGCCAAGCTGGCTGCAAACCCCCGGCTGCAACATCGCCGCGAACCTCGCGAGCTTCCAAGGCCTGAAAATCTGCGACGGTGACGGCACTGATCCGGCGGAAGCATCCGAACTCATCGCTGACGCGGTAACGCACGTCCGAGCGGGCAACGGCCCCGCACTCGTTCACCTCACCGTCCCGCGCCTACAGGGTCACTCCTTCCAGGATACGCAAGCTTACAAAAGCAAAGACGTGGTCGACGCCGAATGGGCGCGCGATCCGTTGCCAAAACTGAAAGCGTACGCCGTCCCCTCGCTGATGAGCGAAAAGGATTGGGACGCAGCACAGAGCAAAGCCGAAGAGCGCGTGCGCCGCGCAGCGCAGATTGCGGATCAACGCCCCGTCAGCCAACCGGAAGACGTCACGCGCTTCGTGTTCAGCGAAGGCGACGCATTGCAAGACGAAGGCGGCCTCTGGAATAGCGGCTATGCCGCGCCGCGCGTGAGCGATGTCGCCAAGCCCGAAGGCGCGCGCATCAACATGATCACCGCGATCCGCCGCGTGCTCGACAACGAACTCGCCGTCAATCCGCGCGTGCTGATTTTCGGCGAAGACGTCGGCCCCAAAGGCGGCGTCCACGGCGTGACGCTCGGCTTGCAAGAAAAGTACGGCGAAGGCCGCGTCTTCGACACCTCGCTCTCCGAAGAAGGCATCATCGGCCGCGCCGTCGGCATGGCGATCGCGGGCCTGATGCCTGTGCCGGAAATCCAATTCCGCAAATACGCCGATCCAGCCTGCGAACAAATCAACGATTGCGGCACGATGCGCTGGCGCACCGCTAATCGCTTCGCCGCACCCATGGTCGTGCGCATGCCCGTCGGCTTCTTCAAGTGCGGCGATCCCTGGCACAGCCAAACCAACGAAGTGCAGTTCGTGCACTCGCCAGGCTGGCGCGTCGCATGTCCATCAAACGCGGAAGACGCGGTCGGACTGTTGCGCACCGCGCTGCGCGGCAATGACCCCGTCATGTTTCTCGAACACCGCAACATGCTCGACGCCGCAAGCGCGCGCCGCCCCTATCCGGGCGACGATTTCGCGCTGCCGTTCGGCGTCGCCAAGCGCGTGCGCGAAGGCAATGACATCACCATCGTCGCGTGGGGCGCCATGGTCGAACGCTGCGAAGCCGCAGCGGAAAAACTCGGCGCCAGCGCCGACATTCTCGATCTCCGCACGCTCGCGCCATGGGACAGCGAAGCAGTGCTCGCCTCGGTGACGCGCACGCATCGCTGCCTCATCGTGCACGAAGACATCGGCACCGCCGGCTTCGGCGCAGAGATCGCGGCGGTCGTTGCAGACAAGGCCTTCCTCGATCTCGACGCACCCGTCGTGCGCCTGACGATGCCCGACATCCCCTCGCCGCATCACCCCGATTTGATGGAATGGGCGCTGCCTTCAGTCGAAAAGATCGCGGCGAAGATCGAAGACTTGGTGGGCTTCTGATGAGCGAGACCGCCAACATCGTCATGCCGCTTGAACAAGAAGGCTCGAAATCTGTCGTGCGCGCGTGGCTGAAGAAAGTCGGCGACGCCGTGAAGCAGGACGAGCCGATCGTTGAGCTAGAGACGGATAAGGTCGCGGTCGAAGTACCGGCGCCTGCTGATGGCGTGCTGACATCGATCGCGCTGAACGAAGGCGATGAAGCAGCACCGGGCGCAACGCTGGGTGTTTTGTCTCTCGGTTTATCCGTCATTCCGGACGCGACAAAGTCGCGATCCGGAACCCAGGGGCAAACAACGGATCGTCGGCCCCTAGGTTCCGGGCTCGCTGCTGGCGCAGCGCCCCGGAATGACGACGGAAGAGAGATGCGTCTCTCTCCACTCGTGAAGCGCTTGCTCGCCGAGCATCGCGTGGACGCAAGCGCCGTCACCGGCACAGGCCGCGATGGCCGCATCACGCACGAAGATGTGGAGGCACATATAGAACGCACGACCGCCATCCCTCCCCTTCAGGGGAGGGTGTCGCTGAAGGCGACGGGTGGGGCGCGTGCGCAACTGCCCCACCCGTCATCGCTTCGCGATGACACCCTCCCCGCACGCGGGAAGGGATCAAGCCGCACCCCGCACGACGCGATGCGCCGCTCCATCGCCGAGCACATGTCGCGCTCCGTCGCCGTCGCGCCGCACGTTACCGCCGTGTTCGAAGCGGACTTCTCCGCCATCATCGCGCACCGCGCTAAACACAAAGAAGCCTACGCCAAAGCCGGCGCACAACTCACCTTCTCAGCCTACATCGTCCGCGCCGCAGCGGAGGCGATGAAGGTTTCGCCGAACGTCAACGCCCGCTGGCACGACGACTTCCTCGAAGTCTTCGAAGACGCCAACATCGGCCTGGGCGTAGCGCTCGGCGACAAGGGCCTCATCGTCCCGGTGATCAAGCACGCGCAGGCGCTGACGCTGAAGGAAACCGCCGCTGCACTCACCGACGTCACCGAACGCGCGCGCAAGAACGCACTGAAGCCAGCCGACGTGCAAGGCGGCACGTTCACGATCTCCAATCACGGCGTATCCGGTTCGCTCGTTGCGACGCCAATCATCATCAACCAACCGCAATCGGCGATCCTTGGCGTCGGCAAGCTCGAAAAGCGCGTCGTCGTGCGCAGCATCGATGGCGCCGATGCGATGGTGATCAAGCCGATGGCGTATGTGTCGCTCACCATCGATCACCGCGTGCTCGACGGGCATCAGACCAATGCCTGGCTCACGCGCTTCGTCGAAGTTCTCGAAACCTGGCCACAGGACGATAAGTAATGCTCGCTGACCTCGCGCCGAAGGCGCCCGATCCTCTGCTCAAGATCATCAAGATGTTTCGCGAAGATCCGCGAACCGACAAGATCGATCTCGGCGTCGGCGTTTACAAAGACGCCACCGGAAATACGCCGGTGATGAAAGCAGTGAAGGACGCCGAGGCGTTGCTGCTCGCGAGCCAGAAAACAAAAACCTATGTCGGCCAACAAGGCGATGTCGATTTTCTGCGCCTCGTCGGCCAACTCGTGTTCGGCGAGATGGCGCGCGATTTCACGTCGATCCAAGCCGTCGGCGGCACTGGCGCCTTGCGCCTCGGCTGCGATCTGCTGCGCGAAAGCGGCGCCAAACGCATTGTGCTGCCGCAGCCGTGCTGGCCGAACCACCCGTCAATCGTGCGCGCCGCGCGGCTTGAGCCCGTCGACGCGCCCTTCTTCAACATCGCCGAACAACGCATCGACATGGACGCACTGATCGGCGCGTTCGACCAAGTGCAGCGCGGCGACAGCGTCATTCTGCAAGCGTGCTGCCATAACCCGCTCGGCGCCGATTTTTCGATGCCTCAATGGCTGGCGCTCGCCGAAGCGCTCAACGCGCGCGGCATCGTGCCCTTCCTCGACCTCGCCTACCAAGGCTTCGGTGATGGCGTCGATGAAGACGTCGCCGGCCTGCGCGCCTTGGTCGAGCGCGTTCCCGAAGCAGTGATCGCGGTGTCCGAAGCCAAGAGCTTCGGCATCTACCGCGAGCGTGTCGGCGCGCTTTTCGTAAAAACCTCAGAGCAATCGCGCGCCGCAACGATGAGCAATCTCGCCGCCATCGCGCGCGCCAATTACTCCATGCCGCCGGATCACGGCGCCGCAATCGTGCGCGAAGTGCTCGGCGACGAAGCGCTCCGTCAATCGTGGCGCGACGAACTCGACGCGATCCGCAGCCACATCAAACGCACGCGCGCGGCGCTGGCGGCGGAGCGCGTCAATTCGCTGCCGATGCATCTGATCGCGGCGCAAAAGGGTATGTTCTCGACGCTGCCGCTGAGCGAAACGCAAGTCGTCACGCTGCGCGAGCAGCACGGCATCTACATGACCGATTCCGCGCGCATCAACGTCGCCGGCCTGCACGAAGCGGATATTCCGCGTTTCGTGGAAGCCCTTCGCGCGGTCGCTTAAGCCGCGTTCATCGTCAGCAAATCGTACGCCGCGACGGTTTCGCCGTCGCGGTTGGTGACGACGACATCCCAACGCACCTCGCCCTGATCGGGCCTGCGCAGCGTCTTGTCCTTCACGGTGAGCGCGACTTGCACGGTGTCGCCGGGCTTCACCGGTTTGACGAAGCGCAGATTGTCGAGGCCATAGTTGGCGAGCACCGGACCCGGATCGGGGTCGACGAACAAGCCTGCCGCGAACGCCAAGATCAGATAGCCGTGCGCGACACGACCGCCGAAAAGCGGATTGGCCTTTGCTGCTTCCTCATCCATGTGCGCGTAGAACGTATCGCCGGTGAAATGCGCGAAGTGCTCGATATCATCGAGCGTGATCTCGCGGGCTTTGGTCTTGAGCTGATAACCGATCGGCAAATCGTGAAACTTGCGCCGGAACGGATGCTGCTCGGCGTTCTCGACGGGCATGCCGGCAACGTAGCGCTTCACGATCGCGGAGAGCACGCGCGGGTGGCCCTGCAAAGCGCTGCGTTGCATGTAATGCGTGACGCCGCGAATGCCGCCCATTTCCTCGCCGCCACCGGCCCGGCCAGGGCCGCCGTGAATCAAATGCGGCATGGGCGAGCCGTGGCCCGTGCTTTCCTTGGCGCTATCGCGATCGATGAAAGCAAGGCGGCCATGGAATGCGCCTGAGTCAAGCACCAATTCGCGCGCGAACTCGGTGTCGTAGCTGAACGCGCTCATGACCAGCGAACCCTTGCCGCGATTGGCGAGCGCGATCGCATCAGCCGCATCCTTGTACGGCATCAGCGTCGAGACCGGGCCGAACGCCTCAACATCATGCACAGCGCGCGCACCCCATGGCTTCTCGCAACGCATCAGCACCGGCGAAATGAACGCACCCTTCTCGTTCACAGGCGCTGCACTCGGATCGCCGTACACAATCGCGCCATCGCGCGCGATTTCGGCAATCTTGTCGCGCACATCCTGGCGTTGGCTGACGCTGACGAGCGCGCCCATGCGCGTCGCTTCATCGCGCGGATCGCCGATTGTGGTTTTCTCCAGGCGTGCGATCAGCGCCGCCTGCGCGGCATCGAGCAACGCCGCAGGCACAAACGCGCGGCGGATGGCGGTGCATTTCTGGCCGGCCTTCGCCGTCATTTCCTTAGCGACCTCTTTGATGAAGAGATCGAATTCCGGCGATTCGGGCGTCGCATCGGGGCCGAGCACCGACGCGTTGAGTGAATCCTGCTCCGCGACGAAGCGAATGCTTTCGCGCGCGATCACCGGATGCGTCTTGAGTTTCGACGCGGTCGCGGCGGAGCCGGTGAACGAAACGACATCCTGCACCGTCAGATGCTCGAACAAATCGCCCGTCGAACCGACGATCAGCTGCAACGCGCCTTTCGGCAACACGTTCGCTTCGAGCATGATCCGCACGGCGGCTTCGGTGAGATAGGACGTTGCGCTCGCGGGCTTCACGATCGCGGGCATGCCGGCGAGGAAGGTCGGCGCGAGCTTTTCCAACATGCCCCAAACAGGGAAGTTGAAGGCGTTGATGTGCACGGCGACGCCCTGCATCGACGTGTAGACGTGTAAGCCTTGGAATGTGCCGTTGCGCGAGAGCGCTTCGATGTTTCCGTCGATCAGGATGCGCTCGTTCGGCAGTTCGCGGCGACCTTTGCCCTGATAGACCGCGAACGTGCCGATGCCGCCGTCGATATCGATCGAGCTATCGGCGCGCGTGGCGCCGGTATTGTAGCTGAGCTCGTAGAGCTCTTCCTTCTTCGCTGTCAGCGCTTCCGCGAGCGCCTTCAGCATCAGCGCGCGTTGATGAAACGTCAGCGCCCGCAGCGCCGGGCCGCCATGCTCGCGCGCGAACCGCGTCATCGCGCCGAAGTCGATGCCTTGCGTGGACGTCAGCGCCACGACATCGCCATTGATGGCGGAGCGCAGCTCGGCGAGCCCGCCGCTCCCAGCGACCCATTTGCCTTCGGCGTAGTTCTGCAGCGTGATCGGCATGATTCAGTTTCCAGTAAATTTCGGCTGACGCTTTTCCATGAACGCGCCGACACCTTCTTTGTAATCGCTTGTGCGGCCCAAAGTGCGCTGCGCGTCGCGTTCGACGTCGAGTTGTGCGTCCAACGTCCGCGCGCCGCTCTCGCGGATGAGCTGCTTGGTCAGGGCCAAACCGCGCGTCGGCGCCGAGGCGAACTTCGCCGCCAGCAAATCGACTTCGGCGCCGAGCTTATCGTCATCGACGCATTTCCAGATCATGCCCCAAGCTTCGGCGCGTTCCGCCGTCAGCGGCTCGCCCGTCAGCGCCAAGCCCAAAGCGCGCGCTTGGCCGGCGAGGCGCGGCAAAGTCGATGTTCCGCCGCTATCGGGGATCAGGCCGATGTTTGCGAAGCTCTGAATGAATTTCGCGCTCTTCGCCGCGATCACGATATCGCAGGCGAGCGCGATGTTTGCGCCAGCGCCGGCGGCGACGCCATTCACCGCGCAGATTACCGGCATCGGCAGCGACGTGAGTTTGCGGATCAGCGGATTGTAGCGGTTCTCGAGTGACTCACCGAGATCAACGCCATCGCCACCCGGCGCCACGGCGCGATCGGATAAATCCTGCCCCGCGCAAAAGCCGCGCCCTGCACCCGTCAGCACCAACACGCGCGCGGTAGAAGCTTGTTCCAATGCTTGCGCGACTTCGCCGTGCATTTGCACGGTGAACGAGTTCAGTCGATCCGGCCGATTTAAAGTCAAACGCGCGACGCCGTCGTCGAGGCTGAACAGGATGGTTTCGAAGCTCATCGGCCCGCTCCATTGTAAGCGCGATTGGCCTATGCTCCTTAGACAAAACGGTCAATGTAATTAATTGACCGATCGGTCAGCGAATGGTATAAACGAGCAACTTCCAAAAGGTCCAGCGCATGTACACCACCGATCTAAGCGGCAAGGACAAGAAGGCAGCGGTTGCGGCGGTCGCGGAAGATCCCGCTTTGATCGCGGCGTTCGAGCGCCGTGTCGCAGCTGACGAGTTCATCGAGCCGAAGGATTGGATGCCGGAGGCGTATCGCAAGACGC
>CAYZIJ010000003.1:0-161219 GCA_964478365.1 uncultured Terricaulis sp.
TGTTCGCAACGGTTTGCGCAGCGCCATTTGCGTTGTGCGCACCAGCAATGGCGCAAGATGCCGATGAAGAGATCATCGTCACCGCGCGTCGTACGGCGGAAAGCCTGCAGGACGTCCCTGCTTCGGTTTCAGCCTTCTCGGAAGCAGCGCTTGAGCGCCTCAACGCGACGGACTCTACCGGCCTGCAAGGCGCGGTGCCGAACCTGAACATTGTTCAGGGTCGCGGCTCCTCGAACTCCACCAACATCTACATTCGCGGCGTCGGCCAACCGGACGCGCTGCAGACGTTCGACCCTGCCGTCGGCTTCTATGTTGACGACGTCTACTATTCACGTATCCGCGGCACGCAGATGGAAATGTTCGACATCGAACGCGTCGAAGTTCTGCGCGGCCCGCAAGGCACGCTTTACGGCCGCAACACGGTTGGCGGCGCAGTCAAGATCGTGACCCGCCGCCCAGGCGATGAAACGCGCGCCTTGGCGCAGTTCACGGTCGGCGATTACGGCCAGATGGAAGGCCGCCTCGTCGGCTCGACGCCGCTCAGCGAAAACTTCTCGATTGGCGGCGCCCTCTTCGGTGCGGTTCGCGACGGTTATGTCCAGGATCCGCTGACGACCGCAGAATACAACGATCGCAACAGCTTCGGCGCACGCATTCAAGCCGCGTGGGACATCACCCCGAATTTCTCGATCGATATTTCGGGCGACATGGCCGAAGAGCACACCGCTCTCACCATGGGTCAGGCCCAGACCTCGCTCACCAATTTGCTCGGTGCAACGATCCTGCCGATCCCCTCCGAGCCTGCGTACAATTTCGAAGCATCGGCCACGCCTGGCCTGCCGAACACGTCGGACTTGAAGCACGAGGGCGTTTCGCTGCGCGCATCTTGGCAAATCACGCCGGACTGGGCGCTGCGTTCGATCACGGCGTTCCGCGATCTCGACTATGATGACTTCGTCGATATCGATGCGACCACGCTTGAAATTGGCGACGTCTTCGTCGGCGTGCGTCAAAACCAACTGAGCCAAGAATTCCAAGCGATCTATGAATCGGATCGTTTCACCATGGTCAGCGGCCTCTTCTACATGGCCGAAGACATTGGCTCGCACCAAGAAGCCTATGCCGACGATCTCGTGAACGGCGTTGTGCTGTTCGGCACCCCGCTGACCAGCTTCACGCGCACGATCGACGACAACCTGCAAACCCGCAGTTACGCCGCGTACGCCAACGGCACGTTCGCCGTCACCGATCGCTTCAACATTTCGGCCGGCGCGCGCTATACGGAAGAAACCAAGACATACGTGCGTTCAACCTCGACGTTCTACAATGCGCCCGCATTCAACGCGACGTTCGGGTTCAACATCGAAGAGACCTGGGACGATTTCTCGCCGATGGTCTCGGCCGACTACGATCTCACCGACAACATGATGATCTACGCACGCGCCGCGCGCGGCTTCCAATCGGGCGGCTTCAACGGCCGCGCCAACAATCCTGGCGAACAAGCGCCGTACGATCCGCAAATCGCGACCTCGTACGAAGCGGGTCTCCGCAGCGATTGGATGGACGGCCGTCTGCGCGCCAACTTCACGGTGTTCCACAACATCTTTGAAGCATTCCAAGCGCGCATCGCCGGCACGGTCACCGATCCGGGCACCGGCCTGCCGAGCCCAGAACTCACCGTCATCAATGCCGGCGAGCTCGAAATGAACGGCGCTGAACTCGAGTTGAATTTCAACCCGTTCCAAGCGCTCTCACTCGACGCGCAAATCGGCTACCTCGACGCGCAGTATAACGACTTCGCCGACACGCGTTTCCCAGGCGGCTCGCGTGCATTCCAGACGCCGGCCTTCTCGCCGGAATGGACCGCGCGCTTCGGCGGCAACTACACGCTGAATCTCGGCGGCGCTGGCGATCTCGTGCTCGGCGCATCGGCGCGCTTCCGTTCGGAAATGGCGCTGGCGGTCGACAGCACGTTCATCCTCGGCAATGTCGGCACGGCCACGCCAGTGCCGGGCCTCTTCCAGGATGATTACTGGCTGTACGACGCCAACATCACCTATCGCCCGAACGACACGCTGAGCGTGGCCCTCGTCGGCCGCAACCTCGGCGACGAAGTCTACAAGACCGAAGGTCAGGACTTCTCGTCAGTCGGCAACATCCGCACCGTCTATTACGGCGCGCCGCAAACATGGAGCCTCGTCTTCACGGCGCGCTACTAATCGACGACACCACTTCTCAGAGCTCTTCCCTGACAGGGGGGCGGCGCAAGCCGCCCCCCAATTTTTTGCCCGCGGCACGACCCCATCACATACCGCTTGCAACTAACTGACCGTTCAGTTATATAAAAGGCATGAGCCCCTCAGCCCAAAAACCAACGGCCCCGCGCTGGCGCCGGCGCGCCGACGCTCGGCCCGAGGAAATCCTTGAGGCAGCCTTGGAGGAGTTCACGGCGCGCGGCTTCGAAGCGGCGCGGATGGAGGACATCGCCAAAACCGCCAGCATCTCAAAAGCCGCGATCTATCTCTATTTCCCATCTAAGACGGCGCTGCTCGAAGCTTTGATCGAAGCGAAGATCGGCCCGCTCGCCAGCCAGGTGCAAAGCTTAGCGCTCGCGGGCCAAGCAGATCCGCTAATGACGCTCCGCATGCTGGCCACCGCTGCGGCGCACCGCATCGGCGATGCGCGTGTCTTCGCAGTGCCGCGTCTGGTGATTGGCCTCTCGGGCCGTTTCCCGGAGATCGCAGAATATTATCGCGTCAACGTCGTCGAAAAGGCGCGCGGCGCGCTCGAAGCGTTGATCGACGCCGGCAAAGCAAAAGGCGTCATCCGCGCCGTCGACACTAAGGCCGTCGCCCGCGCTTTCATCGGCCCGATTCTGTTTGAAGGCCTGTGGACGCACGTCCTGGGCGGAGAATCCGCTCTGGGCGACCCGCAAAAGCTGATCGAATCCCAGTTCGACATCCTGCTCAGCGGGCTGGAGAACCGCGCATGAAGCGCTTTGTTGTCGTCACCCTCGCGCTCTTGGCCGCCGCCTGTTCGCGCGAACCGTCCAACGTCATGCAAGGCTATGGCGAGGCGAACTACATCTACCTCGCCAGTCAAGAATCCGGCGTCCTTGGCGAGCTTTTTGTGCGCGAGGGCGATGCGGTCGAAGCCGGTGCGCCCGTGTTCACGCTCGATCCTGAGCGACTTTCGTTGAACGCGCAGAGCGCCAACGCGCAAGCGGCGGCGGCGAGCTCCGCAATCAGCACAGCCCAGGCGCAGGCGAACTTGGCGCAGACGAACTATGCACGCGGCCTCGAACTCTTCAATCGCGGCTTCTATCCACGCGCACGTTTGGATTCTGATCGCGCCGCTCGCGACACGGCCAACGCACAACTGGCGCAAGCGCGCCGCGAAGCCAGCGCTGTCAACGCTTCAAGCGGCCTAGCGCGCCAGCGCGTCAGAGATCTCGGCGGCGCCGCACCCGCTGCAGGCACAATCGAACAAATATTCCTGCGCCCCGGCGAGATCGTCACAGCGGGCCAACCGATTGCGGCCCTGCTCGCACCGGAAAACATGAAAGTGCGCTTCTTCGCGCCGGAGGCTTTGCTTGCGCAGCTTAGCGTCGGCGCGCGCGTGATGGTGAGCTGCGATGGTTGCAATGCGCCACAAGCGGCCACCATCAGCTTCATCGCGCGCGAGCCGCAATTTACGCCGCCCGTGATCTACTCGCTCGATCAGCGCGAGAAGCTTGTTTTTCTCGTTGAAGCACGACTCGACGCGCGGGGGCCGATCCGGCCGGGCATGCCGGTTGATGTGCGCCTCGCCGATGATTGACGAACTCGTCATCGACGTGCGCGGGCTCACCAAGAGTTATGGCGGGCGAAAGGTGGTCGATAATTTCGATCTCAGTGTCCCGCGCGGGGCGATCTACGGCTTTTTGGGTCCGAACGGCTCCGGCAAAACGACAACCATTCGCATGGTCTGCGGCCTGCTGAAGCCCGAGAGTGGCGCGGGCGAAGTTCTGGGCTTCGACGTGCTCGAACAAAGCCTGAAGATCAAAGAACGCGTCGGCTACATGACGCAGAAATTCTCGCTCTACGAAGATCTATCGATCCGCGAGAATTTGGAATTTATCGCGCGCCTCTACGGCCTCGATGATCGCGCTGGCCGCGTCGATCGCGCGCTGGAAGACTTAGGCCTCAGCGAGCGCCAAGCACAGCTTGCAGGCAAACTTTCAGGCGGTTGGAAACAACGCCTCGCGCTCGCGGCGTGCATGATCCACGAGCCGGAAGTGCTGCTGCTCGATGAGCCGACGGCTGGCGTCGATCCAAAAGCACGACGCGATTTCTGGGATGCGATCCGGCGTTATTCCGCACAAGGCGTCACCACACTCGTCTCCACGCACTACATGGACGAGGCCGTACAGTGCGATTCAATCGCCTACATCGCCTACGGCAAAAAGCTGATCGACGCGCCGACTGCCGACATCCCGAAGCAGATCGGCCTCAAGGGCTGGCGTATTGCCGGCCGCCCGCTGATGAAGGCGCAAGAAATGTTGGAGGCAGCGCCTGGCGTTGACCTCGTCGCCCGCTTTGGCGCTGAGATTCACGCGTGCGCGAAAGATCCGGCAGCCCTTGAACGCGCCGTGCGCGCGGTAAAGCTTGCGCAGCCACACGTCGAGATCGAACCAATCGAACCGGGCTTCGAGGAGATATTCATCTATCTGATGTCCGGCGCGATGGACAATTTCCAATGAAATTGCCCAACCTGCTCGACCTCTCCTGGTCACGCGTCTTCGCTGTGTTCTTGAAAGAACTGGTGCAGATGCGGCGCGACCGGCCGACGTTTGCGATCATGATCATGATGCCGATCATGCAGCTCGTTCTGTTCGGCTTCGCCATCAACACCGATCCGCGTCACCTGCCCGCCGTCGTCGAGATGCGCGAAGATGGGCCAATGACGCGCGCGTTTCTTGCGTCGCTTAGCGCATCGACATTCATCGATGTCGTCGCGGTTTCATACAATGCCGAGGAAGCCGAAAGCATGCTGCGCTCAGGCGATGCTACGTTCCTCATCTCCATTCCCGAAGGGTTTGAGCGGCGGCTGGTGCGCGGCGAGCGCCCGCAAATCCTGATCGCGGCGGACGCCAGCGATCCGGTCGCGGCATCGGGCGCACTCAGCGGCATTGAGCGCATCGCGCAATCGGCGTTCGCGCCGGAGTTTGTCGGTCCGCTCGCCTTCCTCGCCCGCGCACCGCCGCCATATGAGATCGTCGTCCATCGCCGCTACAATCCGGCGGGCGTGTCCGCCTTCAACATCGTGCCGGCGTTGCTTGGCGTCATTCTCACCATGACCATGGTGATGATCACCTCGATCGCGCTCACGCGCGAAACCGAGCGCGGGACGATGGAAAACCTGCTCGCGACGCCGGTGCGACCACTCGAAGTGATGATCGGCAAGACCACGCCCTATATCGGCGTCGGCGCCATTCAGGTTGCGATCGTGTTGATCGTGGCGACGTTACTCTTCCGCATTCCGTTTGCGGGCTCGTTCATCGCGTTCCTGATCGCGGTGACGCTTTTCATCTTCGCCAATTTGATGCTGGGCTATCTCATCTCGACCGCGGCGCGCACGCAGATGCAGGCGATGCAGATGACGTTCTTCATCTTCCTGCCGTCGATCCTGCTCTCAGGATTCATGTTTCCGTTCCGCGCCATGCCAGGATGGGCGCAAGCGATCGGCGAAGCGCTGCCGATCACGCACTTTCTGCGCATCGTGCGCGAGGTCGTGCTGAAGGGTGCGGGGCTTGGCGACATCTTGAACGATCTGTGGCCGCTAGCGGTGATCTTGATTGCGCTAGGATCGCTGGCGCTGCTGCGCTTCAGACAGACGCTGGACTAACCGGCGGCGCGCTCTTCACCGTCGCTGACGGCAGGCGTCGCGATAGCGGCGAACAACGCTTCGCGCACGGCTTCGTCGGCGCCTTGGCGCGCGAGCATCGCCAAACGCTCGATGCGCTCGCGCACATCAGCCAAGCCATGCGGCGCAGACGCAACCGTTATTGCGCCAGGCGCCAGATCGTCTTCGCGCCATTCGTCCGAGGCGATCAAAGCTTCGTGCAGCTTCTCGCCGGCGCGCAAGCCGGTGAAGGTGATCGCCACATCTTCCTCAGGCCGCAGGCCCTCGAGGCGGATCACTTCGCGCGCCAGTTCTACAACCGGCAGCGCCTCGCCCATTTCAATCACGAACGCCGCGCCGCGCTGATCAGGATTGACCAAACCCACCGCCGCCGCTTGCAGCAACGCATTCGCAGCTTGCGGGATAGTGAGGAAAAAGCGCGTCACGTCCGGATCGGTGACGGTAAGCGGCCCGCCTGCAGCGAGCTGGTCTTCAAAGATCGGCGACACCGAACCAGTCGAACCCAGCACATTACCGAGACGCACAGGTATCGCGCGGCGTCCGGCGACGCGATCCAGCGCCTGGCAATAAATTTCGCCCAAACGCTTCGAGGCGCCCATGGCGCCTGACGGATCCACCGCCTTGTCTGTCGAAACAAAAATCAAATCCGCGCCGACCGCATGCGCTGCTTCCGCAACATTGCGCAGACCCCACACATTGGTCAGCACGCCCTCACTGGGAAAGCTCTCGACGATCGGCACCTGCTTCAGTGCGGCCGTATGAAAGACGATGTCTGGACGCGCCGCAGAAATCCAACGCTGCACTGAGGCTGCGTCGCGCACATCCGCGAGTGCGATCTGCGCATCGGGCAAATCACGGTGGATGCGATAGAGATTGAATTCGGAGCTATCGATCAACGTCAGCTGCGCCGGCTGATGCGTGGCGATGCGGCGTGCAAGCTCGCCGCCGATCGAGCCGCCACCGCCGGTGATCAGCACGCGCTTGCCTTCGATCATGGCGCGAATGCGCGCCCAATCGACAGCGCCAAGCCGGCGGCCGAGCAGATCATCCAAACGCACGCGCCGCAGCGCCCCGCCTTCGATCAGCATCAACTTCATGCGCGCATGGGCGGTGCGTTCGAGAATGGCGCGCGCGGTGGCGCCGTCGGCCGGCGGTTCAGCAAGGATCAGCGCTTGCGCATCGAGAGCCGCGACATCGATCGCTTCCCACATCGGCGCGCGCGCGAGCAACTTTAGGTCAGTGTCGCCGGCGCCGATGAGCGCCGCGCCAACGACCTCAATATTAGTCCAGGCATGCGACTGCGCTGACGCGGCTCGAACCGCGTCGGCATTGCCAACTATGACCGTTTTGAGTGGCATCCCCGCCCCTCTGTCCCATGCAAAACAAACACTAGGCGGACCCAAATCACCCGTCCACCTTAGCGATCAGGTTCCCACACAACCTTTTCGTGAGTTTAACGACGGCGCCACTTTTATCCGTCGCGGCCACGCAATTGGATCATTTTGATCACTAGGCTGGCATCGGCGCCTTGCCGTTGCCGGCGGCCACTTCCAGCGGCCGGTCCAACGCTTCGCCTACGATACGAAATTCGCCACCAGCCGCCTTCACCAGCGCACAACCCGCCGCCACGTCCCAGATCATGGAGCCGGATTCCCGATAAGCCTCAGCCCTGCCGGCCGCGACATACGCCAGTGCGGTGGCTGCCGAGCCGATCATCCGGACTTTGCGCCACGTCGCTAGCCGTTCTTCAAAAAGCTTCATCGACTCCGGGCTGGCGCGCGATGGCACGCCCGTCTGGAGAATTCCCTGACCAGGTTCGCCAATTTCGGAGACCCGGATTGGCTTGCCATTGAGCCGCGCGCCCTGGCCGACGATCCCGCTGAAGCGCTCACCGAGCACAAAACAATCCACAATACCGAGCACCGGGTCGCCCCCATCGAGAAGCGCAATGGAGACAGCGCAATGGGGATAGTCGCGGAGGTAATTGACGCTGCCGTCGAGCGGATCGATCGCCCAGACATAACGCTCCCCCGCCGCCTGCGCCCGCACCCAGCCGGCTTCTTCTGAGATGATCGGAAAGGGCGACGCCTTAGAGATGGCGTCGAGGATGAGCGCCTCGGCGTGCTTATCCGCTTCGATCTTCACCTCGCGGCCTTCCTCGGCCTCGATGACGCTCCAGCCGACGCGGTTGGCCAATAGTGCTGCGCCTGCTTCCGCCGCAGCGGCTTCGGCGAGCGCCAGAAGGTCAGAAAGATTGATCACGAGACCTGATAGCCCGGCCTTTGCGCTTGGAGAAGCGGTGCATCCGCGCTTTAACGGCGCGGGAGCTGGCGATGGACGGCGGGTCTGCTCGAACAGCGAAGGCGATGCCTGCGCTGAAACCACCGCAGGGTATGAGTGTCGGCGCGCTCGATAAGCGCCTCGGCATCAAGAAACGTGCACGCGAAGACGCCGGCCGAAACCTGCCCCGCCAAGACGACAACCAGCTCTCTACCACCGAGACCGCGATTATTGACGTCGTCGGCGGCGAACGCGCGCGTATAGATCAACTCCGGCACGAGGCGCGCTCTGATGCCGAGCGACGTTTGCGGGCGCTGGCGCCGCAGCCACAAGATTTTGCTGGCCCGGCGCTCGATGCGCGGCTGACACTGAAACAGGCCGCAGGCCGTTTGGCGCACGATTGGACTGAAGCGACCACACGCGCCGCGCAAGGTCGCGCAGATCTCGACGCCTTCAAGAGCGCGCAACAGCTGCGGCGCGGCGCCGTCTATCCAAAATCGACACTCCTCCAAGCCGGCTTGTTGTTCTGCGCGGCGGTATTTGAGGCTTTGTTTAGCGCTGCACTCTTCGCCGAAGACGACGCGCGCGGTTTGCTTGGCGGCGCGATCACCGCGATCGGCTTGTCGGGCGCGAACGTGACGCTCGGCTACCTCGCCGGCTATCTTGGTCTGCGCTATTTGCAGCACCGGCGTTTGCCGATGAAAGCGCTTGGCGCGCTCGTCTTCGGCGCGCTCACGCTCCTGGCGCTGATGCTCAATCTTTTCGCGGCGGACTGGCGCGATCAATTGGCGGCATTGGCTGGGCGGCAAGTCGATATGGGTTCGGATGCGAGCTTCCATTTGTGGTCGCTGCTGCAGCTCGACTCGCCACAATCCATTATCCTCTTGATGCTCGGCGCCGGCGTCTGGGTGTTTGCGGCGCTCAAAGGCTATTCCGGTTTCGACGATCCCTATCCCGATTATGGCAAGATGGATCGCGCAGCGCGCGACGCTGGCGACGCGCTCTCCGACTTCCGCGCAGGCGCGCGGCTCGAACTCGAAAAACCAATCACCGCCGCGCGCGATGCGCTCTCCGCCCGCATGGAAAAGATGCGCGCCGAATACGAAGCGATGAAACGCGCCTTCGACGCCGCCGCCGACAAGATCGAGGGCCTGGACGCCCAAGCCCGCGCGCTCGATCAAGCCGCCGCTGATGCGATCCATTTCTACCGCCAGGAAAACGCCGGCGCACGCACCATGCCAGCGCCCGCCTATTTCGGCACGCCGCCACCCGCCGCAGGCCCCGCGCTCGACGCCCTCACCGGCGCCGCCGCGATGATCGACGAAGCACACGCACGCTTGATCGAAGCACAAGCGCAATCGGCGCAAGCGCTTGAAGGCCTACTCGCCGATCTCGATCAAACCACGACCCAACTCGACCAGGGTCAAAGCGCGTGAGGCGCGCACGCGGCGCCGGCGCGCGCAACGCGCTTGGCGTAGTGCTGATCGTCGTCGCCGCTTTGGTGCTGGGCGGTTTGGGCGCGGCGTCATTCCTGTTGCGCGCGCCGCCTACGGATGCCGAAACGCTCTGCCGCACCGATGCGCCGATCGGCGCACATACGATCATCCTGGTCGACTCCACCGATCGTCTTGAAACGCGCCACCGCCGCAAGCTTTCCGCCGTGCTTGCGCAAGAGCGCGCACGGCTTGGCCAGTATGATCGGCTCACCATCATGCGCATCAATGTGCGCCGGCCGCAGGAGCCAACCATCCTGTTCTCAAAATGCCTGCCGCGTCCGCCCGAGCAGACGAACCCTTTGTTTGAAAACGCGCGCCTCACGCAGCAACGTTGGGACGAGGATTTCGCCGACGCATTAGACCGCGCATTGCGCAGCGCCGGCGCCGCTGGCCCTGCGCGCGCGTCACCGATCATCGCTGGTTTGCGCGCGGTCGCGGCTGATCCGGATTTCGGCGAAGAGATCCCACGCCGCCGCCTCGTGCTGATGTCAGACCTGCTGGAGCACGAGCCCGAACGCTTCTCGCTTTATGTTTCGGGGGCGGATTATGCGGCATGGGTGCAGACTTCACCCAGTTCCGCGCCAGATTTCAGCCAAGTCGATCTGCGCATTGTTCCCATCGACCGGCCCGATCATGCCGCAATCCAGGCGCAGGCGCTGGATCGTTTCTGGCCCGCATTCTTCGACGCCGCGGAGGCCCGCTCTGTGAGCATCGATCCGGCTGCCTGAACGGCATCCCTTTGCCCCACGCCGACTCACTCTAGGTTCGTCAGTGGTCTGGTTTCGAAGGGGCTTCGATGAACACCTACAATTGGCAGGGCGCGAGCGGTCGCTGGTACGAGTTCGAGATCGTCCGTGCTGCGCGCGTTTGGGAGCCTGTAGGCGGCGTCTACATGTTCGTGAAACCGCACGACCAGCCGACCCACGATTGGGGCGGCCCGATCACGCTCTTCGCCGGCAAGACCGAAGACCTCGCCAAGTCACTTGCGCGCCACGACATGTGGGCCGCAGCCGAAAATCTCGGCGCCAAAGAAATCCACATCCTGGTAGTGAAGGACGATCAAACCCGCGAGCGCGTTGAGAAAGACCTGCTGGACGCGCAGCGCCCGATCCTCAACCGCCAACAAGCAATGCGCCGCGTCGCTTAAGCGCGCGCTGCCACTGCTACGTCCGGCGCATCGCTAAATACGCCATCGACGCCTGCCGCATAAAACGCGCGCAACTCCGCTTGGAAATCGCCGTGCTGACGCAAGTAGTCCGGCGCGCTTGCATCGCCGCGACGGAGTTCCGCCGGCAGGAAGTAATTCTCTGGCCGCATCGTCCACGGATGCACGACAAAGCCATGCGTATGCGCACGTTGAACGAGGTCCGTCGCAGGCAGCGAACGGCCGCTTGAATCGCGCGGAATGACGAGACTCTTCTCGACGCCAAGCCCGGTGACGCCGCGATCGCGCATCTGAAGCATGCCGTCATCGCTCAGCATCGCCGCATAAGTCTCCGGCGGCCGATCAAACGGGCCGCCGCCGTTCGACAGCAGTTGCACGCACTGCCAGCGCAGCGACGACATGCGCGCCAGATCGTAGATCGCTTCGGTCTCGAAGCACTGCACGTACATGATGTCAGCAGCGCTTTGGCCGCCCATCTGCCGTACCGCGTTGATGAGCGCAGGCACTGGGTCGAGCCCGATCCCATGCAAGAAGGTCGGATGCTTCAGCTCCGGATAGATGCCGACGCCTGATTGCTGCGCGAGATTGAGCGCGTCGAGGAAAGTTGGGATGTAGTCTTGGCCATCGTACGTGGTGTTGCCGGGACGGAGCTGCGGCAGGCGCTCCTTGCAGCGCAGATCGCGCAATTCACCGAGATCGAAATCCTCGACCCACCAACCTGTCGCGGTGACGCCATCGACCGTTTTCTCTTTGCGGCGGTCAGCGAACTCAGGTCGATCGGCAACATCAGTCGTGCCGGAGATTTCATTTTCGTGCCGGCAGACGAGCACGCCGTCGCGCGTCATCACCAGATCTGGCTCAATGAAATCCGCGCCTTGCTCAATCGCGAGCCTGTAGGCCGAGAGCGTGTGCTCTGGACGATAAGCACTCGCGCCGCGGTGCGCGATCACGATTGGCCCTCTGTGCGTGCTCTCACCCATGCTCGCACACCCCGCCAAAGCCGTAGCGCCAATCAGGACGTCACGCCGCCTCATGATTTCAGAAGCTCGCGCGAAATGATGACGCGCATAATCTCGTTGGTGCCTTCCAAGATCCGGTGCACGCGCAAATCACGGACGATGCGCTCGACCTCATAATCAGCGAGATAGCCGTAGCCGCCGTGCAGCTGCAGCGCTTGATCGGCGACCTTGAACGCCGTGTCTGTAACGAAGCGCTTGGCCATGGCGCAGAACTTGGTCGCGTCCGGCGCTTTGGCGTCGAGCTTCTGCGCGGCTTGGTGCAGCAATGCGCGAGAAGCAGCGAGATCGGTAGCCATATCGGCCAAGGTGAACTGCGTGTTCTGGAAATCGGCAATGCGCTTGCCGAACTGCTTGCGCTCTTGGACATATTGCAGCGCGCGATCAAACGCGTCCTGCGCGCCGCCCAAGGCGCACGCGGCAATGTTCAAGCGCCCGCCATCAAGGCCCTTCATCGCGTACTTAAAGCCTTCGCCCTCAGGACCGATGCGATCATCGGCGGAGATGCGGCAGTCTTCGAAGTTCACGATGGCGGTGGGTTGAGCGCGCCAACCCATTTTGTCTTCCATCTTGCCGAACGAGAGCCCTTTGGTCCCGTTCTCTACCAGCACGGTGGAGACGCCCTTCGGCCCGTCCTCACCAGTGCGGCACATCAAGACGTAGAGATCGGAAAAACCCGCACCCGAGATGAAGGCTTTCGAGCCGTTGAGCACGTAGTGCGCGTTTCCATCCGCCTTCGCCGTTGTTCGCAGCGCGCCCGCGTCGGAACCTGAGCCCGGCTCGGTCAAACAATACGACGCAACCTTCTGCATTTGCGTGAGCTGCGGCACCCATTGCGCGCGCTGCTCTTCGCTGCCGAAACTATCGATCATCCACGCGCACATATTGTGGATCGACAAAAACGCCGCCGTCGCGACGCAACCGCGCGAGAGCTCCTCAAAGATCAATGTCGCGTCGTGGCGCGTGAGGCCGGAGCCGCCGTGCTCCTCCTTCACATAGATACCGGCGAAACCCAGCTCGGCCAATTCGACGAGCACGCCGCGGTCGAGACCTTCCGCTTCCCATCGCGCCGCGTTCGGGCGCAGGCGTTCCATCGCGAACGCGCGAGCGGTATCGACGATCAGCGTTTGGTCTTCGTTGAGCTCAGCGGCCATTGTTCCCTCGTTGTCGGCCTTATAGCTGGCCCGCCGCTCCAGGCCAGAGCCTGAGAGGAACCAGAATTTGAATCGCGCACGGAACCGTGTCCACGGCGCCAACGTTCTTACCCCCGGCGAGTGCCTAACAAGGAGTTTTCATGTTGAAGCCAGCTTTGGTCGCGCTTGCAGCGGCGAGCTTTCTAACACTCGGTGCCTGCACACAGGAAACGACGGTCGAACGGGAGCCGACGGCTGCCGAGTCGCTCGAAAATGCCGGCGAAGAACTTGAAGACGCCGCACAAGACGCCGGCAATTCCATTGAGGAAGCTGGCGAAGACGCTGCCGAGTCCGTTGAGGACGCCACCGACGGCAATCCCACCACAAACCCGTAACGGGACAAACCCAATCACGGGACAACGAGGAGTGAGAAACATGCGTTCTATCGCTTTGATCGCCGCCAGCGCACTGGCACTCGGCGCTGCCGCTTGCAGCCAAGGTCCGGCCGAAGAAGCCGGCGAAGCTGCTGATACTGCATACGAACAGTCCACCACCGGCACGACTGACCCTGGCCAAGGCCCGGGTGAAGAAGCCGGCGAAGCCATCGACGAAGCTGCTGATGGCGCAGACGCCGTCCCGGGCGACGCAACCGCACCCCCGGCCACGCCGTAACAAGCGACTAACGGCATTGCCGTTGAACTCCCCGCGGGCCAAAAGGCGCGCGGGGAGTTTTCATGTTCGGTCGCGCGCTGCCGCCCGCGCTGGTTCTGACACTGGCGATCATGGCCGGCGCGTCGATGGACGCGACGATCAAGTTTCTTGCCGCGAGCAATCACGTCCTTCTGGTCGCCTTCGGCCGCTATCTCTTCGGGGCGGTGTTTTCGTTTCTGATCTACTGGCGCGCTGGGCGTCCAGCGATCAGCGCAGAGATGTGGCGCGCGCATGGTCTACGCGGTTTCGTCATCGCCACCTGCGCAGTCACCTTCTTCTGGGCGCTCTCAGTTTTGCCGCTGGCCGAAGCGGTGACGTTGTCGTTTATCTATCCGCTGATGGCGCCGTTCGTGGCGGCGCTGATCCTGAAGGAGCGCATCCGCCCATCAAGCGTCATATGCGCCGTGATTGGATTTGGCGGAGTTATCGTCGCCATGCAGGGCGCACCAAGCGAAGCGGAATCGCCGCAGCACGATCTGGGCGTCGCGGCGGTTTTGGTTTCGGCCTTCTTCTTTTCCATCGCCATGGTGCTGCTGCGCGAGCGTTCACAAAAGGACGGCGCGCCGATCGTCGGTCTGATGACCAGCTTCTTTCCGGGCGTCATCTTGCTGATCCCGACCATCGTTTTCGCAACACCGCCAGTGATGGAGACCTGGCCGTTCTTCCTGCTGATGGGCGCGCTTGCGGCGGTGTTCATGTATCTGATGGCGCGTGCCTATGCTCGTGCCGAAGCGCAACAATTGGCGCCGATCCACTACACCGAACTGATCTGGGCCAGCGCCATCGGCTATCTGATTTTTAGGGAAGTCCCGCGCGCGGAAGTCTACATGGGCGCGATATTGATCGTGACCGCGTGCCTATGGGCGGCTTACGATGAACGCCGCATCTCGAAGCTGAAACCGGAGCTGCATCCATGAACCCCGCCGATACGATGCCATTCGCCAAATTAATGGGCGTTGCGATTGTCGAGGCCAATGCCGAGCGTGTTGTCGGCGAACTCGTGGTGCACGACGATCTCTGCACAGCAGGCGGCATCCTGCACGGCGGCGCGATTATGGCGTTCGCAGATTCGCTCGGCGCAATCGGCGCCTTCATGGCCCTGCCTGAAGGCGCGATCGGCACGACCACGATCGAGAGCAAAACCAATTTCCTCGGCGGTGCGAAAGCTGGCGTCATTGTGCGCGGCGAAACCACGCCAGCGCATCGCGGTCGCAACACCAGCGTTTGGCAAACCAAAATCGAGACCGCCGACGGCAAAGCCGTAGCACTCGTCACGCAAACGCAAATGGTGCTGTGGCCGCGTTAGAGGGCGCGCGCACAAAGTTCGTCATCCCGGGGCTCAGCAAAGCTGAGAGCCCGGGACCCAGGGGCCAACACTGAGTTGGTCGCCCCTGGGTCCCGGATCACGCTGCGCGTGTCCGGGATGACGACTTAACTACCCCGCGCCCGCCTGCGCACGCTTCGCAACATCGTCCGCGCGCCGACCACTGACTTCCACCATGTGATCATACGCGGCTTCAAACGTCGCCAAGCCTTGCGTCAGCGAACGCAACTCGATGATGAAATTCTGCCTCTCCGATTGCGGCAGATAAACTTCGACCTTGTCCCAGCCTTGCCAGCCATCGCGCGGCTCGAAGCCGAGGATCTGGCCATTATGGCTCGACACCGCCGAGTTGATTTTCGGCGTGCCGGCGCTCGGCGTGTAGATGGTCAGCTTCTCAATCGGCTCGAGCAGCACCGTGCCACAGGCTTCGATCGCCTCCTGCATGCCGAGTCGCCCAGCCTGCTGGAACGAGTGCTCGCTTGAATCCACGGCGTGGAACGAACCGTCGATCAAAGTCACCGAGACATCGACAACCGGAAAGCCAATCGCGCCTTTCACCATCGCATCTTTGACGCCGGCCTCGACGGCAGGAATCCATTGGCGCGGAATAGCGCCGCCAGTGATCTTATCGACGAACTGAAAGCCCTCGCCGCGCGGCAATGGCTTCACTTGGATGACGCAATCACCAAACTGGCCGTGCCCGCCTGTCTGCTTCTTGTGACGACCGCGCACTTCCGCAGTCTTCCGCAAGCTCTCCCGGTACGGCGTCGATGGCGGCGCAGTTGCCACATCAACATTGAAGCGGCCCTTCAGCCGTTCCAACACCGAACGCAAATGCGGCTCGCCTTGGCCCCGCAACAGGATTTCGTGCGTGGTCTGATCGTGCACGACCTCAAGCCCTGCATCTTCCTCAACCAGCTTCTGCAACGCACCCGAGAGCCGCACGTCATCCTTGCGATCCTTGGTGGCGATAGCGAGCTGATAGACGGGGAAACGCTTCTTGCGCTCGATGCGCAGCGCCTTGCTCTGACCAAGCACATCACCAGCCGCAACCGGATCAAGCTTGCCGATGGCGACGATATCGCCCTCGGGCGCACTCGCGACCTTCTTAGTCTGCGATCCTTGCACAGCGAACAGCGCGCCAGGGCGAGCGTTCGAATTGTCGCTCAGCGTCAGCTGATCGGAATCCGAAATCTTGCCGCCGAACACGCGCGAGTATGCGAGCTTACCTGCCTGCCCCGCGTGCGAGATTTTCATCACGTAAGCGCCGCCACCTTCGAGGCCGAGACGCTTGGCGGCGTGCTCCGGCGCCGGCGTATCGTGCCGGAAGGCTTTCAGCAGCCGGCGAATGCCGTAGCCCTGCGCGGTCGAGCCAAAGAAGACCGGCACGATCAAGCCTTCGCGCATCTCGCGCACGAGATCGGCGAACACGACATCGCGCTCGGGCGTAACGTCCGAGAGCAATTGCTCCATCAGCGCGTCATCGTAATCAGCGATCTGTTCGAGCATGTGGAAACGCGCTTCGTGCTCGCGCTCAGCCAAATCCTTGGGGATGTCGATCACCTTGGACGGCTTGCCAGCCTCGTATTGAAACGCGCGCTCGAGCGCCAGATCGACATAGCCGGAGACCTTGTCGTCCGTCCAAATCGGAATCTGGCGCGCCACGAGCGGGATGCTCGACAGCGGCTGCAACGCTTCCAGCAAATCGCGCACACGGCCACGCGCGGAATCAATTTTGTTGATGAAGATGGCGCGTGGGATTCCGAGGTCTTCGACCGCTTTCATGAACGGCTGCAGCAATACGGCTTTATCCGGATCAGGATCGGCGACCACGAGCGCCATGTCGGCGCCTGGCAAGGCAAAGTCCGCATCGGCTTGGAAGTCCACCGCGCCGGGGGTGTCGATGAGCGCGTAGTGATCGCCCATGAAATCGATGGCGGTGAATTGGGTTTCGGTGGATTGGCCTGCCGCGGCCGGGATCGCTCCCGAACCACCCGAAGCGGCTGAAGCCAGAGCTTGCGTCAACGCCGTCTTGCCCGCTCCGGTCGGACCGACGACGGCTATAGCCCTCACCACGTTTGCTGTTTTGTTTTCAGGCATGAGGCTGCCTCCCTTGTTGTCCCCGTATCGGGGTCGGGCGGCGCCAGCGGCTGGCGCCGCTTCTCGCTTATGCGCGGCGCTATTCAGACCGCTCCTCACCCTTTCACGGACATGCCGGACGCGCAACGGGGCAAACCCCGGCGCGTGTCTCGAAAAACGGCAATGTTGATGATGAGGCGTGTGAGGCCTCTGGGGTCGGTTCAAGAAATCGAGCGTCAGCCCGGCGCGAACTCTGGTCCAAACGCTATGACCTTGTCGTCCTCGATCGCGAGTTCGAACGAAGAGCAACACCGCGCGCAGAACGCGACGTCGCCGACAATGGTGCGGAATGTGGAAGCACGGCGCTGCAGCGGCGTCTGGCAGGTCGGACAGGGCTCGCCGATTTTTTTCTCGAGCATGGTCGGAACTCCAACGCCTTTCACACTACTGCATTAATGCTGAACAGAACCTTTCACGGGCGCGCCAGCATGGATGTAACCACCAGGATGCCGCCAAGGTCCACTTGAGACGCGCGCCCACACATTCGTGATCGCGCTTCACTCTGCGCACGCGAATTGTGACGGCTCAGTCCCGCTCAAAGGCCTCGTCAGCGCGCTTCAGATCGCAATATGCCATGCCCAGCCGGCCCCACCCGCCCGGCAGCGGCGCGATAACGCCTGGTGCTTGCTCGCAGAAGAAATCCTGCGTCGCCGGATCGAACATCAGATTCACGTGCTCTTCGTTCGGCGGCACCGTCGCGAAGATTTTGCGCTTGGTGCGAAACGCCGGGCGATCGACGTGAACAACGTCAACGGCGCCTTCGAGCGCCAGCGCCAATTTGCGGACCTTCGCTTTCGTCACGGCCATGGCTTTCTATGGACCGCGCGCGGCGAGATCGTCCATACTCAGCTGCGAACCATTCCGGGGGGAACATTTATGCGTGCATCTTTCATCGCGATTTTGGCCTGCGTTGCGCTGGCGTCGTGCAACTTCACTGCATCGAACGGCAGCGAAACAGAAACGCCAGAGCCAGCGCCCGTCACGCTCAGCGCATCCGGCGAGCCGCGCGCCGAGCAAGCGCTGGATGCGAGCGACACGCTGGAGTGGGCCGCCTCCGTTGTGCGCGTCGATTATCTCGCCAACCAACAAAACACCGCAGACGGCCACCTTTTCGGCTTGGCCGGCGGCGATCCGGCGATGAACGGCTTGCGCACGCACCTCGCCTTCTTCCGCGGCCCGGCCGAGCCATCGCGCGTTTTCAGCATTGGTGATTTTCTAGATTACCGCGTGCTCTCGGATGACCCCGGCCGCATCGATCTTGAGATCAATGAAAGCACGCTGAACAACGACACTGGCGAGATCGGCAGTCAGACGCGCCACATCATCGTGACGTGGACAGCGAATGCCGATGGCGCAGCGCCGGACGCAATCCAGATCACGCCCGCAACCGCGCGCTAGAGTTGACGCCGCGCGGCTTTCCACGCTCCATACGGCGCGGGAGGGTTCCATGCTCAAGCAGATCTGCGCATTAGCGCTCGCACTCTTGGCCTCGGCCTGCATCAACAGCGCCCATCTGAGCGCCATCGAAGCGCAAGTGGCGCAATTCTATGAGCGCCAGACCGCAGGCGAAGATTCCGCCATCTACGAAGACGCCGCCCCCGCCTTCCGCGGCGGCGCGACATTTGCCGACGTTCAGCGGCTCAACACAACGATACGAGCACTCGGCTGCGAGCAAGCGGTCCGTGACCCGAACCAGTGGCACAACAACATGTCCACCAACGGCCACTTCATCACCGTCACCTACAATCGCACCTGCGCAAGCGGCGCGATCACCGAGACGTTCGTGTTCGAAGTAACGCCCACCGGCCCGCAATTGCTGAACTACAACGCCAATGGCGGCGCGTTCTCAAGCGCCCCGCCGCAAGCAGCTCAGCCAGCACCAGGCGCATCGGGAAAGCCAACGGACCCGTCGCAAACGCCGCTGCCGACCAATCCGCCAGGGACGCGGACTTAAGCGCCCCCGCGGA
The DNA here is from genome assembly GCA_964478365.1 of uncultured Terricaulis sp. Lineage (GTDB taxonomy): Bacteria > Pseudomonadota > Alphaproteobacteria > Caulobacterales > Aquidulcibacteraceae > Vitreimonas. The sequence goes on from CAYZIJ010000003.1 coordinate 19,136, forward strand.
AAGCGAGCGCCGTTAGCTCAGCCAAGCAGGACGCTTATACGGCTTGCCGAGATCCTTAGCGACCGCCTCGTGCGTGATCGCGCCTTCATAGACGTTCAAGCCATTCGCCAGATGCGGATCGTCTTGCAGGGCTTGTCTGTAGCCCTTGTTGGCGAGCGCCAGCGTGAACGGCAGCGTCGCGTTGTTGAGCGCGAACGCTGACGTACGCGAAACAGCGCCCGGCATGTTGGCGACGCAATAGTGAACGATGCCGTCGACCACGAAGGTCGGCTCCGAGTGCGTCGTCGCCTTCGATGTTTCGAAGCAGCCGCCCTGGTCGATCGAGATATCGACCAGAACCGAGCCCGGACGCATCGTCTTCAACATATCGCGCGTAATCAGCTTCGGTGCAGCAGCGCCGGCAACCAGCACGGCGCCGACAACAACGTCCGCTTCCTTGATCGCTTCCGCGATCGCCGCAGAGGTCGAGTACACAGTCTCAAGGCGACCATTGAACTCGCGATCCAGTTCTTCCAAACGGCCCGGATTCTTGTCGAACACCTGCACGCGCGCGCGCATGCCAACAGCGATCTGCGCCGCGTTATAGCCAGAGACACCGGCGCCAAGGATCACAACGCTCGCCGGCTGCACGCCTGGCACGCCGCCCATCAACACGCCGCGACCGCCGTGCGCCTTCTCCAAGAAGTACGCGCCGACTTGGATCGACATGCGGCCCGCAACTTCCGACATCGGCTTCAGCAACGGCAAGCGGCCGTCGCGATCCGTCACCGTCTCATACGCGATGCAGGTCGCGCCCGACTTCATCAGGCCTTCGGCTTGCTCCGGATCCGGCGCGAGGTGGAGATAAGTGAAGAGCACGTGATGCGGCTTCAGGCGCGCGATCTCGACCGCTTGCGGCTCCTTCACCTTCACAATCATCTCGGCCTTCTCGAACACCGCGTCGGCGTTCGGCAGGATTTTCACGCCGACCTTCTCGTACACGCTGTCCGGCGCGCCGATGCCCTCGCCCGCTTTGGTCTCCAAGAAGACTTCATGGCCCGCGCGCACCAATTCGGCGGCGCTCTCCGGCGTCAGACCGACGCGATATTCGTGGACCTTGATTTCCTTCGGGCAGCCGACGCGCATGGGAATTCCTCCGCAGTATTTTGGACCGAAGCCGCGCCGCTAACCCCCTGTCGTCATTCCGGGGCGTCTCGCGCAGCGAGAACGAGCCCGGAACCCAGGGGCAAACGGCGTGCTGGCGGCCCCTGGGTTCCGGATCGCGACTACGTCGCGTCCGGAATGACGAAAGCGGCAGCGGGCCTCAACTCGGTAACTTCTTGCGCTCTCAAATATCCCACGAAGCGTGCATTTTCTTGGATATTTTGGTACAAGAGCGGCTTTCGACGCTTATTTCTCAGCGCCAAGGGCCCCATGCCGCAAGAAATTCCCGCTCAGCTCGACGATTTCGACCAGAAGATCCTGATCGAGCTAGAGCGCGACGGCGTACTCACCGCCGCCGCACTCGCAGAACGCATCGGCCTCTCCGCCTCCGCCTGCCATCGGCGCGTCAAAGCGCTGGAAGCCGCTGGCGTGATCGAAGGCTATGCGGCGATCCTCTCGGAGAAAGCACTCGGCCGCAGCGCCACCGTCTTCGTCGCGGTGACGCTCGAAGATCAGCGGCGCGAGACGATGGCGAAGTTCGAACGCGCCGTCGCACTCTGCCGCGAAGTGCAGGACTGCCACCTGATGACCGGCGAGAGCGACTACCTCCTCCGCATCGTCATCGCCGACGACGATCGCTACGAACGCATCCACCAAGACACGCTCTCGCGTTTGCCCGGCGTGCGAAGGCTGGTGAGCAATTTCACGATCCGCACGGTATTCAGACGCGCGGCGAGCGTGGCGCATTAGTGTGGACTGATTTCGACAATCAGACCTGAGTGATCTGAAAGCCTGCTGGGGTCAGCCGGGTGTCCCGGCCAAGCGTCGCAAACGCGAGTTCGACAACCGATCGCGTGAGGAAGCAGGATGTGATCTATAGGAGCGCGATCAAGTGCGTCCCTAGGCAATCGCGCCCAGGCTGTTGTGCAAACCAGATCGTGCGCCTGCATCGCGAGCGCAGCTTCAAGCCGACCTTCGCGAGAGTAATATGCGCCCGGACCACCGAACGTCATATTGAGGTCGCCGGCAACACACAGAATCGAGCCGTGCCACTGCTCTACAAGCTTAGTCCATTGCTTGGCCTGTTGGGCGATAACCGGCGCCTGACGCAACCAGTTCGTCCAGGCAGGATCACCCGGATACTCGCCAGTATCTGAATGCCACGGCCAGACCGTTCCGAACACCAACATCTGCCCAAGAGGGCTATCAATTACCGCTGCCGCCGTTCGCACATCTTCAGTCTCTAGGGATGCAGCGACGGGGTACCGACTCCAGATGCTCACCCAATGCATCGTGTTGCGAGACCGCGCGCGAGGCTTCGATCGAGCGGCATGAACATGAGAGGGTGACAGATCCATTTCCTCGTGTGTTTCTGTCAGCACCCAAATGTCGGCGTTCCGTTCCCGCAAAAACGCCAAACGGTCTGCGCTGCGTTCTTTGAAATTAACGCACTCGAGATTCCAAACACCGATGCGCATCAATCCTCACATATCCGGCGTACTCGCATACGCGATCCCGCCATCGACCGCGATTGAATCGCCAACCACATAGTCACCCGCCTTCGAAGCCAAGAAAATAGCGGCGCCTGCCATATCCTCATCGCGCCCAATCCGCCCTGCCGGCGTCCGCGCTGCGACCGCGGCTTCGTGGTCGCGCGCGGTCTTGTTCATCTCCGAAGCAAACGGCCCTGGCGCGATTGCAGTCATGACGATGCGATCTTTGATCAGGCGCGCGGCCATGCGCTTGGTGAGATAGAGAAGGCCCGACTTCGATGCAGCGTACGAATACGTTTCCCACGGATTGAGCCGGATGCCGTCGATCGAGGCGATGTTGATCACCTTTGCGGGGCGATCAGCGCTCGCTGCGTTCTTCAGCGCGCCGTGCAGCGCTTGCGTCAAGAAGAAGGGCGACTTGACGTTCAAGTCCATCACCTTGTCCCAACCATTCTCCGGAAACTCCTCGAAGGGCGCAGCCCACGCCGCGCCGGCATTGTTGACCAGAATGTCGAGCTTGCCGTTTTCGAGATCGTTGATCTTGCCCGCGAGCGCCTGACATCCGGCGACCGTCGAGACATCCTGGGGCAGCGGAATGCATGGGCCATAGGCGGAGAGCTCGCCCGCCGCTTCATCACACGCGTCGGCTTTCCGCGAGGAGATATAAACCTTGGCGCCGGATTCCAAATAGCCGCGCGCGATCATCTTGCCGATGCCGCGCGATCCGCCCGTCACCAATGCGACGCGGCCCTTTAGCGAGAATAGGTTTTCGATCATGGTCTGCCCTCTTTCGCGCGATGATAGAAACTCGGAGCGCGAGCCGCCAGAGAAATGAGGGACAAGCGAGCGTCAACGCTTGCGCTCCGCTACGGCATGGCGACAATCGCCGTCAAAGAGGTTGCTCCGCATGTCCGATCCCGTCGTCATCCCGGTCCCCGAAGAATGGGCCAAGAAAGCCTACGTCGATGACGTGAAGTATCATGCGATGCACGCCAGCGCGCTCGCCGATCCGGAAGCGTTTTGGGGCGTGCACGGCCAGCGCGTCGATTGGATCAGGCCCTACACGAAGGTCAAGGATACGAGCTTCAACGAAGCCGACTTCCATATCCGCTGGTACGAAGATGGCGTCCTCAACGTCTCCGCCAATTGCATCGATCGCCACCTCGCCGAACGCGGCGACCAAGTCGCGATCATCTGGGAAGGCGACGATCCTACGCGCGACGCACGCATCACCTACAACCAGCTCCACGCTGAAGTCTGCCGCTTCGCCAACGTGTTGAAGAAGCACAACGTCAAGAAGGGCGACCGCGTCACCATCTATATGCCGATGATCCCGGAAGCGGCGTACGCAATGCTCGCCTGCTCGCGCATCGGCGCCGTGCACTCCGTGGTGTTCGGCGGCTTCTCACCGGAGAGCCTCGCCAACCGCATCAAGGATTGCGAGTCACGCGTGATCATCACCGCCGACGAAGGCGTGCGCGGCGGCAAGATCGTGCCGCTCAAAGATAACGTCGACGCCGCGATCGAAATCGCGCCGCAAGTCGATACCGTGCTCGTCATCACCCGCACCGGCGCAGGCGTGCCGCTGCACGATGGCCGCGACTTTGTCTATGAAGACGAAGCCGCCACCGTCTCGGCCGAGTGCGAACCGGAGCCGATGAATGCGGAAGACCCGCTCTTCATCCTCTACACCTCAGGCTCAACCGGCAAACCGAAAGGCGTGCTGCACACGACCGGCGGTTATCTCGTCTACGCCTCGATGACGCATCAATACGTCTTCGATTATCACCCCGGCGACATCTATTGGTGCACCGCTGACGTGGGTTGGGTCACCGGCCACTCCTACATCGTCTACGGCCCGCTCGCGAATGGCGCGACGACGCTCATCTTCGAAGGCGTGCCGAACTATCCGAACGTCTCGCGCTTCTGGGAAGTCATCGACAAACACCAGGTCAACATCTTCTACACCGCGCCCACCGCCATCCGCGCCCTCATGCGCGACGGTGAAGAGCCGGTGAAGCGCACCTCGCGCGCCAGCTTGCGTCTCATCGGCAGCGTCGGCGAACCGATCAATCCGGAAGCTTGGCTCTGGTATTATCGCACAGTCGGCGACTCGCGTTGCCCTGTGGTCGATACCTGGTGGCAAACCGAGACAGGCGCGGCGCTCATCACCAACCTCCCCGGCGCGACCGCGATGAAGCCAGGCTCCGCCACGCGCCCCTTCTTCGGCATCAAGCCCGCTCTCGTCGACGACAAAGGCGAATTCCTTGAAGGCGCAACCAGCGGCAATCTCGTCCTGCTCGATTCATGGCCGGGCCAGATGCGCACCGTCTATGGCGATCACCAACGCTTCTTCGACACCTACTTCCGCACCTATCCGGGCACATACTTCACTGGCGACGGCTGCCGCCGCGATGAAGACGGCTATTACTGGATCACCGGCCGCGTCGATGACGTGTTGAACGTCAGCGGCCACCGCATCGGCACCGCCGAAATCGAAAGCGCGCTCGTGGCTGATACGAAAGTCGCCGAAGCCGCGGTCGTCGGCTATCCGCACGACATCAAGGGCCAAGGCATCTATTGCTTCGTCACCTTAAAGCAGGGCGAAACGCCGAGCGATGCGCTCAAAGACGAACTCAAACACTTCGTCCGCCGCGAAATCGGCCCAACCGCGACGCCCGACATCATCCAGTTCGCGCCCGGCCTGCCAAAGACGCGCAGCGGCAAAATCATGCGCCGCATCCTGCGCAAGATCGCCGAAAACGATCTGAGCAATCTGGGCGATACGAGCACGCTGGCTGATCCCAGCGTGGTGGACGATCTGGTTGCCAATCGCGGCGGCTGATTTTCGGAACAACGCGCCGTTATCCACGTTCGCCAGGGAGATTATTCTCTCCCCGGAGCTACGACCGTGAAATTCGTCACCTGCCTGCTCGTCGCCAGCGCCGCCATCGCAACGCCCGCCCTCGCCCAACTCAAAGACAAGCCGGACGCGGTCTATCACTACGAAGCCAACGGCGCCTATGACGATGAGATCATCGTCATCGCACCATCCGTGAGCTCCGAACGCAGCGCGAGCGGCGCGCGCATCGAGTCCATCCGCGCCTCACGCTCGGTTTCACTTGACGGCCTCGACCTCCGCCGCGAGTCCGACGTCAACGAACTCCGCGCCCGCGTGCGCGCCACCGCGCTCGAAGCCTGCAACGACCTCGAGTACCAAAGCCGTGGCATCGTCACGACGCGCACTAATGAATGCGTCCGCGACGCGCAGGAAAGCGCCAGCGCCGAAATCAACGAAATGATCTGGCGCGCGCGTGGCTAAGTAGCTGCTTAATTGTTGGCCCGCGCATTTGGAACGCGCGGTTCAAATGCATCAGCGCGAGCGCGCGCCTGCTCGACGTCCATCGCCGTCAGCTCAGCGCCTAGATCTATGATACGCGCCTGCGCTGCAGCATCACCTTGGTCCGCCGCAAGCGTGAACCAGAAAAGCGCCTCGCTCTGATCGGCGGTCACCACGCGCCCCTGTTGATAGAGTATGCCGAGATTGTATTGGCTATCGGCTAAACCGAACTCCGCCGCTTGTCTGAACCAACGAAACGCTCCGGCTTCATCGAGAGCGGCATCGCCGCGCGCGTGATAGAAGCCGAGATCGTGCATGGCGCGCACATTGCCGTTGATTGCGGCGCGTTCGGTCCACTGCAACGCCAGCGCCGGATTGATCTCCACGCCTTCGCCAGCCTCATAGAGTTTCGCCAAGCGATACTGAGCCAACGGATAGCCCGCCTCCGCGGTTCGACTCAACAAAGCCAAACCACGTGCATCGCCAGCCCCCAGCAGTGCGATCGCTCGAGCGTAGTCGGTTTCCATCGCAGCGAACGGATCAACCGGCGCGGTCAGGGCCACGCTCTCGACTTGTGGCGGCGACGATGCCTCGGCGTCATCACTGCGCTGCTGCGACGACCACCACGTCACCAAGCCCAGCGCATACGCCGCCGCGCCGACGCCCAGAAATCGCACCATTGTGCGCGAAGCGCGCGCGCGTCGCTTTGCCTTGCGTTTGTTCTCCAGCGCCGCCAGCGCTTTCCGCCGCGCCTTCTCAACATAAGCGCGCTCGAACTCCGACAAGCCGTCGTCCTCATCAGGCGCAGGCGGCTTAGCCGCTTCAACGGCGACTGGCGTGTGCGCCGCAACCAGCGCCGCAACGTTTTCCTCAATCACTGGCGCCACGTCCTTCGCCTGCAACTCAAGCGAAGCCTCAGCGGGCGCCGGTTGTGCAATTCCCACGACATCGCGCTTCGGCTGCGCCTTTCGCTCGACCACCGCGCGCCCAGTAAAGCCGCACGCCAGCAACTCGATCGCCTGGGCGGCTTTCGATTTCGGCGCGGCATCGCAAAGCACTCGGCCATTGTGCTCGGCGTCGCCATAGAGATCGGGTTCAAACGCCAGCGTCACCGAGGGTCCAACGCCGACAGATTCGGAAAAGTCCTTCAGTGAAATCTCAGGACGCTTGGGCACGCCCGTCATCGTCAACGCGATCGCCGGCTCAGCACGACCGCCGCGCTCTTGGCGCAGCAGCTTCATCAGATTGTCTGTGTTGCGCAGGCTGGCGAGATCGGGGCTGGCCACAAGCAGTACTTCGTCGGCGCCGATCAACACGTCACGCACCCATGCGGTCCATACATGCGGCACGTCCAACACAACGAAGGCACTCGTCCGCCGAACGCGCGCGATCATCACCTCAACACCGGCGCTCTCCAGCGCAACGCCGAGATTTGGCGCGCCAGGCGCCGCCGCGACGAGCAAGCGATCGTTCGCCCGCGTCATCGCTGCGTCCAGCGTCTCATCGCTGACGTCAGCGGCGAGCAGGTCCGTAACATGCCCTTTCGGCTCAAGCTTGAAACTGGCCGCCGCGGCGCCAAAGCCAATATCGAGATCAATCAAAGCTGTTGGCGCGTCGAGACGTTCTGCAATGGTCCAAGCCAAATTGTGCGCGATCGTCGATGCGCCAACACCGCCACGCGCGCCCATGACGGCGATCACGCGCGAACGATCGGCTTGCGCAAACAGACCGCACACGGTTTGAGCTAAGTCGTCCGCCTGCAGCGGGCACATGAGGTAGGCGCCGACGCCGCGTGCATTCAGCGCGCGCAGAACGCCGATATCATTCACCGCGCCGACGACAATGAGTTTAGCGCCCGCGTCAAGACGGGCGCGCAAGCGATCGACGCTTTGCAGCAGCGCCGCCCCGCCGAGATTGCTATCGATAATGACCAGATCGGGCCGCACGCCGCTTTCCAGCGCCGCCAACGCGCCATCGGCGCCGCCGCGTTCGATACTGATCTCGGCGCGCGCAAGGCGTTTGTCTTCAGCGAACTCGGCGAACGCAGCGCTGCTTTCGGCGCGATCCCAATGCGCCTGCACCACGATCGGCGGCACAGGCAGATTAGGCATGCGCACGGGCTCAGGCTTAGCCGCAATGCGCGGCGCCGCTGCAACTGGCGCAGGCGCGCGTACAACCACATCGACAAGCTCGATCGTCGGCAATTCGCGCTGCGGCGCGACGGGAGCGACGCCGCAGATCTCTTCTATGTCGTCGGGCGCATCGAACGGCGCATCACTTTCGAGCACTTCGTCTTCGAATTCTTCGCTGAGCCCCAGAATATCGGAGTCATCCGGCGGATCGAACGGCATCTCCTCATCGTCGTCGAAAGCTGATGCATCGTTGGCGGGCTCGGGCAGCTGCTCGTTCAGCGCCACTTGCGGCGCCGCGGCGTGCGCTGATCCGATGAGTTCGAGTTCTTCTTCCTCATCGAACGCATCTGGCGCCGGCAGCACGGCATCGTTGGCGATATCCAGCGGCGTTGCAGCGTCGCGGCGTGCGCGCACGCGCATCCGCGCCTTCTTCGCTCCAGCCTTCAAAGCGTGCGTGCGCAAGACCCACCCGTTCGCAATACCCGCACCCACTCTGCGCGGAAGCGGTTGCGAACCAATTAGCAAGCGTTGCTAATGCGCGTTGACCACGTCACGCGCTTGCAGCGTCGAGTGCGGCGACATCTTCGGCGCGTAAGGTCACACGCAACGCACCCATAAGCTCGGTCAATTGCACAACGCTGGTCGCACTCGCGATTGGCGCACCGATCGGCAGTTTCGCCATCACCCACGCCAACGCCATTTGCGCCGACGTCGCATTGTGGCGCGCGGAGACGCTATCGAGCACGGCCAACACAGCCGGCCCTTTGCCTTCCATATATTTGTCCATACGCCCGCCGCGCAGGCTCTTCGCCTTATCCTCGGCAGTGCGATATTTGCCGGTCAGATAGCCGTTCGCGAGCCCGTAATATGGCAGTAAGGATACTCCTTCCTTCTCGCACAGCGGCACTAGCTCCGCTTCGATTTCGCGATTGAGCAGATTGTATTCCGGCTGCTGCGCATCGAAGCGCGCTTTGGCGCTCTTGGCGCTCTCCGCAAGTCCTTTGGCAAACCGCCCCGGCTTGAAGTTCGACGCGCCAATCGCGCGGACCTTGCCCGCCTTCACAAGTTCATCCAAAGCCGCGATATATTCCTCAGCCGCTGTCGCCTCGTCGTCGCGGTGGAGCCAGTAGAGATCGATCGTCTCAATGCCGAGACGCGCCAACGAGCCCTCGCATGCCGCAATAATGTTATCGCGCTTAATGCCAAGCTGCTTCGGCCACATGCCAACCTTGGTGCCGATGACAACCTCATTGCGCTTGCCGCTCTGTTTCAGCCATTTGCCAATGACACGCTCGCTCTCACCGCCCTCGTGCCCAGGGACCCAAGCGGAATACACATCCGCCGTATCGATCGCGTTGCCGCCTTGGTCCACGAACGCGTCCAAAATGGCGAACGACGCAGCTTCATCTGCCGTCCAGCCAAACACGTTGCCGCCCAACACGAGCGGCGCAATACGGATGCCGCTCTTCCCGATTTCACGTTTCTGCATGATGACCTCGCAAGCATCCTAGATAGGACGCTCCGCCAGGTTCGCCACATAAGAAAACGCCACGGCGCTTGCGGGCGCCGTGGCGTCAAGAAGGCTCCTGGGAAAGAGCGGTGGTTAGAAGTCGACCGAGAGCGAAACGCCCAGTTCGCGCCCATCGCCGATATAGCCATCGACGTTGGGGCTGGTGGCGCTGTTCTGGAAGACCGAGTTGAACAACACCTGATAGTATTCGGTGTCGCCGCAATTGCGGCACCAGAGCGAAAGATCCCAGCCGGCGCCGTGTGCGAGGCCGGTGCGGAAGTTCACCAAGCTGTACGCGTCTTGTTGCTTGTCGGGGCCTTGCGCCGAACTGGTGCTGCGCTCGCTGCCGTAGAAGCCGTCGATGCGGAAGTACGCGTCGAGGTCGTTCATCAGGTTCCAGCGATAGCCCATGCCGAGCGAGCCGGACCATTCCGGCGCATTGGTAAAGTGAAGGCCTTCAAGATTGATCGGCGGATTGGGCAAGCTCTGCGACAGCAGCGCACCCTCGCCATACTCCGTGTCGGCGTAAGTGACGCCGAGATTGAACATGAGATTATTGACCGGCTCCCAATAGGCTTCGAGTTCGACGCCCTGAGTCGTCGCTTCTGGCATGGTCTCGACAATGAAGGCGAGGCCGGTGAACGAAAGGATCTGCAGGTTCTCAAACTCAGTGTGGAAGGCGGTAAGGTTCAGCCCCAGGCGGCGGTCAAACCATTGCGTCTTCACGCCGACTTCGACGTTGTCGGAGAGTTCTTCCTGGAACGTCGGATTGCCGACCGGCTGCGCGCCGGTGATCGGCGTGATCACCGTGGCCGAGGTGCGGTCAAGGTTGATGCCGCCGGCTTTGTAGCCCCGCGCGTACGAGAGATATGCCATGACGTCCGGCGTGAACTCGTACTGGATGTTGGCGGTGCCGGTGACGGCGGTATCGTCAACTTCCGCCACGAAGTCATTCACCAGACCAAGGAACGGCGGCAATGAATTGCCATCGGTGAGCGCCACCGTGTTGTCGACGGTGTTGTCGCCGAAGCCTTGCTTGTGATCGTCGATATAGCGCACGCCCAGCGTTGCGGAGAGTTGGTCCGTAAACGCCCAGGCGCCTTGCGCGAACACCGACCAGCTTTCCGATTCAACCTCGAAAATGCCTTCAGAGCCCTCGCCCGCAATGATCAGGTTTGGGTTGAAGTTGTTGTTGCCGATGAAGGTTGTGTTGATCGACGCCGGTTGGGAGCCAGTAGGGTTGAAACAGGAGGCGGCCAAATTGGCGGTGAACAAGCCGCAGAGGTACGAGCCCGTATCAGTACCGAATTCGAGCCTGGTGAACGCAGAGACGGTCTCTCGACCAAAGAAACCGCCAGCCAACCATTCAAGCTGCCCATTCTCGCCGACGAAGCGAAATTCGTTGGTGAAGGACTGATAGCTCTCGGTGGCATAGGCGTTGAGCAGATCGGCGCCGGTGAAGTCGGTGTCGCCGCCGGCGACACGGTCGAAGTCGCGATAGGCGATGATGTTGGTGAAGGTCACCGCATCGGAGAGGTCCCAGTTCAACTCGGCCGACAGACCTTGGTCATTGGCATTGTTGAAAGGATCGGAGTTGAGCGAGTTGCTGTTGAAGGTGCCGGCGCCGGTGAGCGAGTTGCCGCGATTGGCTTCGATCGTGTTGACCGTAACCGACCGCGCGCCTTGGTGACGCGCACGCACGGCGGTGTTGCCGTTATTATCGACGTCGGTGACATCATAGATGAAGCGGATGCTTGCATCGGGGCTCAGTTCCCAGAGCGCCTGCGCGCGTAGGAAGAACTGGCTCATGTCCTGGTTATCTTCGCCCGTATTGCGATTTTCGATGAAGCCTTCGCGCGAGTTCCAGCCACCGCTGAAGCGCAGCGCCAAATTCTCGCTCACCGGCAGATTGAGATAAGCGTTGCCGCCGAGCAGATCTGGTGCGCCGAAATTGAACGTGCCGCCGCCGGCGACGGCGCCGAACTCCGGTTCGCGCGTGATAATGCTGAGAGCGCCGGCCGACGTGTTCTTGCCGAACAACGTCGATTGCGGACCGCGCAGCACTTCGATGCGCTCGACATCGGAGAGCTGGCCCAACGCCATGCCGGAACGGTTACGATAGACGCCGTCAATAAAGACGCCGACGGCGCCTTCAAGGCCTGGATTGTTGCCCGTCGTCCCGACGCCGCGAATCCGGATCGTCGTGTCGGACGCTGCGCTGCCGGTCGAGTTCACGAACAAGCTGGGCGTGATCATCGGCAAATCAGCGACATCGCCGATGCTCGACGCTTCGAGCTGGTCGCCGGAGAATGCGTTGATTGCGATCGGCACGTCTTGGATCGCTTGCGCCCGCCGCTGCGCCGTGACGATCACCTCGTCGCGCTCGCTGTCTTCGTCCTGCGCGTACGCCGCACCGACGCTCAGTCCCCCAGAAGCCACCCCGAGCATCAGGGTGAGCACTGTCCAGGCCACCGTGTGCGCCAGCCCGGGCTTTCGCCCCGCCGTTTTCGTCATCTTGTCCTCCCGCGACGGCTTCGAGGCCGCCTTCTCCGGTATTTTAGAACATACCGTATCTTCTAAAACGGTAGACATACGACGCAGGTCAAGCCGTTTTGAGGCTGTAATTGCCAATACGGAGGCTAAAACGTTGAGATTTGACGCGCCTGTGGCGTCCGTACCGCAATCGCGGTTCGTTTGGGCGGTACGGCGGAGACGAGCGGCGGCCTAGACCGGCGGCTCGGAGAACAGCCCAGCCATCATCGTCGAGGCGTAATAGGCGACCGCCTTCTCACGCGGCAGGCGCGAGGCCCAATTCCGCAATTCGTAGGCGTTGTTGATCGACGACATCAGCACTTGGCTCGCTATCATCGGATCGACAGCGCGCAGGCTGCCTTCACTGATCCCGTCAGCGATGATCCCGGCAAAGCGCCGCGCCATGCGGTCGGAGCGCTCGATAACGCGGTGACGACGCTGATCAGCCGGCAGCGCTTGCAGCGCCGTCGTGCGCAGCAATGGGAAATCGCTGAAGAATTGCAGATCCACCAGCGACGCCGTCGCACCCGCCAGCGTCTCGCAAGCATTGGCGCCGCCCGCGATTGCGGCAGCTTGCACCCGCGAAACACGGTCATACGAACGCTCGAAGCATTCGATGACGAGATCGTCCTTGGTTTCCAAGTGATGGTAGAAACTACCCTTGGTGACTTCGAGATCAGCCGCGATGCGCTCCACCGATGCGCCGCGATAACCGTGCGTGTTGATCAGCCGCGTCGCCGCACGCAAGAACGCTTCGGCGCCGCCGTCGGCTTCACCATCGCTCACCGCGATCGGCGCGCGACGCCAATGATCGAGAGCGAGCCCTTTGTCGAAAACCTCGAACAACCGGCTATAGACGCGTGGAAAGTCCGTGACTGAGTAGGCGTTGAGCCAAGCCGGCAGCCAGAACACGTTCTCGACCAGCACAGCCGCCCGCGCCGTGCGCAGCGCTTTTTCGTCCGGCGTCATTGCAGGCCCAAGCAAAGTCTCCCGCAATTCGCGAAACACATCGGTCCAACGCTCAACCAAGCGCCCGCGCACCGGATCGGGCATGGCGCGAATATCAGATAGCCGCGCCTTTGGCTGCTCTTCACGCCGGCGCACGCGCGCCCATTCTTCCAGCGTCAAGCGCAAATAGGCCGACACACGCGCACGTGGATCGGACTCGCGCCCCGCTTCCAGCACTACCGCCTCGAACAAGTCGATTGAGCGCGCCAAGGCCGCCTCGGCGAGCAGCTCTTTGCGCTTGAAGTAATAGGTGATGCTGGTGGTGTTGAGATCGACGCGTTGGCCGACATCGGCGAAGGTCATGCCCTTCACGCCAAGCTCATTGATCGAAATCGACGCCGCTTCGACAATACGCTCGCGCGTTTGCGCGTAGCGCTTGGTCTTACCTGCGTCCTTATCGATATCCGGCGCACTCATACGACGAGCGCACTTATCCTTATTGCCCCACCTTGTCACGCGCGCGCGCCAGCGGGGTAGCTTGGCGGCGCCGAAGTGACGCGCTAAGCGAGGGCATGCGTTGGATGAATATTGCCGCCGCCCTCTCGGGCGTCCTTGCACTCGTCATGCTTGTCATGGCTTCACACGCTCTGAGCGAAACACTAACGCCGGAAGCATTGGAGCGCATCAAGCTTGGCGCCTTCATTCAGTTGATCAGCGCCGCCGCCGGTCTCGCCATCGCCAACCGCGAAGGACGCCTCAACGCGATTGCCGGCGCGCTCATATTGAGTGGCGCGGGATTTTTCTCCGGCGTGCTTTACGCACTCTCGCTGACGGGCGAGCGCGGCTTCGTCATGCTTGCGCCGGTCGGCGGCATTGTGCTGATCCTGGGCTGGGTTGTCGTGGCGTTCGCTAAGCCGCGCTGACGCTCGTCGCCGAACTTTGACTGTTCGTCGCAGATTGCGCCCGAGCGCCTGCAACACGCCCGCAACGTTGCATCCCCACATTCGTACGGAGATTGAGGGAGCCCAATCGTATGAAGTCGAGATTATACGCTGCCGCAGCGGCGCTCTGCCTTTTGGCGAGCGCGCCGGCATTTGCGCAATCCGTTGCGCCGCGCCCAGTCGTCGAAGACGCAGCGGCTGCAATTGAAGATCATTACTGGAGCGAAGAACTCGGCACACAGATCGCCACCGACTTGCGTCGCGCCAACGAAGCCGGAGAGTTTGATCGTTACACCGATCCGCGCGATCTCGCCGCCGCCCTCACCGCACGCCTGCAACCGCGCGACGCGCACTTCAGTGTGCAATGGTCTGCTGAAGAGCAAGCGGCGCAAGCTGGCGCACTGCCGGAAGGTCCGCCGCCCGGCCCCCCACCCGGCCGCGCCGAACTAGACGCGGCCGCCGCGCGCGGCGCATACGGCTTCACGCGCGTTGAAATGCTGCCGGGCGGGGTCGGCTATATCGATCTCCGCGCCTTCGCAAACTTTTCGCCCGATGATGCCGAAACATCGCCCGCGCGCCGCGCCGCCGATGCAGCGATGAGCCTGCTTGCCGGCGCAAGCGCCATCATCATCGACGAACGTGATTGCCCCGGCGGCTCGCCGGCCATGGTCGGCTATCTCAGCGCCTACTTCACTGCACCCGACGCCGACATCTTCAACACCTTCCGCTCACGCCGTGGCGAACGCAGCGAACGCAACTTCGTCGATCCGCGCGGCGAGCGCCGTCTCGACACGCCGCTCTTCATCGTCACCAGCGGCCGCACAGGCTCGGCGTGCGAAGCCTTCGCGTACACTTTGGGCTCTGCCGATCGCGCGACGATCGTCGGCCAACGCTCCGGCGGCGCCGCCAATCCAGGCGGAGAAGGCCCGCTGCGTGACGGCTTTTCGATGTTTATCAGTGGCGGCTCGCCAGTGAACCCGATCACCGGTCGTAATTGGGAAGGCGACGGCGTGCCAGTCGATGTCGAAGTCGCAAGCAATGACGCTCTCCGCCGAGCACGCGTGCTGGCGCTTGAAGCAATCCTCGCGGGCGCGCCAAGCGCAAACGCCGCACGTGAAGCGCAATGGGCGCTGGACGCCGTCAATGCCGAAGGCGCGACGCTGCCTGTCCGCACATTACGCCAATACGCCGGCGACTATGGCGCGCGCCGCATTGCGCTGGAGAACGATCGTCTCGTGCTCTATCGCGACCGCCGCCCCGGCCTCACGCTGACGCCACTCGGCGGCGATCTCTTCGCTGTGGATAGCGCAGCGCCGCTGCAGCGTGTTCGCTTCGAACGCGATTCACGTGGCCGCGTTATCGCCTTAACGCTGAGCTTGGTGACCGGGCAGGAGTTCCGAAACCTGAAACTATAAGCCGCAACACGCGCTCCAGGGTCGAAATCATGGCGCGCGCGCTCTATATCGCGCGTCATGACGACACCCACCGCACTCACGCCGACCGCCGACGCTTCGGGTCTTCTCGAACACGCACGCACCTTCATTTCGGGGGTGCTCTCGCTCGACCCTGAGCAAGCCGCACTGCGCGGCGGACTTTCAGTCCTCGTGTTCATCGGCGCCATGCTCATCATGTGGGGTCTGCGGGTTCTCTTCAAAGCCGCGACCGAGCGCTTCACCGGACCTCAAGTCGCCGAAGGCGCAACACCGCGCAAAGATCGCGGCATCGGCAAATGGACGTTCCGCATCGCGCGCTTCGCGATCTTCCTCGCCGCGATTGCTATTGTCTTGCGCGTGTGGGGTTGGGATCTGGCGACCTTCACGCAGGGTCCGATCGGCGCCGCACTTGGCGTCGCCTGGCGCATCGCGCTGATCATCGTTCTGTCGCTGGCGGCGATCGAAATCTCTCAGATCGCTATCAAGGGCCTGTTCACCCGCGTCGCCAGCCGCTCGAAAAACTTCCGCCGCGCCGCGCAAGTACGCACGTTGGCGCCGGTGCTAACGGGCGTGTCAACAACCACGCTTGTCATTGCAGCCACGATGATGACGCTCTCGGAAGTCGGCGTTGAAATCGGCCCGCTGCTCGCCGGCGCCGGCATTGTCGGCCTAGCCATCGGCTTCGGCGCACAAACGATCGTCAAAGACTTCCTCACCGGCATCTTCCTGATCATCGAAGATGCGGTCTCAGTCGGGGACGTTGTGATGATCGCGGATTTCGGCGGCGTCGTTGAAGAGATGTCGATCCGCACCATCAAGCTGCGCGACTTCGACGGCACGCTGCATATCTTCCCCTATAGCGAAGCGCAGGTGATCCATAACCGCACCAAGAATTTCAGCTTCGCTGTCTTCAACCTGCAGATCGCCCACAGCGCCAATGTCGTGCAGGCGCTCGATCTGATGAAGCAAACCGGCGACACGTTGAAAGCCGAAGAAAGCTTCAAGCCCTTCATCGAGTCACCGATCGAAGTCGTTGGCGTCGATTCGGTGACCGACGCCGGCGTCATGCTCAAAGCGCGCATCAAAACCGCGCCCGGTAAGCAATGGATGATTCAGCGCGAGTATCTGCGCCGCATCAAACTCGCCTTCGACGAAGCCAGCATCGATATCCCAACCAAGACCACCGTATTAATGATGCCGGACCAGCCGCCGCGTTAATCCGTGACCGCGCAACGGCTATCGGGCGCAGCGCGTGCAAAATTCCACTCCATGCTCTCGGTTCGGCCTTGGATCGGCCCCTCGATGCGCGCGCTCATGAAATCGCCGACACGCTCATAGATGATGCGTTGGGGGAAATCGTGCGCGAGGTTCTCAAACACAGCACGCTGATTTTCATTGCTGACCAGCGTAAACTCCGTCGGCGGTGAACGCCCGCCCGGCATTGAATAATAGACAAACGCACCTGCTTCGTTCTGCGCAATACGCAAGAACTCGTAACCGCCACCGCTCAGATTGGTCCCGAGCAACACGCCGCGCCCGGCGCCGATCCAGTTCTCCGCTGTCTCGCCGTCTTCACACGCGAGCCAATAGCCGCTCATCCAATCAAACCCGCTCACTGACTCGTTTACGACTGGCGCATCCGCCACTGGCGGCGCAGCGTTACAGCCGACCAAAGCCAGCGCCAAAATCAAAGCTCGCATTCGTACGCCTCCCCAGCTTGCTCTAGCGCGCACCGCGCGCTCAACTCTACTCAGCCGGCGGCACAGAGGTTAGCGATTGCTCTGGCGGTGCTTCCACAATGCCGGCCTTGCGCTTCAAAGCTTCAACATCGCGTTGCAATTGGCCGAGGCGGTCAAACATCGTCCACACGCCGACGGCCATCACCACCAGCAGAACGATAATCGTGTATTCTGCGGGCGACGCCATCTTCGAGCTCCTTGCCGCCCCCATGTGCGCCAGCAGGGCACGGCCTGCAACGGTTTGCCCGCGGTCACGTGCAAAAGCCTCGACTTTGCCTTATTCGCCTCGCTGATGAAGCAAGAGACACTCACCATCGCCACGCGTTTCAACGGCCCGCCGGGTTCAGGCAATGGCGGTTATGTCTGCGGCCTGCTCGCGCGCGGCATTGATGGTCCGTCCGAAGCCACGCTGCGCATGCCGCCACCCCTCGAAAGGACGCTAACGCTCACCAGCGACGGCGCGACCGCTGCGCTACACGATGGCGACACGTTGATCGGCGATGCCAACGCGGCGCCACTTTTCGCGCTCGAACCACCGCCGGCGCCATCGCTCGACGAAGCGCGCGCCGCCGCCAAACGCTATGTCGGTTTCGCCGACCATCGCTACGACACTTGCTTCGTCTGTGGCCCCAGTCGCCCGGCGCATGACGGGCTCGACGTCTTCACCGGCAAAGTTGAAGGCCGCGACATGGTCGCGTGCGCGTGGACGCCACGCGCCGATCTCGCCGACACGCACGGCGTGGTCGCCGAAGAATTCATCCACGCCGCACTCGATTGCCCAAGCTATTGGGCGCTCGCCTACGCTGGCCAACCGGCCCTGCTTGCGCGCCTCACAGCAAGCATCGACGCGCCGCTCCCGCGCATCGGCGAAGAACTCATCATTGCCGGCTGGCCGATCCGCAGCGACGGCCGCAAACACTGGGGCGCGAGCGCGCTCTATCACGCCAACGGTCGCATCATCGCCCGCACCGAAGCGCTCTGGATCGAGCCGAAAACCGCATAAGCAGCGCGTACCACCTAAAATCGTTATTGCGCCCTCGAAATCCTCGGCTAGTCTCACATTACTGATCTGTCATCGGAGGGGATCGATGCGGTTCTTGCGGGCTTTTGGCGCGATTACGCTCGTGCCGGTGCTTGGGCTTGGGCTCAGCGCCTACGTGTTCACCGCGCTCGGCGGCGGCTTCGCACAACTCTTTGAACAAGCGCTCGCCTGCGCGCGCGGTTTGCCGGACTTGCAAACACAAACCTGCGAAGCGTCGCACGTCACGCCGGGCATCGCGCTCGCTTCCGCTGCGTCGCTGGCCTTCGGCGCTGCGATCATCGTGGCCTATTGGCTGTTTGCGCGCTTCTGCGGCGCAAACCGTCTGCTGCTTTCGGTGATCTTCCCCGGCCTCACCTTCCTCGCGCTCGTCGCTATCGCGCTCTTGACGCTCATGCATGCGGTCGTGGTCACCGCCGCGCTCTTCACGGCGGAGAGCTTTTGGCTCGGCGAAGTGCACGACTGGGTGCTGATCATCGCCGGCGGCGCAGGCCTATTCGCAGCACTTGGCGTCGCCGCTGCGGCGTTGCGCTCGTATGGCGTCGCGAACATTTCGGTGATCGGCCAGCCAATCAATCCGCTCGACCAGCCGCGCTTAATGCTGCTGGTGCGCAACATCGCCCGCAAGCTCAACACGCGGCCGCCGGATCATGTCATCGTCGGCATGGATGCGAATTTCTTCGTGACACACGCGCATGTGCATATGCCGGGTGTCACCGGCGCCGCGCGCGGCCGCAGCCTCTTTCTCTCGGTGCCGCTGATGCGCGGCCTTTCCGTGGACGAGCTTTCCTCGGTCATCGCGCACGAAATGGCGCATTTCCGCAACAAGGACGCGTTCTACAGCCAAACGTTCGCGCCCGTGTACGCGCGCCTGCACGACGCGACGCACGAAGGCCCCAACATGCGCCGCTCGCGCAATCCGTTTATGATCCCGGTGCGGGCGATGACGGACTTCCTGGTCGCTTCGTTCCATTCCAACGTCGCGCAAGTCTCGCAAGCCCGCGAACTCGCGGCGGACGCGGCGGCGGCCGAGGCGACCTCTTCGGCCGATCTCGCCAACGCCCTGCTCAAAGTTTCGATCATGTCGCACGTCTGGCATCGGGAGATCGTGGCGCTGCACGAGCGCGCGCACCAAGGCCGCTTCTCGCGCAACCTTTCGCGTAATTTCGCCGACCATCTGCGCTTCGACCTCGATAAGGATCGCATCACCGACGCCGTCGCCTCGATCATGGCCTGGCACATCCCGCACCCCACTGACTCGCATCCGACGACCGAAGATCGCATCGAATCGATGGGACTGAAGCCTCGAGATCTGATCAACCGCGATGCGTTGCAGCAGCGCTTCTTTGGCCAAGCCACCGCCGCCGATGAACTCGACGATCTCACCTATGTCGAAGAGCGACTCTCCTTCGTCTATCAACGCTATCTCGAACACATCGGCGTCGCGCGCGGCCGCGACGCAAATCCGGCCGACACGCTACGCTTTGCGCTCATCGACTTCCTCGCCCACATGATCACCGCCGACGGCACGGTCGATGACCGCGAAATCGCCGTCGCCGAAAAGGAAGCGCGCGCGCTCGTGCCCGACTTTGACGCCCACGATCTGCGTGAACGCTGCCGCCATCCCGATGAACTGGTCGAGATCGACAAGCTGACTGAACTGGCGCTTCAGCTGCTTAATCCGCGCGGCTTCCATAAGCTGGTTGTGATCCTTGAAAAGATCGCCGCCGCCGACGGCATGCAGGATCGCGCGGAAACGGCAATGTTGCTCCGCGTGCGCGCGGCGTCGGAACTGGCGCTGAACTAGAGGCGTTAGCGGCCATGACCGAGTCCCAAGCCGCTACCACTCGCATCTGCGCCCGCCTCGTCGGCCCGATCATGCTGATCGTCGGCGCCATCGTCATCGCACGCGGCGGCGATCTGGCGCTGATCATCCCCGCCATCCTGCAAGACAGCCCGCTCGCTTTCGTGACTGGCGTCTTCACGCTCATCGCCGGAATGACGTTGCTCACGTTCCACCATCACTGGGCGAACATCACCGCGATAATCATCACGCTGCTCGCCATCTTCACGATCATTCGCGGCGTCGCTCTGATGTTCGCCCCGAGCTTGCTCGCGGGGCTCGTCCATGCGGCGCTCACCGGCGCCGGCTTTGCCGTCATCATCGGCGGCGCGGTAGCACTCCTCATCGGCGCATGGCTGACGTTCGCCGGCTGGTTTGCAAAGCGCGCCGCGTAAGCCTACACCAACGCCCGTACCCGGGGGGCCGCGCTTAGGCGGCTGAGAGGCGAGGCTTTCCTCGCGACCCGTAGAACCTGATCCGGCTAGCACCGGCGGAGGGAGGCGCGTTTGACTGAGGCCCAAGCTGCAACCACGCGCTTTTGCGCCCGCGTCGCCGGGCCATTCCTGCTGCTAATCGCGCTGATGGTGCTGACGCGTTACGACACGCTGCACATGCTGCTGCCGTCACTGCAACAGAACGCGGCCTTGGTGATGGTCGCGGGCGTGTGGACGGCGTTGCTCGGTCTCATCGTCATCACCGCGCATCATCACTTCAACTCACCCGCCGCGGCCGCAATTAGCTTCCTGGCGCTACTGCTCATCCTGCGCGGCGCGCTTTTGCTGTTGCAGCCTGAAGCCTTGATCAGCGTTGCTGGCGGCTTCGTCGCTGCGCCGCCGCTTATGTATGCCGTCACCGGCCTCACCTTCCTCCTCGGCGCCTGGCTCAGCTTCGTCGGCTGGGTCGCGAAGAAAGTCTGACACCATGAACAAGCCCGAACCCGCCAGCGCGTTTACGCCAACCGTCACCACCGGACCTATTCCTGGCTCGCGCAAAGTCTACGCGTCCGGCTGCGCGCATCCCGAGATCCGCGTGCCGTTCCGCGAAGTCGCGGTGCATCCGAGCGCCAACGAACCGCCCGTCACGATCTACGATCCGAGCGGGCCGTACACAGATGCCGATGCGAAGATCGACATCAATGAAGGCCTCGCCCGCCCCCGCGCAGATTGGGTGAAAGCGCGCGGCGACGTCGAGGAGATCGACGGCCGCGAAGTGAAGCCCGAGGACAACGGCAACGTCTCCGCTGAAAAGCTGACGCCGCCCTTCCCGAAGCAACCGCGCGTGCTGCGCGCCAAATCCGGCGCTTGCGTCACGCAACTCGAATACGCCCGCCGCGGCCTGATCACGCCGGAGATGGAATACGTCGCCATCCGCGAAAACATGCGCCGCGAAGTGGTCGGCATCCGCGACGGCGAAGACTTCGGCGCATCCATCCCCGATTTCGTCACGCCAGAGTTTGTGCGCCAAGAGATCGCGCGCGGCCGCGCCATTATTCCGGCCAACATCAATCACGCCGAACTCGAGCCGATGATCATCGGCCGCAACTTCCTCACCAAGATCAACGCCAATATCGGCAACTCCGCCGTCACCTCATCGATGGCGGAAGAAGTCGACAAGCTCGTCTGGTCGATCCGCCACGGCGCCGACACAGTGATGGACCTCTCCACCGGCCGCAACATTCACAACATCCGCGACTGGATCATCCGCAACAGCCCTGTCCCGATCGGCACCGTGCCGATCTATCAGGCGCTCGAAAAAGTCGACGGCGTCGCCGAAGATCTGACCTGGGAAGTCTATCGCGACACGCTCATCGAACAGGCCGAACAAGGCGTCGACTATTTCACCGTCCACGCCGGCGTGCGCCTGCCCTTCATCCATCTCACCGCCAAGCGCGTCACCGGCATCGTCTCGCGCGGCGGCTCGATCATGGCCAAGTGGTGCCTCTCGCATCACAAGGAGAGCTTCCTCTACACGCACTTCGAAGAGATCTGCGAGATCATGCGCGCCTACGACGTGAGCTTCTCGCTCGGCGACGGCCTGCGCCCCGGCTCCATCGCCGACGCCAACGACGCAGCACAATTCGCCGAACTCGAAACCCTCGGCGAGCTCACCAAGATCGCCTGGAAGCACGGCGTGCAAACAATGATCGAAGGCCCAGGCCACGTGCCGATGCACAAGATTAAAGAGAATATGGAGAAGCAACTCGAAGTCTGCGGCGAGGCGCCCTTCTACACGCTCGGCCCGCTGACCACCGACATCGCGCCCGGCTACGATCACATCACCTCCGCCATCGGCGCTGCGATGATCGGCTGGTTCGGCTGCGCCATGCTCTGCTACGTCACGCCGAAAGAGCACTTGGGGCTACCCGATCGCGACGACGTCAAAGTCGGCGTCATCACCTACAAGCTCGCCGCCCACGCTTCCGATCTCGCCAAGGGCCACCCCTATGCGCGCACGCGCGACGACGCGCTCTCCCGCGCGCGCTTCGAATTCCGCTGGGAAGACCAGTTCAATCTAGGCGTCGACCCCGAAACCGCCCGCGCCTACCACGACGAAACCCTGCCAAAAGAAGCGCACAAAACCGCGCACTTCTGCAGCATGTGCGGCCCGAAATTCTGCTCGATGAAAATCACGCAGGACGTGCGGGATTATGCTGCGAAGAAAGAAGAAGCCGAACGTGGCATGGAAGAAATGAGCCAACGCTTCCGCGAAGGCGGCAGCGAAATCGACGTCGCGATCAAAAACTAGCACCACCCCAGAACCCTCTTCCGCAGTGCGGGAGAGGGTTAAGTTTCGCGGTGTTGGCGAGAAGATTGATGTGGGCCGTTAAGGGCTAGCGTGTTTCGCGCGGAGTTGAAGAATGAGGCGCGCGCAAGACGCGACCAGCCGCCCATCCGAAATGAGAATTCGTAGGATGTCGCGACCCAAGGGTATTCACCAGGCTCGGCAAACTGCTATGCATCTGTTTATCTCATTCCGAGGCGGTGTTGTCGGAAACTCAGAGTCCACTCATCAATTGGCTTTTTGACCCTTCCAAGTCGGCGGAAGTGGGCGGATGGGGTCTAGTCCTAACCATCGTGGGATTTGGCTTCACTGCATTCCAGTTGCTGCGCACGCACGGAGCCGTGCGTGCGAGTGAACGCGCCACCGCGGCGCTACGCGAACGGCTGGCGGCCGCAGGAACCGCTCATCACGTAAATAGTCTACAGCCGCTCGTGCGAGCGGCTAAGAGAGAGCTCGATCTCAAATTATGGAAAGTTGCCGTCGACGAACTGCACGCGATTCGCAATGTACTTTTGGTGCTCTATGACCGAACCGAACATATCGATTTTTCGCTACGACAATCGCTGGCACCGTTCGCGTCGGACATCATGGGTTACACCAAGTATCTGTCGTCCCCTGGAAAAGGCGGCGTAAAAAACGACAAGGTCAACGAAATTAGGAACCGACTTGGAGAACTCGACGGTCTTTCCATGAAGCTAGCCGATCATCTCACAGAGAAAACACCATGACTGATCAGTCCTCTGCACAGCTGAAAGAACTCTTCGACATCTTGTTTGACAAGACAACCAGAGGAGAAGTCGCGTGGAAAAAGTCTTTCGATGAATCGGCAGTAGAAGCCCAATTCACGCATAACATTGTCCGCCTGACACGCATCATGACTTATGACGAGAATGATGCCGAGGACGGATATGTCTACACGGTGGAGCTCGCCGATAAGCTTGGCACTGTAGTTGACACGATCTGGGCGCACGAACTTGAGGTCTTGGGATCACCTCCCACCGGGCAGAAGACCTATTGGAAGGCCTTTGAGCATTTGCACCATATAGCGAGCAGGCATGCATCTGGAGCAGACAAAGTCGTTCGTGACCTACTCGCGGAGCTTAAGAGCAAATAAGCTGGCCGGGCGAACGTTTGGCCGACCGCAGCAGCGCGATTTTGCGCCAGGCACCTAGGCGAATTATGTGGCGCCAACGCATCCATCCGCAGCGCCCCGTCGTCCGCCGTGTTCGCCTTGCCAGAACTAGAACCATGGCCTCCCGTTCCGAGGATAGCCCGCCCTCAATCCGACCCACCCCGCGTCCGCGTTAAACTGCGCGCGACGCACATGACTGACATCCGCCAAAACCGTCGCCCGCTGTGGCTCATCGCACAGGACTTCATCAATGTCCTGTTCTCGATCTTCGGCCAGCCGGAGGAGATCGCGGCGCGGCACACGATGATGCGCGATCAATGGCAGCTGCTCTCAAAATGGCTGCGCGCGGGCGAGGCGTTGATGCGCATGCTGCTGCTGATCGAGGCGGCCGCTCTGCCGAAGCCGAACACGCGCCCGCTGCTGCGCCCCAAACGCACGCGCAAAAAGCGCATCATGAGCTTTTACGCCGAAGAGCCGGATACGTGGCGCGTGAGCTTTCGTGTGTTCGTTCCAACGCCTCCCGGCCGTAGCGCGAAGCGCGGAGAGCCGGGATCCATCGGCCAACATGCTGCGATGCCCGCTTGGCCGGGGAGTGTCGAACATGCAGCGCGGTTCAAATCCGCCTGGCCGTTGGCCGAACGCGCCGAGGCGCTGCTGCGCGTGTTCAACGATCCGGCCGCCGCAGCGCGTCGCTTGAGCCGGCGTCTCTACGCCGTGCCGCACCGCGCTCGCGCGCTGCTCGATCATAAGCCCGAACTGGCGCCGCTCGTCGGTGTGATCGCCTTCGGCACGGTGCGCGATGCGGCGTGGAGTGCGCCGCGTGTGTTCGACGGATAGTTACGCCGCGCCCGCGAGCGGTTTGCGCGCGGTGGACTCGTCCAACACACCAACTTCGTCCCACGCCCCTTCAGGACGCAGCAACACGAGCGGCGGAGCGTCGAGCGTGATCGCATCGGCGCGCGCCGGCAAATCGGCGACGACCTCAACATATTCACGATCGGAGAAAAACAGCGGCGCTCGTCCCTCACGCAAACGAAACCCAGCGCAGCGCTCCCAAAAGCCCAAAAGCCGCGGCTCGATGTGCCCCAGGATTTTCCGATACCCCTTCCGCGCCGCAATCGCCGAACTCGCCGCCCAAAGCGCATGCGCAACGCCACTTTGACGATAGCGCCTCAACACAGCCGCGCGCTCAAGCTTCGCGAAATCGGCAAACCAGCGAATGCGAATGGCGCCAACCGGCTCTCGTCCAATACGCGCAACAAGATGCGTAGCGCCGGAGAGATCGTTGCCATCGAACTCTTCGTCAAACGGGCAATCCTGCTCGCCCATATAAACGATGCCCCGCAACGCGTAGATCTGAGGCAACTGATCCAGCGTCCGAACAACATCAACCGCGATGTTCATGCGGCGGCAGCAGCGGCATCGAGCCCAATCAAAGGCTGGTCCCGCCCGTCATACCGAGCCAATTGCGGATCGCCCTCGACAGGCTTGAAACCCAACGATCCAAAAATCAGCCGCGCACCATCGTCAGTCGCCGCCCGCGTATATCCAGGAAGCGCCCAAAACAAAGTCTCACGCACCGCAATCGAAGCCTTCACCGCTCGTCCAGCACCGCGATCCGTGGAGCCGACAAAACCCCACGCATATCCACCTGCCGGCCGCTCACGCGGTCTGCAGATGAAATCAGGATTGATGTTCAACGTATCGAAGCGCCCTTCATCGAGCGCGCGCATCCCTTCAGAGCGCACGAGGAAAAACGCCGTCATCCCGGTGACGATGCCATTCTCACGCGCAACGAAAACGCTAGCGCCAGTGATGTCCTGCACTTGCCGCAACGTCGCTTCGCTGACGACGTTCTCGGAAATCTTCGCCGCACACAGCGCCCGCGCATGCGCGATATCTTCCGGCCCCGCGAGCGCTACGCCGCAAAAGGCGGCAACCGCATTGATCATACGCGGATCGGAGCAGCGTCCTTCCGGATCAACGAAACGCGCAAAGCCCGACAAATCCATCGTGGAGCAGCCTTTTCAGCAATACACCACATGATTGTATCATCGTCAAATCACAACCACAAGCTTCAACCTGCGCGCGCAGCATTCCAGACAAACAGGAAGTTGCGATGCTCCGCCCACGTCTGCCCCTCGACCCGATCGCCAACCAGGCACGCCGCCGTGTGATAGGGGCCAACGCCATCCGTGGTGCGGAAGCTCACGCACGTGCGCCCGCGATCAGTGCGCCAACGGCCGGCTTCGATCTCGCTTTGATAGAACGAGCCGGTGACCGTGCGGTCCTCATTCAAAGTGAGCTGCATCGGTTGCGTGTACGGCGTGTTCGGCTCAGTGCTGAGATCAACAACCCAAGCGCCATCCAGACGCGGCGCATCTTGCGCCGATGCACTGGCGCACGCACTGAGCGCCAAAGCAAAAGCCAAAATCAAAACACGCATGCTGCTCTCCCCTTTACGTTTGAGCTTCATACGGTGGCAAAGCGCGCGGCGATCACTGCCCCCTCGAAGACTGGCGCCTCGAAATCGCCTTCGCTCTGCAACGAAGCCGAAACAGCCACGCAACGCGCGGCGCTTATGAAGAGCCATCACAGCGAGGGACTGAGCCATGACACGAGCCTTCACACGCCAAGCGTCCGCCCTGATCACGCTTCTGATCGTCATCGCGCCAATTTTCGTCACGATTCCAGGACTGAACGCCTAGGTTCCCGGATAGACGGGGCGCAACGGGGCGCCGTAAGGTCGGTCCGCGAGGACCCCAGCTTGTTTCAAGGCCTGACGTCTAACCGATCATTCGTATTGATCGGCGCCGCCCTGGCGCTGCCGATCGTTCTGTTGGTCGTCATCCAACTCTCTTTCGCGTTCTCGCGCGAACGCGAAGAGGTCGAGACGCGAACGCTCGCGCAAGCTGGCGAGATCATGGCTCTGGTCGATGCGCGACTGGATTCTGATCTCATCCTGATGGAAGTGCTCGCCGGCGCCGAGCCGTTCAAACGGCGTCAATGGCGCGCTGCTTACGAGCGCGCAGGCGAAGTCGCCGCACTCAATCCACATTGGCGCAACGTCATCGTTTCGGATCTGGAAACGCGCCGGCAGGTGTTCAGTCTGCGCGAAGATTTTAGTGCTAGCGGCGGCGTGCTCAATGCGGCTGTGAGCGATGATCCTCAGCCGATCGGGCGCGTGATCCGCGACGGGCCTGCATGTCCGTGCGTTTATCTCAACATGCCGATCAGCGACGATGGCCGCTATCGGCTCACAGTGGCGCTCGATCCGGCTCTCTTCCAAGACATCGTGCTCCGCCACACGCCGACAGAAGCGATCACCGCCCTCGTCGATCGCGACGGCGCGTTCATAGCGCGCAGCCAAGAATTTGCAGAGCGCGTCGGCATGCCATCGACGCAATTCGTGCGCGATGCTGTGGCGAGCGACGACATGTCAGGCATCTATGAAGGCGTCACCTGGGAAGGCTTCCGCAATAACACCGCTTTTGTACGCTCGGACGCGAGCGGTTGGTCTGCCCATATCGCAATCGCAGCGCGTCTGATCGAAGCGCCGCGGACCTATTCTTATGTGTCGGTTGTCATCGGCGCATTGTTGGCCTTAGCGCTAGCAGCAGCCTTGATCGTATGGGCGCTACGCGATCTCTCCGAACGGCGCGCAGCGGAAGCGCGATTGGCGCAAACGCAAAAGCTCGAAGCAATCGGCCAGCTCACTGGCGGCGTCGCACACGACTTCAACAATCTGCTGACGGTCGTCATTGGCGGCCTCAACATGCTGTTGAAGCGCATCGAAGATCCGAAGCAGCGCCAAATCGCCGAACACATGCTCGAGAACGCGCGACGCGGTGAGCGTTTGACCAAACAGCTCCTCGCCTTCTCGCGCGGCAAACAAATGGAGCTGGCGCCCGTCGATCTGCACGAACTCGTGCCGGGCATGGAGGAATTGCTGCGGCGCTCGGTCGACGCCGGTACGGGGCTCACGTTCGATCTCCACCCCGACGCACGCTGGGTGAAAACCGACGCCAATCAACTCGAACTCGGCATCCTCAATCTCGTCATCAATGCGCGCGACGCGATGCCGGATGGCGGCAAGATCGACATCATCGTCAAGCCGTCGCAGCGCGAAGGCTGCATCGATCTTGAAGTACGCGACAACGGCTTCGGCATGCCGAAGGACGTTGCCGATCGCGCCATGGAGCCGTTCTTCACCACCAAGCCCGCAGGCAAAGGCACTGGCCTTGGCCTCGCTCAAGTGTTCGGCGCGGCGCGTCAATCGGGCGGCCAAGTCGAGATTGATAGCGCGCCAGGACGCGGCACGATCATTCGTCTTTCGCTCCCGCGCGCCGAGGCGCCGGTTGCGAAAACCGAAACAGAGAAAACACCAGACGTCAGCGCGCTGCCGCAAGGCGCCGGACAGCGTGTGCTGGTGGTCGATGACGAACCAGGCGTCCGGCTCTTCATGGCCGAGGCGTTGCGCGATGCGGGCTATCAAGCCGTCGAAGCGGAAGACCCAGGCGCCGCACTACGTCTGCTGGAAAACGGATCGCCGGATCTGCTGCTGACCGACTATTCGATGCCAGGCATGACCGGCCTCGAACTCGCCGAACACGCGCGCCGCCGCGATGGCGCGCTCAAAGTGCTGATCGTTTCGGGTTACGCGGACGCCGGCGCTATCGAAGCCTCGCCCACGCAAGCCAGATTGCTACGCAAGCCGTTCGACGAGCGTGAGCTGATCGAAGCGGTGCGCGACGTGCTGGCGGCGTAACAAGACGCCGCATTCTCGCGGCGTGTCTCATTGCTTATCTATATGTTTTACGCGAAGCGCTTCTAAGTGGCGCGGAGGAGCCGAGAGATGGACGTAGCCGCGCAGATGGCGCGCGAATTTAGGTTTTTGCGGGGGCTGGCGCGCACTTTGTGGGCCGTCCGCAAGATCAAACCCGATTCCGGCACGCTCATCTGTGACGACTTCGAGACGGCTGTCGATCGCTTTGAAGATCATACCGCGCTCATCTTCGAAGGCGAGCGCTACACGTATCGCCAACTCGACGCCCTCGCCAATCGCTTCGCCGCTTGGGCGGACGCACAAGGCGTACAGCGCGGCGACACGGTCGCGATCCTGCTGCCGAACCGCGCTGAATATGTTCCCGCGTGGGCGGGCCTTTCAAAGATCGGCGCCAACGCAGCGCTGATCAACAACAACCTAACTGGCGCAGCGCTCGCTCATTGCCTCTCAATCTCGGGCGCGTCGCACGTCATCACCGATACGGAAAGCCTTTTATCGATCGACACAATCCGAGCCGGCCTAGCGCGGCCTGTCATCTATTGGGTGATCGATGCGCAAGGCGAATTGAGCGAAGACCGCCGCGCGCTCGATCTGAGAGAGCCAAAGCTCGCGCCCGAACGGCCGAGCCGCGAGCGCCGCTCTGGCATCACGGCGCGCGACGTAGCGCTCTATATCTACACGTCCGGCACAACCGGCATGCCGAAAGCCGCGAAGATCACGCACATGCGCGCGCAACTCTACATGCGCGCCTTTGCAGGGGCGACGGCGGCGACACCGGAAGATCGCCTCTACAACACGCTGCCTCTTTATCACTCGACAGGCGGCCTCTGCGGTGTCGGTGCTGCATTGCTGAATGGCTCGACCTTAGTGCTGCGGCGTAAATTTTCCGCGACGCACTTTTGGGATGACGTCGCCGAGCACGATTGCACGATCTTCGTCTATATCGGCGAGCTCTGTCGCTACCTCGTCAATCAGCCTTGGCATCAGAAAGAGCGCTCACATAATCTGCGTCTCGCTTTCGGAAACGGCTTGCGTCCCGATGTGTGGACAGAGTTTCAAGAGCGCTTCGGCGTGCCTGACATTCTCGAGTTCTATGGCTCGACCGAAGGCAACGTCTCGATGTTCAACTTCGATGGACATGCCGGCGCTATTGGCCGCGTGCCGCCCTACCTGCGCAGAAATTTCTCCGTTCGCTTGGTGAAGTTCGACATCGACGCCGAAATGCCAGTGCGCGGCGAAGATGGCCTGTGCATGGAATGCGAACCCGGCGAGCCGGGCGAAGCCGTAGGCCTCATCAAAGACGATGCGCGCCACAACTATACCGGCTACGCCGACAAGGCCGCGTCGGACCGCAAGGTCTTGCGCGATGTGTTTGAGCTTGGCGATGCGTGGTTCCGCACTGGCGATCTGATGCGCCAAGACGAGGCCGGATATTTCTATTTCGTCGACCGGATCGGCGACACGTTCCGCTGGAAAGGCGAAAACGTCTCAACGACTGAAGTCGCAGAAGCACTCGGGCGTTATCCGGGCGTCGATGAGGTCAATGTTTACGGCGTGAAGATCGACAAGCTCGACGGCCGCGCCGGCATGGCCGCGATCACACCAGGCGCCGATTTTAGTCTCGACGGCTTGCGCGACTATCTGGTGCGCGAACTGCCAGTCTATGCACGGCCGCTCTTCGTGCGCATCCAACCGGCGATCGAAACGACGGGAACGTTCAAATATCGCAAAGTCGATCTGGTGCGTGACGGCTTCGATCCCGCCAAGATCGAACAAACGCTCTATTTCGATCCACCCGGTGGCGATGCCGCTTACGAACGCATCACGCCGGAGCTCTACGCGAAAATTCAGAGCGGCGCGTTCAAGCTTTAGCGGAAGATGACGGCGATGGTTTCGCCGATTTGCTCAAGGCTGCCTTCACGTCCATACGCATCGCGCAAAGCTTGCTGCGTTAAGGCTTCGCGCGGAGCGCCCTGGGCGATAACCTTGCCATCACGCATCAGCACGATTTGATCCGCCACGCGCACCGCAAGCGCGACATCATGCGTTGAAAAGAGCACCGCACCTTGCTGCGCGTGTCCGCGCAGAATATCGGCAACAGCCAGGGCTTGCGCCGGATCGAGGCCAGCAGTCGGCTCATCGAGAACCAACAGAGGCGCACGTTGAGCCAAAGCGCGTGCGAGATGCGCGCGGGCTTTTTCGCCGCCACTCAATTCATCCATGCGGCGCGCGCGCATCGGCGTTAGCGCACAAGCGTCGAGCGCTGCATCTACGGCGACTTGATCGGCCGCGTTCAAGCTATCCGGCGCTGCGCCGTGCGCGAACCGACCGAGCGCGACGAGGCGCTCGACGGGAATGGGCCAGATCGATTGCGGGCGTTGCGGCAGATAGGCGGCGCGCAACGCGCGTTGACGCGCTGAAAGCGTGCGTGGATCAGCGCCGCTGAGCGATGCTGCGCCAGTGAAATCGAGCAAACCTAGCGCAGCGCGCATCAGGCTCGTCTTTCCGGCGCCGTTGGGGCCGAGCAAGGCTGCGACTTGACCGCGCTCAACGTTGAGCGAAACACCGTCAACAACTGGACGATCGGATAATGTGACGCGAATGTCGGAGAGCTTCAGGCTCATTCGTCGCCTCCCCGCGAAGCGAGGCGCGCCGCGATCAGCGCGAAGATGGGTCCGCCGATCAAAGCCGCCGCGACGCCGAGTTTAAGCTCGGTGTCCGTCGGCAAAAGACGGACCGCGACATCGGCGCAAACCAGGAGCGCGCCGCCGGCGAACGCACTCGGTAAAAGCAAGCGCGCTGGATCGTGTCCAGCAAGCGCGCGCACCAGATGCGGTGCAGCGACGCCGACAAATCCGATAATGCCTGCAACCGCAGTCGCGCCACCGGTGCAGGCCGCTGCGCCTAGAACGACAAGCGTGCGTGTGCGGCTGAGATTGGCGCCAATGGCGGCGGCCGCCTCTTCGCCGAGGGTCAGAGCTTGCAGGCCACGTGCGGCGGCGAGAATAAATGCGGCGCCAACGACTAGGAGCGCACCAGCAAGCAGGGCATCGTTGAGCGAGCGGCCTTCGACGGAGCCGAGCGTCCAATTCACCAGGTCGGCAAGCGCGCCAGGATTAGGCGCGAGATTGAGCGCGAGTGCAATCAAGCCGCCTGCAAAGCTCGAAAGGCCGACACCGATCAGCGCTAGACTTGCGGGCCCGCGTGCGCGCCAGCCGAGTGTCGTCACGATCAGCGCCGCGATCCCTGCGAACACGATCGCCATCAACGGCGCGTAGAGCGCAAAGCCGAATGCAAACGCAATCACCGCGCCTAAAGCGGCGAAGCCGGATAGCCCGAGCACGCCGGAATCCGCCAGCGGGTTGCGCAACAATCCTTGCAACGCCGCGCCGGAGAGGCCGAGTGCTGCACCAACGATCCAGGCGGTGAGCGCGCGCGGGAAACGAATGTCCCAGACGATCGTGCGGGTTGCGTCGTCATGCGCGAACGGATCAACAGTGACGGGACCGAGCCAGAGTGCTGCCGCCATCGCTGCAATGCTGAGCACGATCAGCGCGAGCGAGGTGCGCAGGGTGGCGCTCATAGCGTGCGCAACGCTGCGGCGATGCGTTCGGCAGCGTCGATCGCGTACCAGCCTTCGCAGGAAATGCTTGCAGGCGGCAAACGCACTGTGCGCGCTTGTGCTAGGGCGCGCTGCAATGCCGGATGGCGCGCGGGCGACCAGGCGTTGACGCGATCGCGTCCGCTGTCGAAGAAGCCCATGGCGACCAGAGCTGGCGGTGTTTCGATCAAACGTTCGAGCGGCAGCACGGTCCAGCTCGCATCGGTGCGAATGTTGCGCCCGCCGGCTGCGTTGATCACAGCATCCATCATCGTGCCGCTACCCGCGACGGCGCCGCCGACGGAGAGATACATAACCGGCGCGCGCTGCGATGGCGCATTCGCCTGCAAGCGCGCGAGCCGCAGATCGAGCGCGCGCGCGAGCGCTGCGCCGCGTTCGGAATGGCCGAGTGTTTGTGCGGCATCAAGGAGATCGACGCGGGCGCTGGCGAAGTCTGGCGTGTCGCCGACTTGCAGCACCGGCACGTCGAAGCGCGCGTAGACTTGCTCGGCGTCCCACGGGCCGCCCCAGTTGCGGATTACGAGATCGGGGCGGAGCGCGAGCACTTCTTCTAAAGTCCCGCGTGTTTGACGGATTCCTGCGGCGCGATCGCGGAAGTATGAATCATCGCGGCGCGAGCCGCGTGAGAGCGCCGCGATTTGATCGCGGTCGGCGAGGGCGAGCACGAATTGATCGGCACAATAATCGAGGCTGACAATGCGGCGCGGCTCAGCGCTCGCCGGCAAAGCGAGTGCAAACGCGAGCGCGCACACAATCCAACGCACATCACCCTCCACGGCCCCATCCCGGACCAAAGGCTCACGCGTCGGGAGGTCTTCTGGCTTACGGCTCGAATGCGCGCTGGCCCCTTCCCGGATCGCTCCAGTGGTTTGGCCCTCGCACTTGCCGTTTACAGCTGCGGGCGCAGCCGCGGTTTTACACCGCGTTCCCTTTTCCGACTTGGGCGTCTTATCGGCTCTAGCGGTGACGCGCTAGAGCACTTCCTTCACGCGCTCTTTCGGTCGCGCGAGCAAAGTGCCTTTAGCGGTGACGACGAA
The DNA here is from genome assembly GCA_964478365.1 of uncultured Terricaulis sp. Classification (GTDB taxonomy): domain Bacteria; phylum Pseudomonadota; class Alphaproteobacteria; order Caulobacterales; family Aquidulcibacteraceae; genus Vitreimonas. The sequence continues at coordinate 52,587 of CAYZIJ010000003.1, forward strand.
CGGCCGCTCCACCAAAATGGGATGCGCGACCATGGCGTCGATCAGCTTCGCATCGCTCACTTTTGGATCGAGCAAGCCAAGCTCTTCGGCTTCGGGCACTTTCGTGCGCAGCGCTTGCCGCGCGGTGACGCCGGCGGCGGCGAAGAGCTCTTTCAGCTGCTTCTTGGTCCAGCCAGCTTTGAGATACTCGACGATCTCGGGCGTGTAGCCGGCGGCATCGATCATCTCGAGCACTTGGCGCGAGGTCGAGCATTTTGGGTTGTGATAGATGGTGGCCTTCTCCGCCATCAATAATCGTCCTCGTCATCTTCTTCCATCGGGAAGAAGGAGAAGTTGTCGTCAATGTCGACGGGCTCGGCGACCTGAACCGTTTCTTCGAACACGATGCGCGACTGAAGATCGCTCCAATCACCCGGCGGGGGTTGCAGATCTTCATCTTCGAACAGCAGTTCGGACGCGAGCGCTTCGGCTTCGCCCGGCGTTTCCGCTTCGACGTAGCGCGTCGTGTAGAAGCCGACGATTTCGACATTGCTGTCGAGGATCACCGGAAAATCCTCGCCGCAGGCGAAGAGACGAAACCAAGGCATCAGGCCCACTCCTCTGCGATGATACGGCCAATCTCCGCATGCGCGGCGTTGCGCGCGGCGGGTTCGGCCGTGCTTTCGTGCAAATAGCTCGCGATGAGAATCGGCCCGCGGTTTTGCGGCCACGCGATAGCGACATCGTTGGTGGCGTTGCGTTCGCCATTATAAGTCCCGGTCTTGTCGCCGACGCGCCACGCGCTGGGCAAGCCAGCGCGCAAACGCTCACGGCCCGTTGGGCTCGCAACCATCCACCCGATCAGCTTTTCGCGATGTTCAGCCGAGAGCAGATCGTCGTTTACGAGGAGGCGCCGGAGCAAGATCACCATCGCTTCAGGCATCGTAGCGTCGCGCTCTTCGCCGGCGCGAACATCGTTGAGCGTGGGCTCAGTACGATCGAGGCGCGTGCCGGTATGATCTACAGCGCGGAGCGCAGCTGTGAAGCCCCGCGGGCCGCCTTGGGTTGCGAGCAAGAGGTTCGCAGCGGTGTTGTCACTCAGCACGACAGCGGCTTCGCAGGCCTCTTCGACTGTCATCCAGCCACGGCTCAGATGTTCGTGCGCTGTTGGCGCGTATTCGAGCACATCACTTTCACCGTAGCGCAGTTGTTCGGAGAGTTGCGGGCCGCCGCTCGTCGCGAGACGAAACTGCGTTGCGGCGAGCACCCATTTGAACGTCGAGCACATCGCGAAATACTCGCGCGCGCGGTGCGTGATCCAGAGATCTTCGTTCACAGCCCAGGCCGTCACGCCGACACGGCCGCCGATGCGGGCCTCAATCGCGGCAATGCGCGGATCGTTCGGCCAGTCCGCATAGTGGCGGCGCCAGTCGTCGCTCTGCGCGCAGGCGCCGAGCGCAAAGCCGCCGGCAAGCGCCGTGCGGCGTGTGAATTCCGAAGTCATGAGCTGATCTTAGTGCGCTGCCGCGAAAAGCGCAGTCACATTATTGAGCGCTCAGTCCTTCGCGCGCTCGACGTAGGAGCCGTCTTCGGTCGAGATGACGACGCGGGTGCCGGGGCCGATGTGTGGCGGCACCATGGTCTTGACGCCGATGTCGAGCATGGCGGGCTTGTAAGATGAAGACGCCGTTTGGCCCTTCACCACGGGCTCGGTCGTGTCGATCGTCGCGATGACACGCGGCGGCAGTTCGATCGAGAGCGCTTGGCCCTCGAACATGGTGATGTCGACGACCATTTCCGGCTGCAGGTACGGCGCGGAGTCACCGACCATCTCGGTCGTCAGGTGGACTTGCTCGTAATTGTCCGGATTCATGAACACGAGGCCGGCGTCGCCATCGTCGAACAGATAGGTGTGCTTCACTTGCTCGACGAACGCCTTTTCGAGGCCATCCGTGGTCTTGAACACGGCGGTCGTCTTCACGCCGTCGATGATGCGGCGCATGACGATGGTCGTCGTTGGCGTGCCCTTGCCTGGGCGGAAGGTCTCGTGGCTCATCACGACGTAGAGCTTGCCGTCCTCGTGCTCGAGCACGTTGCCTTTGCGGACGTCGCTGGCGATGACTTTGACCACGATAACCTCACTTGCCCTGCCGCGCGGCGGCGGGCCCTGGAATAGCCGAAAGGACCGGAATTTGGGCGCTTCTCTAGCCGTGTTTCAGGCTTGGGCCAAGCCGGGTTCCTGGCTAGGAGCAGCGGCATGACGCCCGCCCCTTACTGGGAAATAAGCCGCCACGCCGACCGCAAGCCCTTCCTGGACGCGCGGGCGGCAATCTTGCGCGCTGTGCGGGGCTGGTTTGAGCGCCAGGGCTTCACTGAAGTCGAGCCCAATCTGGTGGTGGCTTCCCCCGGCGCGGAAACGCATATCGACGCTGTGACGGCGGATGGCGGGTATCTGCACACCAGCCCGGAGTTCGCCATGAAGCGGCTGTTGGCGGCGGGTGAGCGGAAGATTTTCTATCTCGGAAAATGCTGGCGCAAAGGTGAGACCGGGCCACTGCACGCGCCCGAGTTCACGATGATCGAATGGTATCGCGCCGATGCGCCGTACGAAGAGGTGCAGGGCGATTGCATCGATCTGGTGCGGCTTGCTTGCGAAATCACCGGCGTCGATGCGCTGCGCTGGCGCGATGGCGCTTGCGATCCGTTTGCTGAGCCGCAGACGCTAAGCGTCGCGACAGCGTTCTCGGATATCGCGGGCATTAGCGGCGTCATTGATGGGGATCGGGAACGGTTGATCGCGACGTCGGGCGTTACGGCGCGTGCGGACGATACGTGGTCGGACATTTTCAGCCGCGCACTGGTGGAAAAGGTCGAGCCGTTTCTCGGTGCGGCGACGCCGACATTGCTGACGGAATATCCGATCCGCGAAGCCGCTTTGGCGCGGCGCTGCCCGCACGATGCGCGCGTGGCGGAGCGGTTTGAGCTTTATGCGTGCGGCGTTGAGCTGGCGAACGGCTTTGGCGAACTGACTGATCCGGTCGAACAGCGCGCGCGATTGATCGAGGCGATGGACGAGAAACAAAAACGCTACGGCCAACGCTGGCCGATTGATGAGGACTTTCTCGCAGCGCTAGCGCACATGCCGCCGGCGAGCGGCGTGGCGCTTGGATTTGACCGGCTCGTAATGCTGGCGACAGGCGCGCGGCACATCAACGACGTGCTATGGACGCCGCAACAATGATCCGCGACGCCTCCCCCAACGACTTCCCAGCAATCCGCGTAGTGATCAGCCATGCGTTCGGGCAGAGCGAAGAAGCGAACTTGGTCGAGCAATTGCGCGCAGATGGCGATGTGTTGGTGGAGCTGGTCGAGGCGAGCGACATCGCCGTGCAGGGTCACATCCTCTATTCGCCGCTTGCGATTGAAGGCGACGGCTACACCGTCAACGCTGCGGCGCTCGCGCCGGTCTCGGTGTTAAAGGCGTTTCAGAAAAGCGGAATCGGCAGCGCATTGATCCGCGCCGGCAATGCGCGTTGCGGCGAGCTCGGCTTGGACGCGATCGTGGTGCTCGGGCACGAAAGCTATTATCCTAAGTTCGGCTTCTCGGCGCCGCTGGCCGAATCGTTGGAAGCTCCCTTCTCGGGTCCGCACTTCATGGCGCTGGAACTGAAGCCCGGCGCGCTGCGAAGCGGCGGACGCGTGCGTTACGCCAAAGCGTTTGGAGTTTGATATGAGCGCGGATGCCAACAGGTTGGAGCGCGCGCCTCCCCGTGCGCATGCGGGCCAGAGGCCCGCGATCGACGCACTAGCGGAGGTAGCCGCGCGCTACGCCGTTGCGATCACGCCGGCCATGGACGCGCTGATCGATCCAACCAATCCCAACGATCCGATCGCGGCACAGTTCCAGCCGAGCGCGCGCGAGTTAGATGTCGCGTTGGACGAACTCACCGATCCCATCGGCGATGACGCGCATACGCCGGTGAAAGGCGTCGTGCATCGCTACGCGGATCGCTGCTTGCTCAAACTCGTTCACGTTTGCCCGGTCTATTGTCGCTTCTGCTTCCGCCGCGAAATGGTCGGGCCACAAGGTGACGGCACGCTGACGGGCGAAGAGCTCGACGCAGCGCTCGCTTACATCGCAGCGCATGACGAGATTTGGGAAGTCATCCTCACTGGCGGCGATCCCTTCCTGCTCTCAGCGCGACGCGTGCGCGAGATCAGCGCGCGGCTGACGGCGATCCCGCATGTGAAAATTATACGCTGGCACACGCGCATCCCCGCCGTTGATCCGCTGCGCGTGACGCCGGATATGGTGGAAGCGCTGCGCGTCGAGGGCGCGACGACTTACGTTGTGCTGCACACCAACCACCCAAGCGAACTGACTGAGCAAGCGCGCGCAGCGATTGCGCGTCTCGTCGATTCTGGCGTACCGATGCTGTCGCAGACTGTGCTGCTCAAGGGCGTCAACGATGATGCGGACACGCTGGAAGCGTTGATGCGGACGCTCGTGGAAGTGCGGGTGAAGCCCTATTATTTGCACCATCTCGACAAAGCGCGCGGCACGTCGCATTTCCGCTGCAGCATCGCCGAAGGCCAAAAGCTTGCGCGTGAGCTGCACCAACGTGCTTCTGGCATCGCGCAGCCAACTTACGTGCTCGATATCCCAGGCGGTCACGGCAAAGCTCCGCTCGCTTCACAAGCAGTGCGCGAAGCAGAAGATAGCTATGAGGTGCGCGATCGGGATGGCGTTTGGCGGTCGTACAAGGACTAGCCTTGCGCCGCTTCGCGCGCCGGTTCGCGCAACGCAACGAACAGCGCGGCCAGAGCAAGAACTGACGCCGCAACGAATGGCGCGCCGGGCACAATCGCTTCGAACAACGGCCCTGACGCGAGCGGCCCCGCGACACGCCCCAAAGCCGACGCCGATTGCGACAAGCCCATCACCGCACCGCGCTCTTGCTCACCTGCTTGCGAGGCGATCAGTGCGTTGAGCGCGGGTGTCACCAAACCGATGCCGATCACCAAAGCCGTCAGCGCAGCGACCAAGGCCGCAGCGTCGCGCGCGACACCCATGCCGCCAAACCCCGCCGCAAAAAGTGCGAGACCAATGAGCAATGTGGTGCGCTCGCCCAAGAGACGCGACAATCGCCCGGCAGCGCCGCCTTGCAACAAAGCTGCGCCGAAACCCAAACCCGCCAACGTCCAGCCGACTTCGCGCGCGCGCCATTGCAATTCCGCGTCGGCCCACAGACCGAACACCGTCTCCATCATCGCCTGCGCGGCGATGACCAGAAACATGATGAGCACAAATCGTATCAAAGCCGGTCGCGAGAACAGCAGAGCGATGCGGCTCACGCGCTTCTCGCCCGCTTTGCGCCGCGACTCGGGCGGCAAGCTCTCGCGAAAAAATACAAGCGCAGCGAGGGCAGCGAGGCCAGCCAGCGCAGCACTCACATAACAGACAAACGCAAAGCTCTCACGGCTTTCGGTTTCGCCGATCAACAAAGCACCGAGTGCGGGGCCCGCAATGAAAGCCAAGCCGACGGCGGCGCCGAGCAGGCCCATATTGCGCGCGCGCGTCTTGTCGTCGGCGAGATCAGCGGCGGCCGCAAACGCTGCGCCGACATTGCCCGCCATCAACCCACCGAAAAGACGCGCCGCGCCTAGTTCCTCGACGCTCGCCGCGCGAGCGAGCCACAGATACGAAATGACCCCGCCCATCAGTCCGGCGACTAAGATGGGTTTGCGGCCCACGCGGTCGCTTAAGCGTCCCCAAAATGGCGACGAGATCAGTTGGCCGAACGAGTATGCGCCCATGGCGATTGTTGTCGCGCTTGGCGTTGCGCCGAGTTCGAGCGCCAGGAACGGAAAGATCGGCAGAAAAACGCCAAAGCCCGTCATGCCGATCAGCACAACGCCAATCAGCGCGGCCAAAGATGCGGGACGGGATTGCATTGACGCTGACTAGCGGATTTGCGCAGCGATAGCAGCGCGACACGTTCTCCTGCATCTAATACCGTCTCGCCACGCATCCTTGTGGCGAGACGCAGAATTACTCGCAGAAATACTCGGGGGCGCTGGCGCATGACATCCCTAGCTTTGGCCGGGATCGGGAAATCGTATGGGCGGAAGGTTGTTCTGGCGGACGTGTCGCACACGTTGGCGCCAGGACTGACTTTGCTCACTGGGCCAAGTGGTGCAGGCAAGTCCACATTGCTGCGTCTGATCGCAACGGCGGAGAAGCCGACGCGCGGCACGCTCTCTTGGAATGATGCAAAGCTCCCCGGCGCGCGCGGACGCTTGCGCCGCGTGCTCGGCTACGCGCCGCAGGCGGTGGATCTGCCGGAAGATCTGACCGCACGCGAGTTCGCCATGCACATCGCGGCGCTCAAGGGTCTTTCACTCGCCGGCGCCGACAAGCAATTCGCCGCGATCACGGACGCGATCGGGCTCCATGCCGACATCAACAACCGCATCGCCAGCTTTTCAGGCGGCATGCGTCGGCGTTTGATTTTTGCACAAGCGATGCTCGGTGAACCGGAAGTCTTGGCGCTCGACGAGCCCACGGCAGAGCTCGATGGCGAAACCGCACGCAAGCTCGGCGCGCTCATTCTCGAACGCGCCAAAAGCGCCATCGTCGTCATGACCACTCACCTCGCCGATGAGCTTGCGCCGGACGCTGTCGCGACTTTGCGTGTCAGCGATGGCCAAGTCGGATGAACGCGCTCGAAATCACTGCGTCTTCGCTCAACACATCTCTGGCGCGCTATTGGCGCAGCTGGGGCTTGTGGATCGTATTGCTCATCGCACCGATCGCCGCGCGCTACATGGTGCGGATCGATGGCGGCGGTGTGATCATAGCGATCGACAGTCATTTGCCGGCGATGACGTCGGCTTTCCTCGGCGTCTCGCTCGGTATCGTGGTCTCGACCTTGGTGTTGCCGATCAGCTGGCTCTATCTGCGCTCCAACACGACGCGCCGTCAGCCTTGGCAGATCGAGGAAAACACCACCGCCTCGCGCATCGCTATCGGCCTTGGCCGTTTCGCCGCGGACTGCGTGGTGATGCTAGGTATGCTTGCGGCGTTGACGGCGGCTGGCTGGTTTCTGGGCTGGTTGCTGATCCCCGATCAGCTCAATCTCTTTGAGATCACATACGCGCTTTGGCTGGTCGCGGCGCCTTCGCTGATTGGCTTGTGTGCGTTGCGCACCTTGTTCGACGCGCGCCCGATGTTGCGCAGCGGCTTTGGCGACTTTCTCTACTTCGTTTTGTGGATCGCTTCGATCGCGGTGCCAGCGGCGATGGCGGGCAAGCCGGCGAGCTTGGCCGCCAACATGCTCGATTTCGCCGGCTTCGTTACGCCGCTTCAGTACGGCGCGCCGGGTGAAGCGGGCGACTTCGTGATCTCGATTGGCGGCGTGCCGGTTGAACCTGGATTTGTTCAGCTCGACGTTATGGCGGGGCTCGCTTCGCCTGGCTACATCCAGTCCCGCTTGCTTTGGATCATCATTGCGATCGCGCTCGTCGTCGTCGCTGGCTTGATCTACCACCCGCACCGCGTGAAGCGCCGCGCTCCCGGCGCGCGCTGGCTGACGGCGCTGACGCAACCGGGCGCACCGCCGCGCGCCAATCCAAATGCGCCGCCTGCGCGACACGCCTTCGCGAGCGCGCTCAATCTTGTCGTGTCGGAGTTTCGTCTGATCGGATCCGGGCGCGTGTTTCTGGCGTTCGCGGCGATTGTCGCGACGCTCGGCTACTTTGCCGACTTCCGCATGATCGCGAGCCCGGCGGCGTTGCTGGTGCTCATCTTTTCACTCTCCGCGCACGCGGGACGCAGCGAAGCGCGCGGTTTGTTGGCGCTGACGCGAATGACCTCGTTGACGCCGATGGCGCGGCGCGCCGCTTTCGTTGTGGCGGGCGCAGGATGGACGACGTTGCTTGCACTGCCTGCGCTCGCGCGTGCGCCGGCGTTAGAGACGTTGGCCACGGCTGCGAGCACTGGCGCTATCGCAGCCGCTGTCGCGAGTGCGCTCGCTACGCTCAGTGGTTCGGGATTTGCGCCGCGTCTTGTGCTGTTGGTGCTGTGGTACGGCTACAGCTCTTATTCAGGTTGACGGCTGGCTCAGGCTGACGGTCGGATCGGCAGCGGTGCTGCGGGATTGAGATACGGCCGCAGATCCGTCCACGAGATCATCACTTCCGTGCCGCCATCGGCGTGTGAGCCGCCGAACGAAAGCGGCGGAAACAGCATGACTAGGCCACGCTCAGTGATCAGCCAAAGATGCGGCGCGGTGGCGGTTTCGTAGACGTCGCGGCGCGGCGGGAAATTCGAGTAATCGCTGAAGGTGCGCGAGATCGCAGCAACGGCGCGCTCAGTGATGAAGTTTTCCCAACCGGAGCGCGGCGTGAACACGTCATTGGCAGTGAGCGCACGGCCCTCGCCCATCACGACCGTGACCGCGCGCACCGAATTGGTGGAGTTCGCGGCGCCAAGCGCGTCTTGCGTATAGTTGAAGCGCACCGACACAAGTTCAGGGCCGGCGAAGGCGATGTCGTAGGTCACCGTTTCGTTGGTCGCGTCTTCCAGACGATATTGCGGCTGTTGCGCAACGAGTTCGTTGAAGCGGCGGACCTCCGGCGTTTGTTCACCGTCGATGCGCGGGAAGCGGATGTTGCGCACAACTGCGTTGGGCGCAGCGTCGCCTAAGCCAAGATCAGACGCCGCTTCCGCCGTCACTGGCGTCGCATCGACCAATTCCATGCGCTGGAAGGTGTAGGGGCCGATCTCCTGCACAGCATCGACCGCATCGCGCGCGCGCGCGCGAAATTCGGATTCAAGGCATTGCTGCTGATCAGGCGTCGGGGCGGTTTCGGCGTCGAGGATGCCGCACGAAATCCGCTGTGCGTCGCGCCAGCGTTGCTGGTTGCGCACCAGCATTTCGGCGCCTGCGTCCGAGACGTCCGCAGCTTCGGCGACGAGCGTTTCGCGCACTTGATTATCGAGACCAACGAGCGCGCGATTGGCGCACACTTGCTGCGCGAACGCGTTGCTTTCTTGCGCACATGCGTCAAGGCCAGCCGAGATGCGCTCGTTAGAGCTCTCCTCGGTCTTGGCCCCGCTATTGCGATCTTCGCAAGCGGCCAGCGCCAGCAAAGCGCATGAGGCCAGCAGTGTCCCGACGGCGCGCGCCGACATGCCGATTTGTCCTTTTCGCGTCCCGAGTTCGGTCATGCCACAGAACCTCATGCCCGTCACCGCCTGTCCCGCGTCATGGCGCCATGACGCGCGGGGCTCGCGCAGCTAGATAGGCGTGATGCCAATTTCGCCGCGTTACCAAGCTGCCCCTCTGTTTGCACAACTCGGGCCGGAATTCGCCGATCTGGTGGCGCCGGCGCGATTTCCACAGCTCGTGTTACGGCGGCGGAACAAAGCTTGGGCTGAGCGGGTCGGGCTGGGCGCGCTGACCGATGCGGAATGGCTGGCGCATTTTGGCGAATTTCAGCCGTTGCCCGACAATATGAGCAGGCCGCTGGCGATGCGTTATCACGGCCACCAATTCCGCACTTACAATCCGGAAATCGGCGACGGACGCGGCTTTCTCTACGCGCAGTTGCGCGACGATGCGGGGCGACTGCTCGATCTCGGGACCAAAGGCTCGGGTCAGACGCCCTATTCGCGCTTCGGCGACGGACGGCTCACGCTGAAGGGCGGCGTTCGCGAGGTGCTGGCGGCCGAGATGCTTGAAGCGCTCGGCGTTTACACCTCAAAGGCGTTTTCGCTGATCGAAACCGGCGAGGCGCTGACCCGTGGTGACGAACCCTCGCCGACGCGCTCATCGGTGCTGGTGCGGCTTTCGCACAGCCACATCCGTTTCGGCACATTCCAGCGGCTGGCCTTCTTCGAGCGGCCGGACCTGATGCATCAGCTCGTCGAGCATGTTGCAGCGCACTATTATCCGCAGCACGCCAATCTCGGCGCCGAGCAACGTGCAACTGCTGTGTTTGGTGAGATCGTCGCGGCCAATGGTAGACTGTGCGCCAGTTGGATGGCGGCGGGGTTCGTGCACGGCGTCTTGAACACCGACAACCTCAACATCACCGGCGAGAGTTTCGATTACGGGCCATGGCGCTTCCTGCTGTCGAGCGATCCAAATTTCACCGCCGCCTATTTCGATGAGAACGGGCTCTATGCGTTTGGACGTCAGCCTGAGGCGGTGTCGTGGGCGCTGGCGCAATTGGGCGGCGCACTTTCGTTAGTCTGTTCGTCATCGGCGCTTGAGGCAGAACTCGCGCGCTTTGTGCCAGCGTATCAAGCGGGATTGCGCGACGCGATGTTCACGCGGCTCGGTTTGGCGCACGGCGACTTCGACGCCGACATGGCGTTTTTACAAGCTGTGTTTGACTGGCTGACGGAGAGCCGCGCCGGATGGGATCAATTCTTCCACGATTGGTTCGGCGGCGGTGCGAGCGCTGCGCGCGCTGCGCAAAGTCCGCAAGCGACGCTCTATGCCGATGCTGCGTTCGTCGCCGTCCGCGATGGCCTGGAGGGGCGCAGCAAGGGCGCCTCTCTGCTCGCACATCCCTATTGGACGCGCACAACGCCGGTCAGTTTGGTGATCGAAGAGGTTGAGACGCTTTGGGCGGCAATCGCGGAACGCGACGATTGGTCGGCGTTTGAGGCCAAATTATCGGACATCGCAGCGCTAAACGCCGCACTGGGCGCTTCCTGTCATCGAAGTGTTGCAGCGGAGAGCTAGGGGTTGCGGCGCGCATTGGGGACCACGCCTTGGCCAAACACCTGAACGACATCATCGCTTCACGCCGCGCGCTCTTAGGCGGCTTGGCCGGTCTGCCGCTACTCAATCTCGCAGCCTGCGCAACGGCGCCAGAAGCTGCGACCGCAAGCAATGCCGTGGCGAGCGGCGCGAGCGCGAACTTTGCGCCGGTCGCCGCCACCAATGCCGACACGATCTCGCTGCCGTCAGGCTATAGCTGGCGCAAGCTGATCGCCTGGGGCGACGCCATATTTGACACCGTCTCAGACACTTTCGATCCAGACGCGTTGACGCGCGCAGAACAGGAGCAACGCTTTGGCCAAAACAACGACATGCTGGCGCTGTTCGCGGCCGAGTACGCGTTTCCGCCGCCGCGCGATCAGGATCGTTTGGTCCTGTGCGCCAACAACGAATGCGCGACGCGCGAACTGATGTTTCCGGCGGTCACCGCAGACGCCAACTTCACAGCGCCACAGATCGAAGCGATGTACGCCGCGATCGGCGTCAGCGTTGTGGAGCTGGCGCGTGAAGACGGCGGCTGGCGCGCACGAAAGTCACCGGCGCCGGGCCAAGGCAAGAACCGTCGCATCACGCCGTTCAGCCCAGTGCGCTTCAGCGGCCCCGCCGCCAATCACCCGTGGATCCAAGCTGCGTCTGCCGTCGTCAACGCCGCCGAACCAGGGGCGCGCGACGGTGAAGTCTCGTGCGGCACCGCCGCCAATTGCGCCGGCGGCCTGACGCCCTGGGGCACTTATCTGACGGCGGAAGAAAACTTCGACAGCTTGTTCGCTGGCCATAGCAGCGAGATCGCCGACCGAAGTTTCGCCGAGCAAACGTATGCACTCGACGTGCTGAGCCACGGCTATCCCGCGGGCGGCTTCAGCGCAGCCTTGGCGCCGTCACAGTTTCGCATCGGCGCAAATCCATACGGGCCGTCGCTTTACGGATGGATTGTCGAGATCGATCCGCACGACCCGACTGCGCCGCCGAAGAAGCGCACTGCGCTTGGACGCAAGAAGAACGAATGCGCCAACACCGCGATCGGTCGCGATGGCCGCGTCGCTGTCTATACCGGCGACGATCAACGCGGCGAGCATCTCTACAAGTTCGTCACACGCGGCCGCTTCGATCCGAACAATCGCGCCGTCAATATGGACTTACTCGACGAGGGCGATCTTTACGCCGCGCAATTCCTCGAAGACGGCCAAGGCCGTTGGATCAAGCTCACCGTCGATGCGGCCAACCGCGCGGCAGAAGAACAGGAATCACCGATCCGTTTCGCCGATCAGGGCGATCTGGTGATGCGCGTGCGTGACGCGGCGCGCTTCCTTGGCGCAACGCCGATGGATCGCCCGGAAGATGTCGAGCCTGTGATCGACGGCGAGTGGCGTGGCGACGGCACGGTGCTAATCGCCTGCACCAATAACAATGAACGCGGCTTCGACGGTCCCGGCAATCCACGACGCGAAAGCCCGAACCAATACACCGCGCAAAACAATTTGCCGGGTCACATCCTCCGCATCGACGAAGCAAACGGCGACACCAGCGCAGAACACTTCAGCTGGGACGTCTTCGCCCTTTGCGGAGACCCGGACGCGCAAGCGCTGACCGCGCCTACACGCGCCGGCGCGCCGGCGCACGTTTCTGTCTCGTGCAACGGCCAGCCGACTTTCAGCGGCGATCGCTTCGCCTGCCCCGACAACATGTTCATCGATTCCACGCGCCGCGTTTGGGTCGCCACCGATGGCAGTGACGCGGTATTCGGCGATTGCAATGATGTCGTGCTCGCCACCCAAGTCGACGCCGCAGCGCCGCGTCCTGTGAAACGCTTTCTGGTTGGACCCGTCGGCGGTGAAATTTGCGGCCCGCTGATGACGCCAGATGAGCACGCCTTCTTGTGCGCGGTTCAGCATCCTGGCGCCAATGACGTGAGCGGCGGCGAGTTCTCAACGCTCCGCTGGACGGGCGCGCCGATCAACTCGCACTTCCCCGATGGCGGCGACAGCTGGCCGCGTTCGGCAGTCGTGGTGATCACGCGCGACGATGGCGGGCGGATCGGCGACTAAGGCCGCTGCACGAAGCCTTCCTTGTGCGTAGCGCGCGCAACATCGATCGCTGCGCGCACTTGCACGACGTCATTGTTCTTATCGGCCTCACTCAGCGCATCCCACGGCACGAGCTTGTCGTGGATCATGAGATCATTGTTGCGCTTCTCACCCGGCGCCGTTGGCCGCCAGCCTGAGACGAGGCGTTCGGCCACCCAACGATCATGCTCACGGCGCGCCATCATCTCGATCATCGCATCGGGAATGGTTGGCGCCGTGTCGCCACCGCGCTCGCCCTTCTTCATCGGCGCCCAACCGGCATCCCAGAGTTTCGTCATTGCCGAATCCGAGACGGCGCGGTTCGCGGCGCGATAGGTTTCGGGCACTTCGCCCCAATCACGCGTCGCGGCCTGTAGCTCTTTCATGCTCATCGCATCGCGCTTGCTGAGACCCTTATTGTAGTGCTCGTGCGCGATCGCGGCGCCGCGATCGAGATTGCCATCGATGATGCGCGAGCGCGTTGCGTTGGATTGATGCGCGCCGAAAGCTTGCAAATAAGCGTCGAGCTCCTCTGTGTCGTCGCCCTTGGCGTATTCCTTCGAGAACTCGGACTGGCTGGTCTCGCGCATATAGATCGGCACAGGCCAACGCTGGCCGCGATTGCACGCGCGCTTCAACGCCAGCGCCAAGTGGATGTTGCCGGGATCGGCGCCGGTGGCGACGATGATCGCCGTCGGTTTGCCGCGCGCCTGCTCGATCTCGTTTAAGAGATCTTCCGTGACTGACGCTGCATCCCAATCGAACGGCATGAAGCTCGCGTCAGCGGCCCACACTTGCGGATGTGCGAACGCTTCGCGATGTCGCGCGCGAAAGCCGTTGCCCGTCGCCTCCGCATTTGGCGTCAACACGGTGATGCGCGGCGCGTCGAAATGCGCCGACCACAAGCTCACTAGCACACGCTCCGCCACCGCCTCGCCGCCCTGATCGAAGCCGAAGAAGATGACATGCACGCGGTCCTGACCAAGCTGTTTGGCGAGCGACAAAATATTCTGGCTCTCACGCTGGATCAACGAGCGCGCGCTGATTTCTTCCAACGAGAATGGTTTTGGATCAATCGGCGGCGTCGCATCCTTGCCACGCCGCATCTGCATCGAACGCATCTCACGCGCTTCCTTCAGCAGCACCGACGAGCGTGTCGAGACATGCACCGAGATCGGCGGCTTACGCTTCGCATCTCCGATCAGCCGGCGTACAGCCGCTTCGATCTGAAGATTGACTGTATCATCCGGCGCAAACGCCACCACATGCGCCGCACGGTGCGCGCGCGATCCGCGCAGCGTCTCCTGATGTGTCGCGTCGCCCTCAATGACGGTGATGCCTTTACGTCGCATGCCAAGCGCCGTGTCGTCGGAGAGCTCCTGCGCCAGCAAGATGACGCTGTCATTGTAGCGCCGGCAATCGAGCGCCAAAGACAGCGCCGCTGGATTCTCACCCGCGATCACGATATGATGTGAAGCGCCGAGATTAAACAGTCGCGCCAGCGCGCGCCCGAGCTGACCTGAAAACGCAAAAAGCAAACCAACGACAGGGACGGCAAGCGCAGCATATCGCACCACTTGCAGCAGCGTTTCCTCAGCGCCGAAATAGCCGTCCCACATGCCGACGGCGCTTACCGTGAGATAGAGCGCCTCCACGGCGCCGCGATCGCGCCAATAATAGAGCCCGCCGACAATCCAGATCAGCGTCAGCGCCACCAAAAGTATCCAGCGCATGGCGCCGGCGCGCGTATGCGAAGCAGCCGTAAGGCGCGACGCGATGCGCGACCACAAATTGGCGTTGCGATGCGCCATGCGTTCAAGTCCCCGTCATGTCCCCGAGCCGCGGCCATGATGGGACTTTGGTGTTGGCGGTGTCCAGCGCCAAAGCAGTTGCGTCAGAGCGTTGTTTTTCCTAGCTCAGAGCACATCAGGCCCCGTAGCTCAGCTGGATAGAGCAGGTCCGTCCTAAGGACATGGTCGGGAGTTCGAATCTCTCCGGGGTCGCCACTCCATTCAGAAACCGCTTTGGTTTCAACAAGGGTAGCCAGTCGGGTTTCGAAGGTTAGCCACTTCATGTTCGCGAGACGATTTGAATGAGCGACCGCACCTATTGGATTCGAGGATTGCCACCGCCGGACGATCCTGTCGGCGTCGTCATAACGATTGTGGGCGCGGTGGTTGGGCTTGTGGTGCTGTGGCTTTTCCTCAACGTGCTACATCGCCTTGCGCTGTTTGCGCTCGCACCGATGATCCGTTGGCTCAACAAACCGATGTAAGCGCGGGCGTCCACTTTTCGCCGAAGGCGGTCGCCCAGTGTGTTGCCTGAGAACGGCCATCAAATCCGACAATTGCCCTGCACCGGGCCGCGCCGAAATTCCGTGGGCGGAAGCCCTCGCTAAGGAAGGAGACCACAGAGCCTAGCGCGCATTTGGCAGCATTCAGCAGCTGGCCCCGGCACCCTCTCGTCGTTCGACAGAGCGCTGCTATCCCTGTACGAAGTTTAAGCAATCGGCGCGCGATGGCGGGGAGACTACATGGTCGGGGGCACACACGCTGGTATTCGCCACATCGTGTATCTCATGCTGGAGAACCGGTCGCTCGATAACGTCCTCGGGTGGTTGTACGAGGGCGGCGCGCCGAGGCACGTTCACCCCACGGGCTCATCGCCCCATTTCGACGGATTGCACCAAGACCTGCACGCGATCGATGCGGGCGGAAAAAAGCAACATGTCATTCGCGGCACGGGCGGGCGCCATGCGGTCCCGCGCTTCGATCCGAACGAAGTGTACGAGCACGTCAATTACCAGCTCTTCGAAACCGAGAAGACGCCGGTCAAGCCAGAACATGGCGACCCGCCAAAGCCGAGCATGGGCGGCTTCTACAAGGACTATGCGAAGTGGGACCGCGACAACAAAGAAATCATGATGAGCTACACGCCGGAAGAACTTCCGGTGCTGAGCACGCTGGCGCGTAGGTTCGCCGTCTCCGACGCATATTTCTCATCGGTCCCTACCCAAACCAACTGCAATCGCGCGTTTGCTGCAGCCGGCAACTCGCTCGGCCTCAACAAGCAAGGCGAGCTTGAGGCTTGGGTCAACAACCGCAATTCGAACTGGCTCGCGCGTCCCGGCGGCGTTCAATTCAGTGAACGCACGCTGTGGAACGTGCTCGATGAACAAGGTCAGAACCAACCCAGCGACTGGATGATCTTTCACAGCAAGGGCAATTGGCTTGAAAATCTGCTCGGCGCCGAGGGCTACCCCTACACGCGCCGGATCATGCAACGGCTGCAGGATCGCCGCTTCGACAAGCACTTCGCGACGGTCGGCGCCGCGGACAATGCTCGCAAAGACACGCTGTTCGGGATGATCGAACGTGGAACGCTGCCGCAGTTTAGCTTTATCGAGCCCTCCTGGACCCTGCCGTTCGGCCCAGGGCTTGGCCCCAATGGCACGGACTATCATCCGCCTGGCGACATTCGGAAAGGCGAACGCTTCCTGCGGCAATTGTACGAGGCGCTCGCGAGCAAGCCTGAGATTTGGAATTCACTGCTGCTCATTATCAACTTCGACGAACACGGTGGCACTTACGATCACGTGCCGCCGCCTTGGACGGCCACGCCACCGTGGCAAGGTACCAACGATACGCCGACACCAAGCGCCTACGAAGGTGACTTTCGCTTTGATCGTTTCGGCGTACGCGTCCCTCTTATCCTAGTCTCGCCGTTTGTTCGCGAGAGCACAGTGTTTCGCGCGGAAGGCGACGTCCCGTTCGATCACACATCGGTGCTCGCTACGATCCTCGAACTCATGGGCGTGGAGCGGCGTCACTGGCGTCTAGGCGCGCGCGTCGAAAAGGCGCCCTGCTTCGGCGATGTTCTCACCGAGCGCGCACGCCAAGACATTCCGGACTTCGAGGGCTCGCCCGTGCAAGACGCAAACATGAGCAAATGTCTCTACGACGCGCTGCTCACGGACTATCCGGACCACCGCGCGGGCACGCGGCCCGTGCATGCCATCGGCATCGGCGCGACCGGCCACTTCGTCCCCTCCGAGGACGCCTCCCGCTACACGCACGCTGAGCAGTTTCAAAGCGGCGTCACGCCCGTCACGGTGCGCTTCTCCAACGGCTCGGGGTCTCCAGCGGAGCACGACAGCGCGCTCGACGTGCGCGGGATGGCGGTAAAATTTCACCTTCGCGACGGCGCAGAGTCAGATCTCATCGCGATCACACTGCCGATTTTCTTCGCACAGAATCCGCAGGAGTTCTTGCAGTTCGCCGCCGCCGGCGTGCCCGTGCCTGACCCACCGGAGGGATGGTTCAAGCGCATGCTCGACATGCTGCAATTGCGTGCGCCGGCGCGCCGGCCCGACCTGCCGGACGACGGCACGATGGGTGTGCTGCGCTATGCGAACACACACATGGCCGCCCGCCCGGGCACAGTGGCGGCGACCATGCTCGTCACCCCTGCAAGCTACGGCCGCGCCGCCTATCATGCGCTACACACGTTCAAACTTATCGCCGCTGATGGCGCCGTCACTTTCTGCCGCTTCGACTGGGAGCCGGTGGCGGGCGTGATCCCGTTCCTTGAAGACGGCGTGCACGACAAGTTTCTGCACGCTGAGCTACGCGATCGCATCAAACGCGCGCCAATTCGCTTCGTGCTTCGCATGAACGTCGCCGGCCAAGGCGATGACATCAACGATCCTACCAAAGTCTGGGACACGACGCGGCTACGTATTGTGTTGGGCGAGCTGTGGATCACCGACTTGGCGGCCGACAACGGCGCCGCATGCGAGCACCTCAGTTTCAATCCGACTCGCTTGGCGCCCGGCATCGAGTGTTCAGACGACCCCGTGCTCGCGGCGCGGCGCGGCGCCTACGAATATTCGTGCCGGCTTCGCGGCGGTGCTGGATGTCCGGTGGGAGGGGATCAGTGGTGAGAAGAGTCTTCCAAAGCGTCTGGACGTTTCTCCGGCATCTGCTTGAGCGCGTGCTCATCGCGTTCTGGCGCAGAGCGGCGCCTATAAAGGTCGCTGAGCCCGGGTACTCCACCGCGCTCGCCGACAATCTGCAAATGCACATGAACCTCGTCATGCCGCTGGCGGATCAGACGGCCGTTGGCCGGGCGAAGGCCGCGCAAGCGATCGCCGCGAACATCGACGAGCTCTTCACCGGCCTCAACAATGTCGGCACTGTTCACTTCGCGCGCTTCGATCTCATCGGCGGCAATCTGTGCATGTATTCGGTATTCGACGGAGACTTCCGCGCCTATATCCGCGACTTCATCTGCGTCTTCGGCTCGGTGTTCGACTCATTGCTCGGTCTCGTCGCCGATCCGCCGCCCTCGCCTTCAGCGCTTCATCCCGAAGCGTTCATCGACTGGATTCACAGACACGATTCATTCCAGATCCCTCGCGATCTCACGTCGCTCTTTCCGGAAGAGAAGAATGTCGAGAACCTGTCGCGCGATTTGGTGCTCCTGCTGGATGAGAAGCCCAACATTCAGCTTGGCCGCTTCAGCGGCTACCCTGGTGTGTCGGCCGCTCAGATTCGGCATAGCTCTGGACTGGGATGGTGATGGCGCACAACCGCCTCGACTTCGCCGACGTGCAGGGCAACATCCTGCGCGGCTACGGCAAGCAATATGTCCGCCATCTCGTTCTCACCATCGCCAACGCAAGCGCCGCGCGGCGCTGGCTTGCGGACGCGAGTAGCGGTGACGAAAGCGCTGCGCCCCAGATCACGAACGCCGAACCATGGGCTGAGCGCCGTCGCACGTGCGTCAATGTCGGCATAACGCACGACGGGCTAGCCGCGCTTGGCGTGCCAGCCGCCTCACTCAACAGTTTCCCGCACGAATTCGTCGCAGGCATGGCCGCGCGCAGCGTGCTGCTCGGCGACACCGGACCCAGTGACCCAGCGCACTGGAAAGCGGAATGGAAAGGCGCCGGCGTTGATCTGATAATCTCCGTGTACGCCGACGACGCGGCCGATCGCGCTGCCACCGCCGATCGCATTCTCGCCGCGCGCGGCGCGTTTCGCTTGCGCGCCGCCCTCGACGGCGAAGGGTTCGCAGGCGGGCGCGTGCATTTCGGCTACCGCGACAGCATCTCGCAGCCGCAATTCTACGGCGTGCATGATCCCGACAACCGGCGCGACGACCAGCCCTTCGTCGAAATTGGCGCAATGCTGCTCGGTCACGCGACGCCGATCGAAAACCTGCGTTGGGAAGTCCCGCAACCGAACGTGCTTGGCCACAACGGCTGCTTCAACGCTTTCCGCGTGCTCGAGCAGCAGGTGGCGGAGTTCGAAGATTTTCTCAGCGCATGCGCGGATGCGTTGATCAAGAACCCGCTCAGCGAAACTCTTTTGCCGCCGGGAGAAGAAACAAAGTGGGACCCGCCGCTGAGCCGCCATGCCGCGCTACGCGAAGTGGTTGCTGCGAAGATGCTGGGCCGTTGGCGCAATGGCGTGCCGCTCGCCTTGTCGCCTCTCTCGCCTTCGCCGCAGCCGGCGATCACCGATGCGGGGCTCAACAATTACGGCTACTCGACCGACCCCGACGGTCAACGCTGCCCGATCGGCAGCCACATGCGCCGAAGTAATCCGCGTGACGCCAAAACCGTGCAGCGCAACACCAATCATGCGCGCCGCCTTGTCCGGCGCGGCATTCCGTACGGACCACACTACGACCCAGCGCACCCGGTGAAGGCCGAGCGCGGACTGTTGGGTTCGTTCATGTGCGCTAGTCTGACGGGACAGTTCGAAGCGATTCAGTACGACTGGACCAATCTCGGACTGCAGGATCCGCGCATCACCGGCTCGAACGACCCGATCCTCGGCAACAATGATCCGTTGTTCAGCCGCTTCTCATTCCCGGCCGGGGACGGCATGGTAACGTTTCGCGGCTTCCCGCACTTCATCCATACGCGCGGCGGCGCCTACCTCTTTCAACCGAGCATGAGCGCCATCCGTCATCTCGCCAAGCTCTCGGGCGGCGGGACACTCAACAGGCGATAGACGCGATGCCCACTGAGCAACTGGCGATTCTGTTTACCGATCTGGTCGGCTCCACCGAACTATCGCAACAGCACGCCCCTGACGCGGCGGACGATATCCGCCGTCAGCATCATATGCTTCTCCGTCAGGCCATCACCGAGCATGGCGGGACCGAGGTGAAAAATCTCGGCGACGGCGTGATGGTGGTGTTCGGCTCGGCCTCAGCCGCCATCGCTTGCGCGGTGTCGATGCAGCAAGGCGTCGATATCGACAATCGGCGCAAACAACGCACGACGCCGCTGCGCATCGGGATCAGTGCAGGTGAAGTCGTGCGCGAGGATGACGACTATTTCGGCGATTCCGTCGTGGAAGCATCGCGTCTTTGCGGTCAGTGCGAAGGCGGTCAGATCCTACTCGCGGAAGTCGCGCGCCTCTTGGCGGGGCGGCGCAACACGCACAAGTGCCGGCCGCTGGGCTCACTCGCCTTGAAAGGTCTCAACACACCCGTCGAAGCCGCTGAATTGTTGTGGCCAAAACTTGACGAAGTTGGTGCGGCGCAGCGCATCCCTCTCCCCGCGCGAATTGAGCGTCCGGTTTCGCACTTTGTCGGGCGCGGAAAAGAACTTGAACTTATCGACGCTGCGTTCGCACGCGTCACGACGACTCAGACGCGGGAAATCATACTCGTAGGCGGTGAAGCGGGGCTGGGTAAAACCACGATGACCTCGCGCGCCGCTCGCGCCGCGTTCGACCAAGGCGCCAATGTGTTGTTCGGTCATTGCGAGGAAGACCTCGTGACGCCGTACCAATTGTTTGCTGAGTCATTGCGCCACTACGTAACGCACGCACCGGAAGACGAATTGCGCGCGCATGTGGCGCAGCATGGCTCCGAACTCGTTCGGATCGTGCCAGCCTTGGCGGGACGCATCCCCGATTTGCCACCGACGAAGGCAACCGATGCTGACTCCGAACGCTCTCTCCTGTTCGCCGCCGTTGTCGGCGTGCTCGCCGCTGCCTCGACTGAACGCCCACTCGTTTTGCTGCTCGACGACATCCAGTGGGCCGACAAAGGCAGCCTGCTTTTGCTCAGGCATCTGAGCATCGTGGAGCGTCCGATGCGTCTCGTGGTGCTGGCCACGTATCGTGACAACGAACTCCGTCCCTTGCTCGACACGCTCGCCGCACTGCATCGCCAAACTGGCGTCACGCGTATCGATCTCAAGGGCCTCGACGATGGCGAAGTTCTGCAATGTGTCTCATCGATCGTGGGCGGCGCCAAAGCCGATGTCGCACGCGGGCTCGCGCGCGCTGTTCACAGCGAGACAGACGGCAATCCGTTCTTCGTCAATGAACTCTTGCGGCACCTGACTGAAACCGGCGCTGTCTCGCAGGACGGCAGTTGGACTGCCGCAAGCGGCATCGACAAACTAAGCCTCCCAGACAGCGTGCGCGAAGTGATCGGCGCGCGCGTCTCGCGACTGGACAGCGGATGCGCCCGGATCCTCAGCCTCGCCGCCATTATTGGACGCGATTTCGATTTCGATTTGCTCGCGCGCGCGGCGGCGACGGATGAGGACGCCCTCCTCGACGCCCTCGAAAGCGCGACGGATTCGGCGCTTATCGAGGAATTGTCCGACGGCGTCGGCCGCTACCATTTTGCGCATGGTCTCATTCAGCAAGCGATGTACGAAAATCTAAGCGTCGCGCGCCGCGCGAAGGCCCATCGCACCGTCGCTGTCGCTCTGGAGGACCTGTGCGGTGCGCGGCCCGGGTTGCGCATCGGCGAGCTAGCGCGCCACTGGTGCTACGCGCCGCAACGCGAAGACGCGCACAAGGCGGTGGGCTACGCTTACCAAGCTGGCGCCGCGGCACTGAGCGCGCTCGCTCCGGCCGACGCCATGGACTACTTCACCACCGCCACCACGCTGATACGCGATCAAGGTCTGTCAGACGGCGCGATGGAACTGGATCTCGCCATTGGTCTGGGCGCCGCTCAGCGCCAGACCGGCGATCCAGCTTCGCGCGAAACGCTGCTTGCCGCAGGCAAACGCGCCGCTGACCTCGGCGACACTGAACGGCTGGTGCGGGCGGTGCTCGCGAACGACCGCGGCTGGCACAGCACCACGGGCGCCGCGGACGCCGAAAAGATCGCGTTGCTGGAACTCGCGCTCGAACGTTTACCGCTGGGCGCGCCTGATAGAGCATTGGTTCTCGGCACGCTTTGCGCAGAACTCGCGTTTGGCAGCACACTCGATCGCCGACGCGCGTTGGCGGACGAAGCGCTCGCGATCGCCGAGGCTGGCGGCGATGATGCGATCATCGTCCGCACACTGAACCACATGGCGTTCTCGCTTACCCTTCCGTCACTGCTAGAATCGTCACTAAAATGGACGGCGGACGCGCTCACCCGCGCGCAACGCCTCGGCGATCCGATGCAGCTCTACTTTGCAGCGATGTACCGCGCCACCGCCGCGATCCGCGCTTGCGACATCGTAGAAGCGGATCGCTGCTACGCCATCGCAGGCGAACTCGTCCGCAAACTCGATCTGCCGCCGCTGCGTTGGGAGTATACGTTTCACATGTCGAAACGGGCGCAGCTGGCGGGCGATCTCGGTGAGGCCGAGCGCCTTGCCGGGGAAGCCGCAAGCATCGGCGCAAGCTGCGGGCAACCTGACGCGCAAACGTTCTTCGGCGTCCAGCTCGCCTGCGTCAGTTGGATGCGCGGCGCGATGGGCGATCTAGCGCCTCTGCTCGACATGATGATGCAGGCCAATCCCGGCTTGCCCACCATTCGCGCCTCTCTCGCAATGGCGTACGCCCAAGGCGAAAAGCAGGACGACGCCTCGCGCGTTCTCAGCGCCTTCGCCGCCACAGGCTATGCCTTGCCGGAGGATGCAGCATGGCTGAACGGCATGACCGAGTACGCCGACGCCGCAATCAATTGTCAGCATCAAGAGACAGCCCAGGCGCTCTACGATTTGCTATTGCCGTGGGCGCATCACTTCTCCGCTGCGGGCGGGCTCACTGCTGAAGGACCCGTGTGCCTCTATCTCGGCGGCCTAGCGACAGTTCTGGAACGCTACGACGATGCCGAACGCCATCTGACATTGGCCGCAGACATCACCAACAAACACGCCATGAAATTTTATGCCGCGCTAACCGCCCTCCGCCGCGGTCAGCTGCTCATGAAACGCGGCGGAGATGTGGGTAACGCGAGATCGTTCCTGACCATTGCCCACCAGACAGCAACCAATCACGGATACGGCGCCTTACAACGGCAGGCCGCTGCGTCGCTTCCTAATTTGCGATGATTTCAACCGGCTTGAAGATCAGGCGATTAGGGCCCGCTGCCGCTGCACAGCTCAAGCGCTGACAGGCTGCAAAGGGCCAATAGCAGACATTTTGGCCGTTCGCGGGCTATGGCCTCACGCGCCAACTTCTCTTGATCGGCGGCTTTCGTATATCGCTCAATCTCACGCAATGACGCATGGCCCGTAATCGCCGCAACTTCCTTGGACGAACACCCGGCTTCCGCAAGGCGGACCGCGACTGACTTCCGCAATCCGTGTGCGCGCTACTATCGTCGCTGTGTCACTCGGCCTCTTACCGGTTCATATGGCGCGCGGAGTTGCCAATCACTGACACCGACGACAGCGCCATCGCCGCCGCCGCGATCATCGGCGAAAGAAGGTCGCCGGTGAACGGATAAAGCGCCCCAGCGGCGATTGGTATGCCGGCGACATTGTAGGCAAACGCGAAGAAAAGGTTCTGGCGAATGTTGCGCATGGTAGCGCGCGAAATGGCGCGCGCGCGGACGATGCCGCCCAAGTCGCCATGGAGCAGCGTAACACCGGCGCTTTCGATCGCGACATCTGTTCCGCCACCCATGGCGATGCCGACGTCGGCGGCGGCGAGCGCTGGTGCGTCGTTGACGCCGTCACCGGCCATGGCCACGACACGCCCCTCTTCTCTGAGACGCGACACGATACTCGCCTTATCCTCCGGCAGCACTTCGGCCTCAACGGAATCAATGCCGAGGCCGCGAGCGACCGCTTGCGCCGTGGTCCGATTGTCGCCCGTCAACATGACCAAGCGCAGACCTTGTGAGCGCAGTTCTTCCAGCGCGGCGCGAGTCGTTGGCTTGGCCGGATCGGCAATGCCCAAAAGGCCTATGGCGCGCTTTTCGGCGACGACGTAAATTGCTGTCACGCCATCCCTGCGTAGCGTTTCGGCTTCGTCCGACAGCGAAGAAACATTGACGCCAAGTTCTTGCAAGAAGCGCTCAGCGCCCAACGCGATGCTACGACCATCCACAACACCGACCACGCCTTTCCCCGTTGGCGAGTCAAAGGCCGTGGGCTCAGTCAACGCGATGCCTCTCTTTCGCGCGGCGTTGACGATCGCCAAAGCGAGCGGATGCTCGCTACGATTTTCAAGACTCGCCGCGAGGCGCAGAAGCTCGCTCTCATCTTGTCCGTCGACAGTGCGCACCGATACGACAGCCGGTTTGCCTTCAGTGAGCGTGCCGGTCTTATCGAGAACCAGCGTATCGACCTTCTCGAAGCGTTCGAGCGCCTCGGCATTCTTGATCAAGACACCCGCACGCGCGCCCCGCCCAACACCGACCATGATCGACATCGGCGTAGCCAATCCGAGAGCACACGGACAGGCGATGATCAGCACAGACACAGCAGCGATGAGCCCGTACGAAAAGGCTGGCGACGGCCCCCAGACCCACCACGCGAGCAGAGCGATAACGGCGACAACAATAACGGCAGGCACGAACCAGCCGGAGACCTGATCTGCGAGACGCTGAATAGGAGCGCGCGAACGCTGCGCTTCCGCGACCATCTGCACAATGCGCGATAACATCGTATCGCGGCCCACGCGCTGCGCCTCGATCACCAGAGCGCCGGTTTGATTGAGCGTCCCGCCAATCACGCGTGCGCCGGCCTCTCGAGTGACGGGCATTGATTCACCGGTAACCATCGACTCATCAATCGTCGAACGCCCATCAACGACTTCGCCATCCACAGGGATCTTCTCGCCTGGCCGGACACGCAAGCGATCGCCAACAGCGATCGCTTCAACTGGCACTTCTTCGTCGACGCCGTCACGAACTCGCCGAGCGACTTTAGGCGCCAAGTCGAGAAGAGCACGGATAGCTCCGCCTGTGCGCGCTCTGGCCAGCAATTCGAGCACTTGGCCTAGAAGCACGAGAACGGTGATGACCGCCGCCGCCTCGAAATAGACGGGTACAAGACCGTGTGTGTCGCGGAACTCCGCTGGAAAAAGTTGCGGAGCGAGCAGCGCAACAACACTGTAAGTCCACGCCACACCGGTCCCGAGCGCGATCAGCGTGAACATGTTGAGGTTGCGCGTCTTCACCGAGGCGTATGCACGCTCGAAAAAGGGCCAGCCCGCCCAGAGTACCACTGGTGTCGCAAGTGCGAACTGAAGCCAGGCGTTCCAATGTGGCGCGATCAACTGATCCATACCGAATAAATGTCTGCCCATTTCGAGCGCCAACACCGGCAGCGCGAGAGCGACACCAACCCAAAACCGGCGTGTCATGTCGATCAGCTCAGGGTTCGGCCCGTCGTCCGCGCTGGGCATCATTGGTTCGAGCGCCATGCCGCAGATCGGGCACGAGCCGGGACCGTCGCGCACGATCTCGGGATGCATCGGGCACGTCCATTTTGAACCCGCCGCAACGGTCGCAGGGTCCACGGGCGGCGCGCCTTGTGAAGCATGATGCGGTTGGTCGCCATCATCGCGGGCCAAGCGCGCGTCAGCGGCGCAGCACGAGTGGCCGCTCTGCACGCTCAGATATCGCGAGGGCTCAGCGACGAACTTGGTCTTGCAATGAGCGCTGCAAAACAGGACCTCCTCCCCCTCATGATCCACGCGATGGGGTGTGTTTGGATCGGGCGTCATGCCGCAAACGGGGTCGCGCAGGGCGTCGGCGTCATGGCGATGATGATGGTGGCTCTGGTCGGTCATTGCATTGTCAACGCAGCGAGCTGCGCCCCTGGTTTCACTTGCAACACAGCCTGCACCTTCCCACAATGGTAAGGTCAACTATCAAAATTGCGAGCAGATTCAGCGTGAACATCAGCGACGCTGCCGAGCGCTCCGGCGTATCGGCCAAGATGATCCGGTATTACGAGAGCATTGGCTTGCTCCGCTCCGCGGCGCGACGTGCAAACGGCTATCGTGACTATGGCGACGCGGAAGTCGCCATGCTGCAATTCGTGCGGCGCACGCGCGATCTCGGTTTTTCGCTTGAAGAAGTGGGCGGGCTGCTCGCGCTTTGGCAGGATAGAAAACGGTCGTCGCGCGACGTGCGTCGAATGGCCGAACGCCATCTCGCCGATCTCGAAGCACGTATGGCCGAGATGCGGGCGGTAGCTCGCACGTTGAAACGTTTGGTGCAAACCTGTCACGGCGATGACCGGCCAGACTGTCCTATTCTTGACGACCTCGCAACGTCACCAAAATCGGAGCCCGCTCGCAAGAAGCGACACGTCTAGCTCTGGCGCCGCAGCCGAACTGCGCTCGGTTGTCGCTCAACCGATAGCTGGATAAGTGGCGAATACGGTGCGTGTTCCGTCGGCGCGGAAGGCAAGAACTTCAAATACGTCACGCCTTCGATCTGCGGCCTCCATCCCAGGGGCGCCAATCGGCATTCCCGCGACGGCGATGCCAATTACACCGCGAGGGCGAGTGGAGAGGAGGCGCAGAATGTCTTCCGCGGGCACGTGACCCTCAACGACCATGCCATCGACCACACTTGTATGACATGAAACGAGATCACCCGGCACGCCAAGCCGTTGTTTCACGGCAGATAGATTGACTTCATTGGTGACAGTCGCAGTGAAGCGCCGCGTCTCCGTCATGCGATCAACCCAGGCAAGACAACAGCCACAACCGGCGTCACGACTGACAGCCAGTGCGAAGACTCGTTCCTGGGCGATTGCAGCGACCGCAGCAAGCGCGCCAATCGCACCGATCGATCCGCCGACAATCAAAGATCGTCTGGAAACTCTCATCGTTTTTCTCCGCGCACCAACGCTTACGCCACGGTGCGTTTGTAATTATCAATCGCTTTCACTTGCGAAATCAGAAGCTCCAAATCAAAGTTGTCGGCGTCCTGACTGAATTGTCCGATACCTGCGCTATCAAGAAGAACTTGGTGTTTTGTAGAAGCGTCATAGCCAAAGTTTCCCCCGCCATAGCCGCCTCAACGCAACACGCAACTGACTTGCCGTCGCCAGTTCTCCCGAAGCCGACGTTTCAAATACGCGGCTCAGCGGAAAATCCCTCACGGCGGGATGAAGGGATGTCACCGAAGAACTCGATCTCGGTCAAAAACACGGCCTCCCCTTCCAGCGGCTCTGCGGATGAGGGAAATCAAATACCGCCGCGTAACAGTTGCGCAAGGCAATGGGTGATCCGATGCAAAGAAACCTAGACGATTTGTTTGCCGTCTGGCGTCAGCGGCACACGCCAACCGATCTCAGCCAGCTTGAACCACATGTTTGGGCGGCGATCGCAGCGACGCGCGCTCCGGACGTGGCCGGCCTGCTTGGCGTTCGCGCAGCCCTCGTGGCTGCAATGATGATTGTCGGCGTCGCAGCTGGCGCGGCCACAAGCGCCGCACCTGCGGAAGCATCGCCGTTCGCGCTGCGCTCGCCCTACGCGCCATCAACTCTGCTTGATGTCGCGCCATGAAACTTTCCGGGCAAGGATTGGTAGCAACCGCTTTGGTGGCCTTCGCGGCAGGGCTGGGCGGCGTGTGGGTGGGTATGCAGGCGTTTCAGCGCGATGCACCTAGCCTTCACGACATCGTTCACGAACGCCTGGATTTGACGGGCGAGCAGCTCAGTCGCCTGGAAGTCATCGAGGCGGATTTCGCGGCGAGAAGGCAAGCGCTTGAACTGGAAATGCGCGCAGCCAACATCGATCTGGCTACAGCTATCCGCGAAGAACATGGTTATGGCCCACACGTTACAGCGGCGGTTGAACGCTTTCATCGTGCAATGGGAGAGCTTCAGTCGGAAACTATCCGCCACGTTTTCGCCATGCGCGAAATATTGACGCCGGCTCAGCAGACCGTGTTTGACGCCACAGTTATTGAATCGCTGACCGCCGAACGGCAATGACGAAACACGACGAGCGCAGTGACGCCGCGCTCATAGCGGCCGTCCTGACAGGTGACGAGCGCGCGTTCACGCACCTCATGCGTCGCCACAAGGAAAATCTCTACCGCTTCGTTCGCGCATATACTGGCGATCCTGGCGAAGCCTTCGATCTCGTGCAGGAAAGTTTCGTGGCGGCATGGCGCGCCCTGTCGCGATACGATGAACGACGACCTTTCGGCATCTGGCTTAAGCGAATTGCCATCAACAAGTGCCGCGATTGGCGACGCCGACGCGCTGTACGTGAGTTCTTTTATCGCGCCGAAGACATTGATCGGCCTGGGCTCGACGTCGAACAACCGATTGTGGTTCCCGACGATCAAGACCACGATTTAGCTCAGTTAGACGCCGCCATTGCGGCACTACCCGACGGACTGAAGGGACCTCTGCTTCTCTCGCTGACCACTGAGGCTTCTTATCGCGAGATTGGCGAGAGCTTGGGACTGACGGCAAAGGCCGTTGAGGTGCGCATTTATCGCGCCAAGCGCGCGCTCTCCGAAACCCTGCGCGCTGTCTAGGGATAAAAGGGCCGTTTCGTGTGAGGGGTTAGGCAGCTTTTTGCGTATTCGATGTAAACGCTAAGTTCGCGCTTGACCTTCCAGTGATGGGAAGGTGCAGAAGGACTTAACAAGGAGCACAGCGTGTTGCTACAGCGCCGGACATTGTTGAAAGCCATTGCGAGCGGTGCTGGGCTAGCCAGCGTTCAGGCGCTGTTCCCCGCATGGGCACAAACCGGGTCGCGCGGCATCGCACCGACGATCGCCACTTTGAATGGTCCAGACATCGCGCTCACCGTAGGTCACTCACCGTTCAGCATCGGAGACCGCGCCGGACACGCCATAACCGTCAACGGAACGTTGCCAGCGCCGCTCATTCGATTGCGCGAAGGCCAACACGCGCGCCTCTCCGTCACCAACACATTGGACGAAGACACCTCCATTCATTGGCACGGCATCTTGCTGCCGTTTCAAATGGACGGCGTCCCCGGCATCAGTTTCCCCGGCATCCGTCCCGGCGAAACTTTCGTCTACGATTTTCCAATCCGCCAAGCGGGCACCTATTGGTACCACAGCCACTCCGGACTGCAGGAGGCAATGGGCCATTATGGTCCGATAATTATCGATCCTTCCGACGCGGACCCCGTAGCGTACGATCGCGAACACGTGCTTGTGCTCTCTGACTGGAGCTTCCTGCACCCGCACGAAATCCTGCGCCGCCTGAAGGCAAGCCCGGGCTACTTCAATCAGCAGCGCACGACTGTCGCCGGCCTTCTTTCCGGCGAAGACCGTATGAGTGCGGAAGAGCGGCGCATGTGGGCGCAGATGCGCATGGACCCACGCGACATCTCTGACGTCACCGGCTCCACATACACCTATCTCGTCAATGGTCATGGGCCCGATGACAACTGGACCGGTTTGTTTGAACCGGGTGAGCGCGTACGTCTCAGAATAATCAACGCCTCGGCGATGACGAACTTCAACGTGCGTATCCCCGGCTTGCCGATGACTGTGGTGCAAGCTGATGGTGAGAACGTCCGTCCTGTCGAGGTCGATGAGTTCCAAATCGCAATAGCGGAAACGTACGACGTCATCGTCAACCCGCGTGAAGATCGGGCGTTTACGATCGTCTCAGAGGCTGTCGATCGCTCCGGTATGGGCCGCGCTACGCTTGCGCCGCGGCTCGGTATGAGCGCGGAAGCGCCGCCACTGCGCCAAGTCCCGAACCTCACCATGCGCGACATGGGTATGGACATGGGCGCCATGAGCATGGAGGGCATGGACCACGGATCGATGGATCGCGGCGACATGAACATGCGTGATCCCTCGCTCGCGCCGCCAGGCATGGCCGTAGGCGTTGGCGTGCAAACAATTTCGCCGATGCCCGAGAATCGCTTGGCGGAGCGTCCGCTCGGTCTGGAAGACGAACCCCATCGCGTACTCGTCTATACCGACCTCGTAGCACTCAATCCCAACCGCGATACGCGGCAACCATCGCGCACGCTTGAGATCCATCTCACCGGCAATATGGAACGCTATATGTGGGGCTTCGACGGTCGCCGCTTCAGCGAGATCGTCGAACCAATCCGTTTCGAGCGCAATGAGCGCGTCCGCGTCACACTCGTGAACGACACGATGATGCAGCACCCGATCCAC
Organism: uncultured Terricaulis sp.; assembly: GCA_964478365.1. GTDB lineage: Bacteria > Pseudomonadota > Alphaproteobacteria > Caulobacterales > Aquidulcibacteraceae > Vitreimonas. The sequence goes on from CAYZIJ010000003.1 coordinate 82,780, forward strand.
CTGCACGGACACTTCTTCGAACTCGTCAATGGGCACGCTGGCAATCAGCCCTTGAAGCACACGGTGAACGTGGCGCCTGGCGGGCGCTTGTCGTTCGACCTGACTGCCGACGCTCCCGGAGATTGGGCGTTTCACTGCCACATGCTGATGCATATGCACTCAGGCATGTTCAACGTTGTGACCATACGGCCCCTCGACGGCGTCGCATCATGAGGATGATCGTCGCACTCGTCGCGCCACTGGTGCTCGCCACAGCTATGCCCGCAGCTGCGCAAGATCACGCGCAACATGAAACCCAAACGCCTGCGCCTGATCCCCATGCCGGCCACGAACCCACGCCTCCTCCACAAGCGACGCCAGCCATTTCAAGCGATGTGCAGGCCAACGCCGCCGATCTCTACTTTGACCCAAGTGCTATGGCGCGGGCGCGCGAACAATTGATCACCGAGAATGGCGGGATGCGCACATACGCCATCATGATCGAACAGTTTGAGGCCGGTTTCGATGATGAGGGCGAAACATACGCCTGGCACGCGCAAGGCTGGTATGGCGGCGACATCAACCGCTTATGGTGGAAGTCCGAAGGCGAAGGCGCATTTGAGAATGAACTCGAGGATGCCGAACTTCAGCTTCTCTATAGCCGTGCGGTGACACCCTATTTCGATCTTCAAGCCGGCGTCCGCCAAAGCTATCTCGACGGCGAAGATCGCACTGATCTTGTGCTCGGCGTGCAGGGCCTTGCACCCTACTGGTTCGACGTTGGCGCAGCACTGTTCATATCGACCGAAGGCGATATAACCGCACGCGCGGAAGCCGAGTACGACCTTCGCCTCACACAAAGGCTCATCCTTCAGCCCAGCGCTCAACTCAATTTCGCGGCCCAAGAAGTCCCCGACCTCGCTATGGGCGCGGGGTTCACCGACGCCGAAGCCAGTTTGCGGCTGCGTTACGAATTCAGCAGGCGCCTCGCGCCCTATATCGGCGTCGAATGGACAAGCGCGCTCGGCGAAACGCGCGATATTCGCGACGCCCTCGGCGAAGACACCCAATCCACGCGCGCAGTCATTGGCCTGCGCGCACTCTTCTAATCCCATCGGAGAAATTCATGTCCAAACTTGCTCTCATGCTAGGCGCGGCGCTTGCGCTCCTTGCAACCGCACCCTTTGCTACTGCGCAACAGGGCCACGGCAGTCACAGCAGCCACGATGCGTCGAGCGCCGTTCAAACCATTCCAGCAGACGGTACAATGGGCGCGGCGGCGGAAACCTTCAGCGCCACGTTTGAACATCCGATGCGGCTCACGGCGCTGATCATCACGCCCAGTCGCGGAGATCCGATCGCGGTGACTATTCCTGCAAGCGAGGCCTCCACGACCGCCAGCGTCGCGTTGCCGCGCCTCGCACCCGGCAACTATACGTTCGCCTGGACCGCAAGCGGCGGCGACAACCACACAATGACCGGCCGCGTCCGCTACATGGTGCATTGAGCACGGCCACTGGAGGAAGTCTCATGAAACGTCTCTTGCTGGCGCTTGTTGCGATCTCGCTGCCGATCGCCGCCGCTTCACCGGCCCTCGCACACACTGCCGTGCGTGAAACGAGCATTACTGACAACGCCATGCTCGCTGCGCCGCCCTCGAACTTCACCGTCACGTTCTCCGCATCCACGGGATTGGCGAACGTGTCGCTCACCAACGCGGCAGGGCGTAACATCGCGCTCGACTACACGCCGCCTCACGCGATGGCGACAGCGTTCACGATCCCACTGCCGACGCTCGCTCCAGGCGCTTACACGATCTCTTGGCGAACAATGGCTGGCGACGGCCACGTCATGCCCGGCGCGATCCACTTCACGGTCGCTGGCTAGTGGAAGCCGATCCCCTCGCGCCCGCGCTGTTTGCCATCAAACTCGGGCTCTACGGATCGGCACTGCTCGCAGCAGGTCTTGCCCTGCACGCAAGCTTGAACATCGTCGCACGTGCTGACCGCGCGCGCGTAATGCGCAGCGCGACGGTTGCAGGGCTGGTTGCGCTTGTATTCTCGGTGCTTCGACTGGGCCTCGCAAATGTGCAACTGGGCGGCATCGATGCGCTTTTCGATGAGGCAACATTGTCGTGGACTTGGCCAGCCCTTGGCCTCGGGTCGATGGCAGTCACCGCCGGAGCCACATCACTCGCGCTCGGATGGCTGTTGCAATCAAGAATTGCGTCCGGAGTAGGGGCAGTCGCGCTTGCTGTCTCCTTTGGCCTGACCGGCCACACCCAGGCACTGGAATCTCCGGGCCTCGCACCATGGGCCGTTGCCGCGCATGTGCTGATCGCCGCCTTCTGGCTCGCGGGGCCGATAACGCTTTGGCCGACGCGCAATCTTGAGGACGGAATGCTCACCGCGCGCGTGACCCGTTTTTCCAACTTTGCGGTCGCTACCGTTCCCCTCCTATTCTTGCTTGGGCTTTGGCTCGCGCTTCTTCTCACCGGCGGATGGACTTCACTGTTGACGAGCGTTTACGGCCAATTGCTGCTTGCCAAACTTGGCGTGGCCAGCTTCGCTCTGGCGCTCGGCGCGTACAACAAATCGATTGTCACAGCGCAATTGCGAACCGCTCCCGAAGCAGGTCGGCGCGCGCTCAAACTAACGCTTCGCCTCGACGCGCTTCTCTTTTTAATTGCGCTGAGCGCCATCGCGGCAGCGACCAGCTTGACGGGTCCGCCGTCGCCTTAAAGATATCGTTTGGGGGAAATTCATGTCGCTCGCACGCCTCGCATCATTCGTTCACAAATGGCTCGCGTTGCTTGTGGGCATTCAAATCGTGTTCTGGGTCGTCAGCGGGCTATTCTTCACGCTCATCCCTATTGAGCAGATACGAAGCGAAAATCTGATCCGGCCCACGCAGGCTCAAACGATCGACACAGCAGCGCTGGCATCACTGGCGAGCTTGCATGGAAACCAAAACGCGGCGCCCACGAAGCTAACGATCGAACGGCGCCCGATAGGACAAGTCGTCGTAGCCGAGTTCGCCGACGAGTCGCCGATCCTCTTCGACGCCAATACGCTCCAACGCCTTTCACCGTTCAGCGCGGAACAGGCCAGCGCCGTCGCGCGTGCGCACGTTACATTGGCCTCTGAACCAACAGATGTGACGCTCGTGACGGAGGAGTCGGCCGAGTATCGCGGTGCGCTGCCCGCGTGGCGCGTACAATTCCCAGACGGCGGCTTATCCGTCTACGTCGCGCAAAATACCGGCGCAGTCACCGCGCGCCGTTCCGATTTGTGGCGCATCTACGATACACTATGGGCGCTCCACATCATGGATTGGCAAAACCACGAAGACTTCAATCACCCGCTTATCATCATCGTCACAGTGATCACCCTGCTCTCAGTGATCGCCGGCATTGTGCTTATCCCCTTTCGGATACGGTTTCGCAGGGTTGATGCCTCTCGATGATCAATTGTCGCGGATTCGGGGGCGCCCGAAACTCCGCCCGCCCAGCCGATAGAAAATCAAAGGCTTGTTGTGACAAACCGGCCTTTTCGTGCGTATATACCCCCATGCGTTTGGTGCTCGCCACGATCCTCGCTCTGTCACTCGGCTTTTTGCCGATCGATGGCGCGCGCGCGGAAGTTGAAACGAACGCGCCAGCCGCCGCGATGTCCTGTCACGACATGGCAAGCGCCGGGGAAGATACACAGGGCGATCAGGCGCCTGTGGATCGCATGCAAGCCTGCGCCGACCATTGCTTGTCGCAAGTGAACGGCCAGACAAACTACGCGCGCTTGCCTGGACCTTCTCTAGACCACGCTATTTGCGCTGAGCTGGTTGACCACATCGATCTCGGCAAGCTGCATTACCGCGATCCGCCTGAGCCTCCTCCGCCCCGCATATACGCCTGAGCAGAGCAACGCGCGCCGGCAAAGCTGGTCGTGCAATCTTGCCTCGAACCAGGACTACAGAGATGCGATTAACTGCATTCGCAGCGCTTGCCGCTGCGGGCGTTGCGCTGACGCCAACACACAGCGACGCAAGACCCGTCACCTATCCCGGAGGAAAAATGGGCATGGTCGAGCATCGTGACGAGAGCACGATGATCGAATCTACGGTGACGCTGACTCCCACCTTCGCGATCGGATGGCATGACGAATGGGATGTGGAGAGTGACTGGCAGTTTCATGGCCCCATGATCGCCGGTCTCGCTAAACGCTGGAACATGCCAGATGCGCAAGCAAACATCTTCTGGATGGCTGGTGCAGGCGTCGCATACGACGACGCAGCATCAATGGGCGGCGACGCCCAACCGGCAGCTTATGTCGGCGTGGAAGCAGATTGGGAAAACCGTCGATTCTACGTTCTCTACCAAGCGCGCGCGTTCTGGGCCGAGGACATCGATCAGACCGTGTCCCAGCGCCTTCGGCTGGGCGTGGCGCCTTACATCGCTGAGGCGGGCTCACTGCACACGTGGATGATTATACAAATCGATCACGAGCCCGAAGACGATAACTCCGTCTCGATCTCACCCGTCATTCGACTGTTCCAAGACACCACCCTCTTTGAGGCGGGCGTTTCGCTTGAAGGCGACGCTTTCGCTAGCCTCATGGTCTATTTCTAAGGAAGACAATCATGAACCTGTTCAAATCAATCGCCGTCGCTATTTCGATCGCCGCAATGACGCCGCTGCCCGCTTCGGCGCAATCTCGTCCTGCGCAAACCGCACCCTTCACCGCTGACGTTGTCGTGTCGGTCAACGGACTGGTTTGCGACTTCTGCGCGCAATCGATCGATCGCAGCTTTCGGCGTCGGCCGGAGGTGAACGCCGTGCGGGTCGATCTCACCGAAAAACTTGTATCGATCGATTTCCGGCCGAACCAAACTCTAGACGACGACGCCATACGCGAGATAATCACGCGCGCGGGTTATACGGTGACGGCCCTTCGCCGCGTGAGCACGGCGCCATGAGGAGCGAACCATTCTCCTGGCGCGACACGGCAGCGCCGATGCTTGCGCTCTTCGGTTCAACGGCAACGCTTGTCTGCTGCGCCCTTCCGGCTCTCTTCGTCGCGCTAGGCATGGGAGCAGTCGTGGCGGGGCTTGTCTCTGCGGTGCCGCAAATCACTTGGCTCTCGGAGAACAAGGCGCTCGTGTTCGGCGGCTCGGGCGTCATCATCGCGTTCGCAGCGTGGTTGCAATGGCGTGCGCGCAATGCGCCGTGCCCATCCGATCCCGCCGCCGCGCGCGCTTGCCAGCGTTTACGGGCAGCGTCCGTCATCATTCTGGCAATCGCTGCGATCTCTTGGGGCATAGGCGCATTCTTCGCGTTCTTCGCCGCTCAATTGCTGTTCTAATCATCGAAGGAGAACATCGTGCGCGTTCAACTCATCTGGCTATGCGCGGCGGCTGCGTTCGCGCTGTCCGCCTGCTCGCCACCAGAACCCACTGCGGAACCACCGCAAGCAGCAGAAGGATCTACGACGTCCAGTCCTGTGCGTTCTCGCGGCGTGGTCTACGCGGTCACACCCGAATACAACGCCATCACCATACAGCATGAAGCCATCCCGGAGTATCAAATGCCGGCGATGGTCATGGAGTTCACGGTCGATGATGCAACGCAATTGGAAGGCATCACGGCGGGTGACACCGTCGCTTTCGAGTTGCGCAGTGGTTTAGACATTTCGACCATTTCGGAAGTCGCAACTAACTAGATCGAAGGTGAAGTGTAAGGAACCGTCGCGCCGCATTAGTGCGCGGCGGTTGCTTCTGCTAGGACAGCTGGAATGCTATCTCCGCTTCGCCACCGTGCCTATGCGCGCTTGTTCGGGGCACAGGTTGCTGCCTTGCTCGGGACAGGCTTGGCGACGATTGCGCTGGGGCTTTTGGCCTATGACCTCGCCGGCGCCAGCGCTGGCGAGATTCTCGGCGCGATGTTCGCCATCAAAATGATCGCTTATGTGGCGGTTGCGCCAGTCGCTAGCGCGGTGGCGATACGCGTGCCCAGGAAAACACTGCTTATCGCCCTGGATGTCGTGCGTGCAGCGGTTGCGGCGTCGCTGCCATTTGTAAGCGAGCCCTGGCAAATCTACGCCTTGATGACAGTGCTCTATGTGGCGTCGGCCGCGTTCACGCCTGCCTTTCAAGCGATGATCCCCGATATCTTGCCCGACGAGCGCGACTACACAAAAGCACTCTCGTTATCCCGCCTGGCGTCCGATCTTGAGAGCGTCGCGAGCCCTGTGCTGGCGGCGCTCCTGCTGTCGGTGCTGAGTTTTCATCAATTGTTCGCGGGCACCGCGCTTGGTTTTCTGTTCTCGGCTTTGCTCGTGCTGACGGCCGTCTTGCCGATGGCGCGCGGCGCAGTCACCAAACCGTTTCTCCAGCGCCTCACTGCCGGACTCACGCTCTTCACTCATACGCCGCGATTGCGCGCCCTAGTGGCGCTTTCGCTGGCCACCGCCTCTGGCGGCGCCATGGTGTTCGTCAACACCGTGACACTCGTGCAAAGCGGCTTCGAGATGGGCCAGCAGGACACCGCCTGGGCACTAGCTGCATTCGGTTTCGGTTCGATGGCGGCGGCGCTCGCATTGCCGCCTCTGCTCGATCGCATTCCGGATCGCACTGTGTTGCTTGTGGGAGCAGTCCTACTCGCACTGGCTCTATTCGCCGGCCTGGTTTTCGCGCAAAGCTATACCAACCTCCTGGCGCTCTGGGCGGTCATCGGCTGCGGTTACGCGCTCACGTTAACGCCGGTGGGGCGCGTGTTGCGGCGCTCATCCCATGCTGACGATCGGCCCGCTTTGTTTGCTGCGCACTTTGCGCTGTCACATGCATGTTGGTTGATCGCCTACCCGCTGGCGGGATTTGTCGGGGCGGGTTTCGGTGCCGGCGTCGCCTTCCTGGCGCTTGGAGTGCTCACTGCGCTTAGCACTGTAGGGGCAATCATCTTGTGGCCTTCCGGAGAGCCGACAGCGTTGGCGCACAAGCATGACGAGCTCACAGCCGATCATCCTCATCTTGCCAACCAACCCGGCCCCCATCAACACGCCTACGTCATCGACGATCTGCACCGTCGATGGCCGCAATAAATATCAAGCGACCCGGCGTATGTCTGTGTGGCCACCAACAACGCGCAGCGTCACGGTCACCGGTTGCGTGCCGCGATTGCGCCAGAACCAGCCATGATTTCCATCGAAAGCGGCCTCCAGCTCGCCAGCATCACCCGGCATGCTGCGTCCTTGCTCGTAGCTCGTTGAGGACCCACGCCCATCGCCGTGCAGATCGTAGTTCACGACGCCACCCGCGACGCTCCACTCGAAACGCACGAGCGCGCCTTCGCGCATAGCAAGCTTCACTTCCGCGCCCTCGCCAGGTTGCAGTGTAACGCTGATCTCGTCGGTGCGCGCGCCCTCCACAGTCGCCGACGTGTCAGCGATCTCAAAGGTGGGCGACTCTGCCGAAGCAGCCGCGTCGCGCGCTGCTTCTTCGGCGAGTTGCATTTTGATCTCGCCCATTTGCGTTAAGCCAAGCACACGGCCCGCGCCAGTAGGATCGATGGCGTACTCAGCCGGCAAGACCGCGGTGACGAGAATCACCGCAGCGGTCGCCAGTGCGATCAAAGTAGAGCGAACCAGTTGCTTCGTCGTCGGCAATTCAGCGCGCGTGGGAAGGTCGGCATTGTACATTGGAGTGATCCTCTACGAAACGAGATAGCCGGCGATCTGGTAACCCATGAGCACGAAGCCAGCGCACATGATGATCGCGTTGGCGGTATAAGCGTGCCTCAAAAAGCCATCGCCGCGCCGCCAAAAGCCCATGACAATCAGAATGGCGCCGAGCGCCAGGAGCTGGCCGATCTCAACGCCGACATTGAACGCCAACAAGTTGGGTGCGAGACCGTCGGGGGAGATGTCGTACTCAATGATTTTGGTCGAGAGACCAAAGCCGTGGAATAAGCCGAAAATCAGTGTCGCGGCTTTAGTGTTGGGCTGAAAGCCGAACCAACGCTGGTAAGCGCCCATATTGTCGAGCGCCTTATAGACCACTGACAGACCGATGATCGCATCGATGATGTAGCTGTTCATGCCGATATTGAAGAGCACGCCCAACAGCATCGTGGTCGAGTGACCGATCGCAAACAGGCTTACGTAGATGCCGATGTGCTTTAGGCGATAGAGAAAGAAGATCACGCCTAGCAAAAACAGTATGTGATCGTATCCCGTCACCATGTGCTTGGCGCCGAGATACAAAAACGCCAGTAAGTTTACTCCGGAGATCTCTTGGATATAGCCTTTGTCGCCCTCGGCGACGGCGTGCGCGAAAGCGCTTCCCGCCAGCGAGATCGCAGCAAGGACCGTCAAGCCAAAAAGCACGGATCGAGGAGCCCAAGCTCTCCCTTTCGCCGCTTGATTGAGTTCAGTCATGCTTGTTCCACACCATCTAGAATCTTGCGTTTGCGAGCGAGCGTCATGAGGGTCCAGCCCCAGCCAAAGCGCTCCTTCATGCGCTTCGGCGCTTCGCCAAACAGCGCGTGCAAAATCTTGTCAGCCTTGTTGTTGCAGACGAGACGCCACGGGTATCGATTGGCGCGGGGCGTGATTGCCTTCAGCTCCAATACTTCAAAGTACGGATCGAGCAACGCCCTGAGCTCTGTCTCGTCCACCCAGCGACGCAGCGCGCCGGGCGGCGGCGGCGGCACACGATTGAGCCTCTCCAGAACTGGCCTGTTCTGCGTTGCCAAAATCAAGAGACCGCTGTCATTTAGCAGGCGAGCAAGTTTGGCGACGAACGCTGGTTGGTCTTCTACGTGCGCCAACACTTCGAGACTGACGACGACATCGAAATGGCCTTCTGGAAACGATAGCTCCATAAAGTCCCCCGGCACAAAAGTGGCGAGGGGAAATCGACCTTGCGCGCGCGCAAGCAAGTCGGAAGACAAGTCTGTCGCGGTCACGTACCCGAACATTGTCAGCGTCGGACAAAGCCACCCGGCGCCACACCCCACGTCAATGAGATTGAGATTGTGCAAGCCGAGCTTCTGTAGCCAGCGCATAACATAGTCGCGCTGGTCCCTACTGATTTCACCGAGATGTTTCTCCCGCGTCTCAGCGTTCCACCATTCCCATGCGGCCCGTTGCTGGCCGAGCGTTGAAGTCATCATGATTAGACCTCCGGCGTTGGTCGCGCTGATGATATCTCCCAGCTTTCCCGCTCGCTCTCCTTCTCTCGATGCACAAGGCGATAGAGCGCCGGCAGAACGAGCAGCGTCAGAAGCGTTGACGAGATGATGCCGCCAATCACCACCGTCGCCAGGGGCCGCTGCACCTCTGCACCAGCCCCGACATTGAACGCCATCGGGATGAAGCCAAGGCTGGCGACCAACGCCGTCATCAACACCGGTCGCAATCGGGTCAGTGCGCCTTCGCGGATAGCCTCTTCCAACGGCCGTCCTTCTTCGCGCAGCGAGCGAATGAAGGAGAGCATCACGACGCCGTTCAAGACCGCGACTCCAGAAAGCGCGATGAAGCCGACGCCTGCGGAAATCGAAAGCGGCAATCCACGAAGCAACAGCGCGAGAACGCCCCCGGTGAGCGCAAGGGGCACGCCGGAAAACACAATCGCCGCGTCCTTCGCCGAGCGGAACAGCATGTAGAGCAAGCCGAAGATCATGAGCAAAGCCATTGGCACGACAAGTGCGAGCCTCTGAGCGCCTGAGATCAGCTGCTCGAATGTGCCGCCATACTCCACCCAATAGCCGGGCGGCAGCTCCACTTCGTCGCCAACGCGGCGCTGCACCTCTTGGACGAAAGAACCAAGATCACGGCCGCGAACATTCGCGGTGACTACAACACGCCTGCTGCCGTTCTCACGACTGATCTGGTTAGCGCCAACTGTCAGCTCGATTGACGCTAACTCCTGAAGCGGCACAAATCCACGCACGCCATCCGCCGCGCCGGGCAATGGGATACGCAGACGCCCAATCTCATCGACGTCTTGCCTGATTTGTTCAGGCAAGCGCACGACGACATCGAAGCGGCGATCGCCCTCGAAGATTTGACCTGCGACAGCGCCGCCAAGTGAAGCGCGCAGCGCGTTCTGTACGTCAGAGATGTTCAGCCCGTAGCGCGCCAAAGCGGCGCGATCTGGCGTGACTTGCAGCACCGGAAGCCCGGTGATCTGCTCGACTTTCACGTCCTGCGCACCTGGTATACCTGCAACGATGTCCTCAATAGATCCGCCCGCCTCAAGCAGCGCGTCGAGATCATCACCAAACACTTTGATCGCAACATCGGCCCGCACGCCTGACAGGAGTTCGTTGAATCGCATCTGGATCGGCTGCGTGAACTCGTAATTGTTGCCTGGGATTTCCTCCACGGCCGCCTGCATTTCGGCCAACAGATCTGCGCGTGAACGCCAACCGTTCGGCCACTCGCTACGCGGTCGCAGGAAGATAAACGTGTCCGCCACGCTCGGCGGCATCGGATCGGTCGCAACTTCCGCCGTGCCGATCTTTGAAACGATGCGCTCGACTTCGGGAAACTCGCGCAATCTGGCTTCAAGCTGCGTCTGCATCTCGATGGCCTGGCTAAGGCTGGTGCCGGGAATACGCAGCGCGTGTAGAGCTATGTCTCCTTCGTCTAGGTTCGGAATGAATTCAGAGCCCATGCGCGAGGCGACCAAGCCAAACACCAGCACAAGGCCAACTGCGCCAGCGACGACCATCGTCCGTGCACGCAACGCCCACTCCAGCGCCGGCTCGTACCAACCGCGCGCCGTGCGCATGACGCGGCTTTCCTTTTCGTCAACCTTGCCAGTGACGAACATCGCCACCGCCGCCGGCACGAACGTCAGCGACAAGATCAAGGCCGCCGTCAGCGCGAAGACGACTGTAAAGGCCATCGGGTGGAACATCTTCCCTTCAACGCCTGAGAGCGCGAAGATCGGGATGTACACAAGCGCGATGATCATCACGCCGAAGATGGATGGCTTGATCACTTCTAGTGTGGCGCTTTCCGCGAGCCGGAATCGCTCATCTTGCGAAAGCAGGCGTCCCAGTCGGTGCTGCTCCATGCCGAAGCGCCGGAGACAATTCTCGACGATGATCACCGCGCCATCGACGATGAGACCGAAGTCGAGAGCGCCCAAACTCATCAGATTTCCGGAAACGTCATTCTGCACCATGCCGGTGATTGTCAGCAGCATGGAAAGCGGAATGACCGCCGCCGTGATCAACGCAGCGCGGATATTGCCGAGTAGCAGGAAGAGCACGACAATAACGAGCAGCGCGCCTTCGAGCAGGTTTTTCTCAACCGTCTCGATCGTGCGATCGACCAACTCAGTGCGATCGTAAACCGGCGTCGCCACCACGCCGTCCGGCAACGCCTGCGATGCTGCCTCTAAACGCTGCGCCACGGCTTGCGCGACTTGGCGGCTGTTTTCCCCCATGAGCATGAAGACTGTGCCGAGTACGACCTCGCGGCCGTTTTCGGTCGCCGCGCCAGTACGCAGCTCTTCACCCATGATGACGTCCGCCACATCGATAATCCGCACCGGCACGCCCGCGCGGTTCGAGACGATGATTTGCTGTAAGTCTTCGATCCCTTGCGCCTGGCCGCTGCTGCGCACCAGCAATTGCTCGCCGTAGCGCTCAACATAGCCCGCACCGACATTAGAGTTGTTTTCCGCCAAAGCTTCGATGACATCGTCGAGCGTCAGGCCCGCCGCCGCGAGCCGATCGGGCCAAGGCGTGACGTGATACTGACGCTGATAGCCGCCGATCGTGTTGACCTCGGTGACGCCCGGCGTGTTGCGCAGCTGCGGGCGGATCACCCAATCTTGCAGCGTCCGCAGGTCTTCTGGCGTCCACTCCGAGCCGTCGGGGCGCGTCGCGCCCTCTTCGGCCTCCACCGTGTACATAAAGATTTCGCCGAGACCCGATGCGATCGGTCCCAGATCTGGCTCAACACCTTCGGGCAATTGGCTGCGTACCGACAGCAAGCGCTCATTGACGAGCTGGCGCGCAAAATAAACATCGGTCCCGTCTTCGAACACGGCGGTGACTTGGCTGAGGCCGTAACGCGAGATCGAGCGCGTGTAATCAAGTCCGGGCAAGCCCGCGAGCGCGGTCTCGATCGGGAATGTAAGCCGCTGCTCGGCTTCCAGCGGTGAGAAGCCATCGGCCTCCGAGTTGATCTGCACCTGAACATTGGTGATGTCGGGTGTCGCGTCGATCGGAAGGCGCTGGAAACTCCAAACGCCTAAGCCTGCGGACAACAAGACGAGTACGAGCACCACCCAACGGTGGCGGATCGCTAAATGGACGATACGTTCTAACATGATCGCCCCCTAGTGATCGTGGCTCGCGCCGGACTTGTCGATGTCAGCGCGAATTAGGAAAGCATTGTCGACGACGTATTCTGTGCCCGGTTCGAGCCCGCCCAACACCTCCGTCCACTCGGGCGTTCGACGCCCCAGTTCCAGCATGCGCACCTCGTACGTTTCGCCAACGCGCGCATAAACCACTGTGAAATCTCGGAAGCGTTGCAAAGCACGCGTACGCACCGCGAGCGGAGCCTCGAACGTCGAGACCACGGCGGCGCCTTCAACGGCTTGGCCAGGCCGCCAGCGTTGGTCGGCGTTGGCCAGCGGGACATTGGCCAAGATCGTTTGCGTCAGCATGTCGGCTGCGGGAAGGATCGCCTCGATTGGAGAACGGACGCTGTGGTCGCCGCTCAGATTGCGAACCACAACCTGCTGCCCAGCACGCAAGCGCTCAGCGTCACGTGGATACACGTAGAACTGCGCGTAAACTTGGCTCGCGTCGGCGATCACGTAGATCGGCGAGCCGCCGGCCACGTCACCAACGCTGGCGTTTCTTGACATGACTACGCCATTGATCGGCGAAGGAATGCTGTAAGTTTGCAAGCTCTCACTTGATGTCACACTGGCAAGTGTTTCGCCGCGGCGAACACGATCGCCAATCGCACGATTCATCGAGACGATGCGACCGGGGTACCAAGCCGTGATATCGGCGCGGCCTTGCGGCTGAAGCCCAACGCGGCCCGCAAGTGCGACTGTTTCTTCTATGGTCGCGGGGCCGGCAGCTTCGACCGCAATACCGGCCGTTTGGGCCTGTGCGGCGCCAATCGTGGTGCGCCCCTCATAAGAATCGTAGGCCCATTCGTGGGTCTGCGAGTCGTGAACCGCGCGCACCGCAACATCGAAAGAGTGCGGCTCGATTACGACACCGTCGCCACGCAAGTAATCCGCTTCGGGTGTGAAGTTGAAATTGTCAACGCGTCCGCCGAGGCGCGTCAGCGTCACCGCTGCTTGCACTTGACGCGGGTCAACTGGCTCGTCGTTTGTATACGCGTAGAGCCGATATTCCGGCGGCACGCCATCCTCGAAAATGGTAACTTCGATTGCGAAATCGCCGTCGCGCAACATGCGTCCGCGATGCGGACCGCGTTCATAATCGGGCGATGCGACCTCCTCCTCGCCCGGCGCCGCGCCAGAGCCACAGGCAGCGGACATGCAAAGGATTGCGCCGGCGAATGCAGCGCGCACCCAGTTCCGTGCATTTATCATTGGGAAGTCTCCTCGGCGTGCACGCCGGTCAAACGCGCCAGCGACGCCAGCGCGCGGTGATAAGAACGAAGGGACTCGATGCGGCGCAGGCGGGCATCCGCGAGCGCGCGTTGAGCTTCAAGAACGTCGATGTAGGCAAAGGCCCCACGCACATAACCGTCACGCGCAAAGCGCAACGCTTCCTCGCTGCTTGGAAGGACGCGCGTGTCGAGCCCTTGCACTTCGAGACGGGCCGTCTCGATCTGACTCGCGAGCAGCGCAGCTTCGCGTGCAATTGCCCGCGCGCGCGCATCTCTTTGGTGCGCCGCTCTATCACGGTCAGCACGGGCGCGCGCAATGTTGTCGGTGTTGCGATCCCAAAGCTGCAATGGCATCGAGAAGCCGGCAACGAGTGCAGTTTCACCGGTTTCTTCGAAGTCTCGATAGCCGAGTTGCAGATCCACGTCCGGGATCGAGCGCGCGCGCTCCAGTCCCACCTGCGCAGCGGCGCGTCTGGCCTCAGCGTCGGCAAGAGCGAGATCGAGCGATGCGACGGCCGTCGGCGCTTCGGCTGACACTTCCTCGAACGAAGCCAGCTCTACCTGAAAGCCCCCCGAGCCCAGCCAGTAGCTCGCCAGCCGCTGACGGGCGCTAATTGCGCCACGGCGCGCCGCTTCGGCTTCGATCTCGGCCTCCGCCAAACGCGCTTGCGCGCGCGATCCAGCCATGAACGGGTCACGCGCCGCTTGCACACGCCGATTGACTGCATCCGCTAATTCACGCGCAACAACGAGCCGTTCTTCCGCAACAATGCGCGAAGCCTCGGCCGCTTGGGCATCTATGAAAGCGTGTTCGACCTCTTCGGCGACATCTAAGCGCTGCAGCGCGGCGCCAATTTGTGCGATATCGCGATCGCGCTGGGCGATGCTCCGCCGTGCGCCGCGGTCGCCGCCGAGTTCGAACGGTTGACTCAAGGAATAGGTCGTCTCGGCACGCTCAGCGCCGGTGTACAGACCCGATCCCTCAAAGTTCTCGCGCTGCACTTCGATCGTCGGATTGTTCCAACGCCCGGCCTGCCGTACGCCTGCATCTGCGGCACGACTTGCCGCGTCCGCTGCGGCAATGTTTGGATCGTCGCCCAGCGCGTTAATGAGCGCGGCTTCCCGCGTCAACAGATCGCCTTGCGTCTGCGCGGCAGCTTCGCAGGCAAAACCCACGACGCTCGCGACCCCGATCAGGGCCGCAATGGAATTAGAAGACAAGGAAATCCCTCCTCTGTCGTAAACAGGCGCGCGTCGTCCTTTCGGACGGGCGCAGCGTTCAGATCAGAGGATGGCGCGTGGAGGACGAAGTGGCGGAAAGCTCGAATGGCTTAGCCCGGGCGCGGTCAGCGCTGGCCACGTCTGAGCGGAATATGTGGCCGGTGCAGCAACAACGACGTCGGTAATCGGCGCAAATTGCGGGCCACCATGAACGTGAGCGTGCTCACCATGATTGGCTTCATCGGCTGGAAGAGCGCCATCCGACGGATCCGAGTGCTGAGCTTCATCGTCATGATGATCGCCCGAGCCTTGGTGTTGCTCGACTGCTTCGTCGTGAGCATGCGCAAGCACGATCTCGCGCATGCCGTGACCATCGCCTTCATGGGCGTGAGCTGGCGCTGTCGCCATAACGCCGAAGTGCGTCATTGCGATCACGAGGAGACCGACAAAGGTGCGTCGAATCTGAGCCATTTTTCCGTGTTTAACGCGGCTTTCGTTACCAAGTGCTGAAAAAGTGTTTTCCGAGTAAGGCCATGTCTTGCTCTCGGCAACCCTCTTCCCCACGCGACGCGCAGCGACAAATTTGCGAGGGCGGCGGCGATCACCGCCCTTAATAGCGCATCGAGTGCTCAACGCCGACGAGCGCTCTTCGCCTTTTTACGAGCTTTAACCAGCGCCGGCTGGTGTTCATGTTCACAACTCGCGTGATCGGCGAGCGCTTCGATGACGCGGCACGCGCCAGCCTTGCCGCCTGCGCAGGATCGAACGATGCGCGTGAGCTCCTTCTTGAGCGCCAGCAGCTGCGCAATACGCGCCTCAACTTCAAGAAGGTGCGCCTTTGCAATGCGATCGGCGTCTGCGCAAGGGCGATCTGGAACGCTTGATAGCTCCAGCAACGAACGAATATCGTCTAGTTCGAAGCCCAACGCGCGAGCGTGACGGATAAAGGCGAGGCGACGCACATCGCTTTCGGCATAAAGGCGCCGCCCACCGGAGCTTCGGTCGGGCGGATCGATAAGCCCCTCCCCCTCGTAAAAGCGGATCGTAGGAATCTTTAGGCCCGTCGCCTTGGAAACCGCGCCGATCGGATGCATGCTTGCTCCTCCAGTCACTAGAGGAGTTAGTCAGGATGCGCCTTGGGCGCAAGCCTGCGAGGAAGCGCACAACACGCCACGGGAGACACGCTATGCAGCCAGACTTGCGCCGCGCGTTCATCGGAGAAATGCGGCTCGCAGATATAGCAGAGGTCCAGAATGACCCGGAGCTCGCCTTTAAGCATCTCGAACGCGCTCACATTCTTGGGCAGCGTTATCTTATCCCGCACATCACCACACACTGGCACATGCTGCGATTAGCGCGCCGCCGACAAGACGGCGTCGAAACACGCGGCCAGGTCGTACGGCTTCTCGCGGTCTTTCCCGGCTACGCATTTGGCTGGATTCCCAAAGGCAACACAGGCGGAGCGAACGTTTCGGCGATGGCCCCAATGACTATTCCGAGCGATCTCGCACCGTTGCTCGCCAATTATAGCGTGTGGCGCGACGTCGCGGTGAGAGTAGCCGCGTGGAGCGTCCTTGCGGTGACTGCGATCATGGCAATGCGCTGAACATCCCTAAAAACTGCACTTTCGGGCAATTAATGCTTGCTCCTCTAGTGGCTAGAGCTTGTAGAGCCGGGCGCGATGAATGCGATGACGCAAGACTTACCCCCCGCGTTGGGCGACCCGGCGCCCACGCTGCTCCATGACGCGGCGATCGCATCGCTGACGCCCGAAGCCGGCTTCGATGAGCCACGCGAATGCAGTGTCGTCTCAACGCCGACCGGCTCCGTCTCTCGCTACACCACTCGCAATGAGGCGCGCTCGTGAGCGACAATTGCGGTGCATGCTGCGGAAAAGTTGGCCCCGCCCCGGTCGATCGACAAACGCAACAGATCTTATGGGTCGTGCTCATCGCCAATGCGGCGATGTTCGTGGTCGAGACTGTCGGCGGCCACGCCACAGGGTCGCTTGCGCTTCAAGCTGATGCACTGGATTTCGCGGCCGACGCCGCGACCTATGGCGTGACACTTTGGGCCGTCGGTCAACCGGCTATGGCCCGCACGCGCGCAGCTCTTATCAAGAGCGCTGCGATGCTGGCGATGGGCGGCGTTATCATAGCGATGGCCGTTGCGAAGCTCATGTCGCCTGTCGCCCCTGCAGCCGAACCAATGGGGATCATCGGCGCGCTCGCGCTCGCTGTTAATCTCGGTGCTGTTATATTGTTACTCCGCTTTCGTGATGGAGACGCGAACCTTCGGTCGGCTTGGATATGCTCGCGTAACGACGCGGTCGGCAATGTTTTGGTCATACTCGCAGCAGCCGCCACAGCTGCGACAGCATCGCCCTGGCCAGATTTCGCTGTCGGCCTCATTATGAGTTTACTGTTCGTCAGTGGATCATGGGCTGTATACCGACAGGCCCGACGCGAATCGTCGGCGCCAAAACCTGGATGAAGATCTTGCAAGCTTCGAAGAGCATGAACTGGAGGCGCTGGGTTGCGATGCTCTGCATCGCGCTTTCGTCATCCGTCGTGCTTGTAGAAGCTTCACCCGCTCATGCCGGCGCCGACATCGCGGAAGCGTTTGCGGTTCTTGATGTTGCGGATGCGGGGGACGCGGAGGTGGACGCGGTGTCGCCGGCCCCTGACCAAGCGCCGGCCGAACCGACAACGCCGCAGCATCATTGCTGCCCGGCTCATTGCGGCGGCGCCACGCCTGCCGTGAATGGTGTTACGATCATTGCGCGGACGACCGTCGGCGTCTCTGCGCCGCTCACGGTCGAGCACGTGCTGATGCGAGCGCCTAGCGGGCTCGAACGCCCACCAAAACTCACCATGATCATCTAAGACGCGCTGTGGGCTGTTCTGCGGCGCGTGATTCCTCACGCATCGCGGACAATTTATGCTCGATTCTCACCGTTCAATACGGCGATCGGCGCGCATCCTGCGCCACCTCGCCACCGCATCACTTGGCGCGCTCGCCGCGACGCCCATCATCGCGACAGTCGCTGCGGCTCAGGAACGGGCTGTGCTCACGCTGGACGCAGCGATCGAACGCGCGGTTCAAGCGGACCCCGGCATTCGCGCCGCCGCCGCTGGCGTCGATGCTGCGCGAGGTGGCGTGCGTCAAGCGCGCGTCCGGCCAAATCCAGAACTCTCCGCTGAAGTGGAGAACTTTAATGGTCGTGACGACCTTAGAGGGTTCAGCGGCGCAGAGACGACCTTTTCGCTCTCGCAGGAAGTCGAATTGGGAGGCCAGCGCGGTGCGCGCATTCGGCTCGCTGATCGCGAACTTCACGGCGCAGAGCTTGATCGGGCGCTGCGCGGATTAGATCTGATCCGCGACGTCCAGACCGCATATTTCGATGCCCTGGCAGCACAAGAGCTGGTTCTTATAGCGGAGGAACGGCTGGCGACCGCCGAGGCGCTGAACGCCTCCGTTGTGCGCCGCGTGGCTGCCGCCCGCGACCCTCTTATGGCCGGCGCCCGCGCCGAAGCGGGGCTGTCCGAAGCCCGCATCGCCCTGACCCGCGCCCAGGCAGACGCAATCAACGCGCGCGCACGCCTCGCCTCCTTTATCGGCGCCGATGATGGCTTCACGTTGATCCCGGCAGACTTTGCTTTACCGCGCGCGAGAGACCACGAACACGACACTGTCGGCGACGCCAGTCCCGACATCGCGCGTCTCGCTGTAGAGCGGGACCGTTTTGGCGCAGCCGCTAGCGTGGAGCGTTCGCTTGCGTGGCAAAATCCAACACTGAGCTTCGGCTATCGCCGGTTTGAAGATCGCAGTGGCGATGGCGCGCTGGTTGCCGGTGTGTCGGTTCCGCTTGGTATTTTCAATCGCAACCAGGGTTCAATTGCTCGCGCACGCGCCGACCAAAGACGAGCGGAGCTTGAACTGGAGGCAGGACGTCGTGTGCTTGGGCGCGAGTATGCAGCGCTTGAGCGCGCGATAGCCGCAGGCGCGGTTGCTGTTCAATCGACCGAGGATAGCGTCATTCCGCAAGCAGAACGCGCACTCGCGCTCGCTCAAGAAGGTTACGACCGCGGCGCCTTCTCTTACCTCGATGTGCTCGACGCACAGCGGTCCTTGTCCGACGCGCGCCAAACACGCGTCGAATCTCTCCGTTCTTACCATTCCAACGAGGCGGCTCTCGATCGCCTTACGGCGCGCTTCGGAGAAGCGCTGCCTTTTGAGGAGCAACACCAATGAACCGCTTCAGAATGAAGATTGCAGCAGTGCCGCTGGCCTTGACGATAGCACTTGGGCTTTCAGCCTGCGGCAATAGCGAGGCAGAGCCCGAACAAGCTCCGGCTGAGGCCACGGAAGGCGAAGAAGCCCACGCCGAAGAAGGCGCGGCAGAACGCGTTACGATCTCCCCCGCAGCTGCGGAAATGTCGGGCGTCGTCGTGGCGGTTGCCGGTCCCGGTCCTATTGAAGAGACGTTAGCCCTTACCGGCCGCATCATGCTGCAGCCGAGCGCTCGTGCTGAGGTACACGCTCCCTATCCTGGACCTGTGCGCGCCGTCCTGCGCAACGTCGGCGACCAAGTGCGCCGCGGCGAGACTCTTGCGCGGGTCGAAAGCGCCGAAAGCCTGCAAACCTATCCGATCATGACGCCCATCGCAGGGGTGGTGCTGGATCGGCAAACCAACATTGGCGATGTGACCAGCGAGCAGCCGCTTTTCATTGTCGGCGATCTCTCGCGACTGCAAGCGGAGTTGAATGTCTCCATGCGCGACATCGGCAGCGTCGCTTCCGGACAACGCGTGATCATTGCAGGACTTGATGGTGCAAGCCGCATCGAAGCGCAAATCGCGACCGTGCTGCCGACTGCGGATGCGCACAGCCAAACCCTCATCGCGCGAGCCCCGCTTACCGTCTCGCAAGGCACTGTGCTGCGCCCCGGCATGGCTGTTCGCGCCGAGGTAATCACGACGGCGCAACAGGCCGCTGTCGTTGTGCCGCTCGACGCCGTGCAAACGGTAGAGGGAAGCACTGTCGTTTTCGTGCGTGTGTCGGAAGACACTTACGAAGTGCGGCCAGTCACGCGCGGTCGTGTTGGCGCGACTCAAGTCGAGATAACGGAAGGGCTCACGGCGGGCGAAGCTTACGTCTCCGTGAACGCTTTCCTTGTGAAGGCTCAGATCGGCGCGGGCTCCGCCTCGCACTGAGCCCACTGCTGCAACTCTCCTATCGGACCTAAACCATGATCAGCCGTCTTATCGAACTCTCCGTAAGGGCCCGTTGGGCCGTCATGGCGATTGTCCTCATCGTTGCCGGCGTCGGTGTCTACAACCTCATGCGGTTGCCGATCGACGCGGTGCCTGACATCACCAACAGGCAAGTGCAAATCAACACAGTGGCGCCGTCCTTCGGGCCGCTCGATATCGAGCGGCTGGTTACGTATCCCGTTGAAACTGCAATGTCGGGCATTGTCGGCCTGCAAAATACGCGTTCAATCTCGCGCAATGGCTTCAGCCAAGTCACCGTCGTCTTTAATGACAACGTCGATATCTACTTCGCGCGCCAACAAGTTGCGGAGCGCTTGACAGCGGCGCGCGAAAGTCTGCCCGAAGGCGTCGAGCCACAGATGGGGCCGATCTCGACCGGACTCGGTGAAGTTCTGATGTGGACGGTGCATTATGCGGACCCGAACGAGGAAGGTGCGCGCGCCGCTGAAGGTCAACCCGGCTGGCAGCCTGACGGCTCGTATCTAACGGTTGAAGGCGAACGCCTCGCCGATCCGATAGCCCAAGCTGGGTATCTGCGCACCATACAAGACTGGATGATCCGGCCTCAGATGCGATCGGTCGCTGGCGTTGCAGGCATCGACTCCATTGGCGGCTACGAAAAGCAGTTCCTCGTTGAACCAGATGCGGGCGCACTTTCGGCCTACGGAATCTCATTTTCTGAGCTCGCCGAAGCGTTGGAGCGCGCAAACCTCTCTGTCGGCGCCAACTTCATCCAACAAGGCGGCGAATCGTTCCTAGTACGCGCCGATGCGAGAATCCGCACGATAGCGGAAATTTCGGACGCCGTTGTGGCGACGCGAGACGGCGTCCCAATCACGGTTCGGGATGTCGCAAACGTTGCCGTCGGCGGAGACCTGCGCACTGGCGCGGCGACGGAAGGCGGACAGGAAGTCGTCGTCGGCACCGTACTCATGATCACAGGAGGCAATAGCCGCACTGTCGCAGCCGCGGCGGCTGAACGGCTGGAGCAAATATCTGAAACGCTGCCGCCAGGTATCACCGCAGAGATCGTTTACGATCGCTCGAAGCTCGTGAACGCCACAATCGCCACGGTCGAGCGCAATCTCGCCGAAGGCGCGTTGCTTGTTGCCGCCGTGCTTTTCCTGCTTTTGGGCAACGTGCGTGCGGCAATTATCGCCACGCTGATCATTCCATTGTCGATGCTTATGACGTCAATCGGCATGAATACCTTCGGCGTGTCTGGCAACCTCATGTCGCTCGGCGCGCTCGACTTTGGTCTGATTGTCGATGGCTCCGTCATCATCATCGAAAACTGTCTCAGACGATTGTCGGAGCGACAGCATCACGAAGGCAGGCTGCTCACTCTGCAAGAGCGGCTCTACGAAACGATGGAAGCTTCACGCGAGATGATAAAGCCGACCATATTCGGTCAGCTCATCATCTTCCTCGTATTCGTGCCCTTGCTCACCTTCAGTGGTGTCGAAGGCAAGATGTTCTCGCCAATGGCGATCACGCTCATGTTGGCCTTGGCCGCTGCCTTCGTACTGTCGCTGACATTCGTGCCGGCTATGGTCGCTCTCCTCATCCGCGGCAAGGTCGCGGAAAAAGAGGTCAAGGCAATCGAGATAGCCCGTAATCGCTACATGCCGGGTCTCAACTTCTCCCTGCGCAAGCCAAAGACGGTGATCGCTGGCGGTGTTGCGGTGTTCGTGGTTGCCGTTCTGCTCTTCTTCACGCTCGGGCGTGAGTTCATCCCGCAACTCGATGAACAAGACATCGCAATTCAAGCCGTGCGCATTCCTTCAACGTCGCTGCAACAATCAGCCGCGATGCAGGCGCGCGTGGAGGAAGTCATTTCCGAGTTTCCGGAGGTCGCCTTCGTCTTCTCAAAGACAGGCACGGCTGAGGTCGCTTCAGACCCGATGCCCGTAAATATCTCGGACTCGTTCGTCATTCTTCGTCCGCGTGACGAATGGCCCAACCCGAATGAGCCCAAAGCCGACTTGATCGGGCGCATGGAGGAGCGGCTCGAACAGCTCATTGGCAATACCTACGAGTTCAGCCAGCCGATTCAAATGCGATTCAACGAGCTTATCGCCGGTGTTCGCGGCGATGTTGCGGTCAAGATTTACGGCGACGACTTAACGGAACTAAGCGCCGCAGCCGGACGTGTTGCCGCCGTACTTCAATCAATTGATGGCGCAGCCGACGTCAAAGTGGAGCAGACCGGCGGTTTCCCAACTCTCGATGTCCGCTTCGATCGCGACGCAATAGCTCGCTACGGTTTGTCGCTGCAAGATGTCACCGATACCGTGGCGACGGCGATGGGTGGGCGTGAAGCAGGTCTCGTGTTTGAAGGCGATCGACGCTTCGACGTGGTCGTGCGACTGCCGGAAGTGGTGCGGGACGATCTAGACGCGGTCGGCGCGCTGCCTGTCATGCTTCCGGAATCCGAGAATGGGCCGCGTGCATCAATCCCGTTGCGCGAGGTGGCGACCTTCACCTTCTCCGAAGGCCTCAACCAGGTCAGCCGCGAAAACGGCAGCCGCCGTGTCGTCGTCCAGGCCAACGTTCGCGGCCGCGACCTCGGTTCATTTGTTGAGGAAGCTCAGCGGCGCGTGAGTGAAGAAGTTGAATTGCCGACAGGCGCCTTCCTCAACTGGGGCGGCCAATTCGAGAATTTGCAATCGGCGTCCCAACGAATGTCACTGATCGTGCCGGCCTGCTTCGTGCTGATCTTCGGCATTCTCTATATGGCGCTCGGTTCATTCCGGGCAGCGGGCGCGGTGTTCACTGCCGTGCCGCTTGCGATAGCAGGCGGTGTGTACACGCTCTTCCTCACTGGCATGCCGTTTTCGGTTTCCGCAGCGGTCGGCTTCATATGTCTGGCGGGCGTTGCGGTGCTCAACGGCCTTGTCGTCATGACTTCAATCAACAGTCGACTCGATCTGGGCATGCCGGTCGAGGACTCTATTCGCGAAGGCATGATCGAGAAATTCCGCGCCGTTCTGATGACGGGTATTGTTCCCGCTATCGGCTTCGTACCGATGGCGATTGCTCATGGCACCGGCGCTGAGGTGCAGAAGCCGCTCGCAACCGTCGTCATCGGCGGTCTCATCACAGCAACCTTACTTACTCTCTTCGTGCTGCCGGCAATCTGTCGGTTGATGCTGAAGAGCGGCCATCGTGCGCGTGAAGGTGAGATGCCGACAGCCTACGACGGCGCGCCTGTGCAAGCAGAGTAGCCGCTGGCGACTATGGAGAATGAGACATGTCTATCGACACCTTAACTGCGGCGCTCCCCCACTTCGCGAAGGATCAGAAACTCAATTTGGAGACCGTGCTCGCTGAGAGTTTACTCAGCGAGCAGCAACGATGGGGATGTGCACTTGCATGCGCCTACACCACACGCGAGCGCTCTCTTGTCACGCATCTAGAAGCCGAGGCGGCTAGCCACCTAAGCGCCGCTGCAATACGCGCGGCACAGGCGGTCGCGACACTTATGGCGATGAACACCGTTTACTACGGCGCGCTCGCGTTGTTGGAAAATCATCACTATCGCGGACAGCCGGCGCGCTTGAGCATGATCGCGCTCACGCATATCGAAGTCGACAAGATCGACTTCGAACTCTGGGCGTTCGCCGTCTCAGCGATCAGTAACTGCACCGCCAGCCTGAACGTCTATGAAGCGGAGTTGCACAAGCGAGGCGTGTCGATTGAACAGGTTCAAGCCGCCCTGCGAATTGCTGCGACCATCAATGCGTCGGCAACCGCAATGGCGATTGGAGATCGGACGTCATGATATCTACTCTCTTTTGCCGGCGCACTATTCTTGTTGGGATATCTGGCGGGGTCGTTGCTGGGCTAAGCGCTCCCGCGCGCGCGCAAACCAACAACGACGAAATGACTATTGGCTCCACCACAGCGCGGCTTCATCTTACCGAGTACGCGTCTCTTACCTGTCCCCATTGCGCTCAATTCCACGCCGCCAACTGGCCGGTTCTAAAATCTCGTTACATTGACACAGGCCGCGTGCGGTTTTCCATGCGGGAGATGGCGACGTCACCGCCGGCCGTGGCGCTCGCGATGTTCCAGCTTGCGCGCTGCGAAGTGGCGTCGCCCGAGGAATATCTGCGCCGCGTTGCGGTTCTATTCGAGCGCCAAAATGCAATTCTTGGGACCGGCACTGGTGCTGGCGTGCGCGATGCGCTCCTCGCCACGGGGGCGGAATGGGGATTGTCGCAAGCTCAGGTTCTAGCTTGCATCAATGATCCTGCCGCAGTGCAGCGCATTCAACGAAGCATGGAGGGTGCAACTGCGCTGGGAGTCAACCACACGCCCTCGTTCTTGTTTAACGGCGCGCTGGACGAAGATCACGACTTCCTGACGCCCGAAGGCATGGTGCGCATCCTAGATGTACGCTTGGCGCGTTTGTGAACACGTTCAGCTCCTGAGATGACTATGCCCAACGACAAAAAGGAACGGTTGGCGACAGCCATCTTGATGCAACAACCCTCCGCCGGACGCTGTCGTCGTTGCGCGTCTGAACTGGCCACAAAAATACAAACCGTTTCTGCAGTCAGTAAGGCGCACGTCGTCAATGACCCAAATCGCGGCCCGCTAAAAATCTGCATTCATTACGACGCTGACAAGACAACGCACGAGAGAGTGCAAATGGCGGCGACTCAGATGGGCGTCTCGCTGGGCCGACTGCGCCATCACGCGACAATCGAAGACGAGGGAGAGCGGCAAGAAGGCGAGATTGATGAACTACGTCGCGTAAAGGGCGTCTCGACTGTCGAACAGTTTACCGACGGCGTCATCCTAATAGAGTTCGATCCAAAACAAGTTGGGCCCGCCGCTCGTTCGCATCTGAGCAACGGGCGTGCACCACCGCAGATCACTCCAGTGGCTAGCAAGGGAGACGCGCATCACCACGGCGGCTGGTTCGGCGAAAGAACCGAACTCGTATTCGCCCTCGGATCCGGCGCAGCGCTTGCCATCGGCTGGCTGTTGGAGGGCGGCGGAATCGAGACCGCACCGCTTATACTATACCTCGTCGCGTATCTCCTTGGCGGTTACTTTACGACGCTCGAAGCGATCGAAAACGTCCGGCGCAAAGCATTTCGCATCGATTCGCTCATGCTGGTTGCAGCGATCGGCGCGGCCGCGCTGAACGCATGGGCGGAAGGCGCCCTATTGCTCTTTCTCTTCAGCCTTGGACACGCGCTTGAGAATTGGGCCATGGGTCGAGCCAAGCGCGCCATCGAAGCGCTTGGCTCGTTAACGCCAGATCGCACTTTGGTGAGACGTGGAGATACCGTCGTTGAGATTGCAGTTGCAGAACTGGCGGTAGGCGACGTCATTGTCGTCAAACCGAACGAACGGCTGACAGCTGACGGCATCGTCATCGCCGGCGCGAGTTCCGTGAACCAAGCCCCGATCACCGGAGAAAGCGCGCCCGTCGAAAAACAAGCGGCCGAGAGCCCGGATGACTATCCCGACCTCGCCAAGGCGCCGGAGCAGCATCGTGTTTTTGCCGGTTCCATTAATGGTTCTGGCGCACTCGACGTTCGCGTCGCGCGTCTTTCCAGCGAGACGATGCTCTCGCGTATCGTGAAACTGGTGTCTGAAGCGGAGGCGCAAAAATCGCCCACGCAGCAGCTGACGGAAAAGTTTGAACGGATCTTCGTACCGGTAGTTTTGATCTTGGTCGGTGTGCTGCTTTTTGCTTGGGTAGTGATCGACGAACCATTTTCAGAGAGTTTCTATCGGGCAATGGCGGTGTTAGTGGCCGCAAGCCCGTGTGCGCTCGCGATTTCTGTTCCCAGCGCAGTGCTGAGCGGCGTCGCGCGGGCGGCACGGGGCGGAGTGCTTATTAAAGGTGGTGCAGCACTTGAAACATTAGGGCGGGTAAGCGCCATTGCCTTCGACAAAACGGGGACGCTGACCGAAGGCAAGCCATACCTCACTGACGTCAAACCAGCCTCTGGTGTAGAGAGCGATGAACTACTCGCTGTCGCTGTCGCAATCGAACGCAGTAGCGATCACCCGCTTGCGACTGCGATCGTTCGGGACGGTACGGCAAAATTAGGCGCGAAGCCGAATTCCACCGCTGAAGCGGTGGAGAGCATCACCGGTAAAGGTGTCCAGGGCCGCGTTGATGGAACGCTCGTTCAAATCGGAAAGCCTGGGCTCTTCGAAGAGAGCGCTGCGCCAATACCTCCGGACTTACGCCTTACTGTGCGCAATCTCGAGCAGGCCGGGCGCACCGTGATGGTGGTTCGCCGCGGCGGGCGCTATCTGGGCGTTCTCGGTGTCATGGACACGGAACGGCAATCAGCCAGGTACGCTATCGAGCGGCTTCGCATGCTGGGCGTGAAGCGAATGGTTATGCTAAGCGGCGACAATCAGCGCGTCGCTGACGCGGTTGCCGCGAGCATTGGTCTCGACAAGGCGCTCGGCGCGCTCATGCCAGACGAGAAAGTTGTCGCAATCAGAACACTACGCGCCGAAGCAGGTGGCGTGGCGATGGTCGGCGACGGCGTCAACGACGCGCCTGCACTCGCCAATGCAAATGTTGGTGTGGCGATGGGCGCCGCTGGCTCCGACGTTGCCCTTGAATCCGCCGATGTCGCGCTGATGGCGGACGATCTGAAGCACTTGCCTTTTGCAGTCGGCCTCAGCCGTCAAACGAGCCGCATCATTCGGCAAAATCTCTGGGTCAGCCTCGGCGTAGTCGCCGTGCTTATTCCCTCTACTATATTCGGCCTGCAGATCGGCGCCGCCATCATCTTCCACGAGGGCTCGACACTGATCGTGGTCGCCAATGCGCTGCGCCTCTTGGCCTATCGAAATCCCGCCGCATGAGCGCATCTTCTCATGAGAGGCGGCGCGGCCGCGCCATTTTCCCCGCCCCCCGGGGCGCGGCCGCAACCTTGCTCACTGCCTTCACATTGGTCGGCTGCGCCAGTGTGGGCTTCGCTGCGCAAGCTTCCGCGCCTTCCCCGTTAGAAGACGCACCCATCAAAGCCGGAGACGAATTCCAGCCCGCCGCCGCCCCGGTTCTCGACCTCGTCAACCCAACGGGTCACGAGATTCGAGGCGAGGACCGTTACGGCGCCGGCGCCTTCGGCGCTTCGCGCGGCGGCGGCGCACGGCGGCACCGCGGAGCCGACTACGTCTCTGAACCGGGGGAAGTAGTGCGCGCGCCGATCAGCGGCATCGTTCAACGCATTGGTTTCGCCTATCGCGGCGATGCGCGTTACCAGTACGTTGAGCTTGGTAGCGCGGACGAAACACGCGCGGCGCGTGTCCTCTATGTCGGCCCTACCGTCCAGCTCGGCGCGTTCGTGCGCGCGGGTGAACCGATTGGTTGGGCGCAGGACCTCAGTACCCGCTACCCACGCGGCATCACCAATCATGTGCATGTCGAGATAAAACAAGACGGCGTTCTCGCCGATCCGGCCATTGTGCTGCCAGATGCAGACAACGCGCACGCGTAAGCGCCAGCGGCGCGCCCGCAAGCAGATGAAGCCTCCGATGACATCCCAGCGATCGGGCGGGGTCTTCTCGACTAGCCAAAGCCAAATCAGCGAAGCGACAACGTAGACACCGCCATAGGCCGCAAACGCGCGGGCCCGCCATTGCGACTGGAACGAGCGTCAGCAATTGAGCGAAAGCGGCCAAACACAAGAGCCCCGGCGCAAGCCACAACATCGAGCGATCCTGACAAACCCACATCAAGGCCGCCATCGATCAGCGCGGGCGAATATATGCCGCTCTTGACGCTGTGAACACTATGGCGAATGCAAGCTCCATGATCGACGGCGCCACCGTTCTGGAGTTGCTTGCGCGCGGCGCTGCGATCGGCGCTTTTCTGGGTTTGGCGTTGGCGCTCCTGCGCGGTCCGCTAACGCCAGCGCGAACCTCCGGCGCCCTATTTTGTCTGGCTGCGGCGGCCCACACACTGACGCAGTGGCCGGGCGATACAAACGCCTTCGGCATTGCGCTGGCGCCGATCTGGGTGCTCTCGGCGATGGGGGCTGGACTCTTTTGGGCGTTCGCGCGCGATCTATTTGAGGACAACCCTCTCGACTGGCGGCGTTTTGGCCCCGCGTTTCTGCTCCTGTTCGCCGCTATTGCCGGAGAAACGGGTCCGGCTTGGGCGCGTCCGGCATTCTGGTTCGCACACAACATCATCACTGCGGCGCTCGCCGTTCACATCCTTGTCTTGATCGCGGCGGGCTGGCGCGGTGACCTCGTCGAACAGCGTCGCAGGTTGCGCGGGCCGGTGTTGTTCGCCGGGGCGGGTTACGCCCTCGTTGTCAGCATCGTGCAAACTGGGGAGCTCTTTGTCGGTTCGGCTGAACAATTGTCGCCGCTGGCGGCAGCCGCCTTGATGCTCATGGCGCTCGTGTCGTTCTGGGCCTTTGGGCGGGTCGATGCCGAGTTGTTCGCTGCCCCCGACACATCGACCGCCAAGACCGATGCGCCACCCCCAATCGAAGGTGCGGATGCCGCCGCCTCGGCTGAACTGGATCACCTCATGCGGGTCGAACGGCTTTATCGCGAAGAAGGGCTAACCATCGCATCTCTTGCGCTGCACCTGCGCCTTCCCGAACATCGCCTGCGCAAACTGATCAACCAAAAGCTTGGCCATCGCAACTTCAGCGCCTTCCTAAATCAATGGCGGCTCGATGACGCCAAGAACGCACTAAGCGATCCGGCGCAGCGCGAGGTGCCGGTTTCTACGATTGCTCTGGACGCAGGCTTTGCGTCGCTCGGTCCGTTCAATCGCGCCTTCAAGGCCGAGACAGGCCTTACGCCTTCGGAATATCGCACCAAGGCCCTCGCAGGACGCTCTTGATCTAGCGATGCTTTTTTACGATCGGCTAGCCAGTTTCAAAGTCGGCTAGCCTCGTTTCAAGCGCGGCGAGCGCGCGCATCCGCACTGAGACAAGGTCACGGCTGCCGGAATGCTCCGGCGCAGCCGAGCCACGCCAATGCCAATCGAGTTCGACCCTTGGCGCGAATTGATCCGCGTCTTCCCGACCATCCTCAGCATCGAGGCGGGCCGCTATCTGATCACCGCCGGATTGTTCAGTCTCATCATCTGGGCCTTCTGGCGCGGACACTACGCCTCGCGAAAGATTCAGGCGCGCAACGCCACAGCCCAGGATTATCGGCGCGAAATATTCGCCTCACTGCGGACGGCGGTCATCTTCTCGATCACCGGCTTTTGCATGTACTTCGCTCACTGGGCCGGTTGGCTGACCATCTATGAAGACTTTTCGGTCAAGGGCCCGGTCTATTTCGTGGTCACGTTGATCGCCATGATCATCGGCCAAGACGCCTATTTCTATTGGACGCATCGGGCGATGCACCACCCACGTCTGTTTCGGACGTTCCATTGGACTCATCACAAATCCAAAACACCGACGCCCTGGGCGGCGTACGCTTTCGATGTCCCGGAGGCGATTGTCATGGTCGCGTTCGTGCCACTTTGGGCGGCGCTCGTACCGATGCACGATCTGGCGATCTTCGCTTTCGTGACCTGGCAGATTGTGCGCAACGTCATGGGTCATGCAGGCGTCGAACTTTACCCGGTCTCAGGCAAACCCTCGCTGCTCTTCGGTTGGTGGAACACCACCACGCATCACGATCTTCATCACCAGAGCGACCGTTCCAATTACGGCTTATACTTCTCGTGGTGGGACCGCTGGATGGGAACCGAGCACCCCGACTACCAAGCCGAGGTGGCTGCGTTCGCGATCTGCCCGCTACGGCGGAAGAAACCAGTGCGCGCGAACGGAGTAGTCGCCGCTTTGATCGCGCTTGCATCTGCTTCCAGCTTTGTGATCCACAGCAGCGCCTATGCTCAAACAAGTTCATCGATCGCAGGCAATTGGGCGACGCGCGGTTTCGGCTCTATCGTGCAATTCCGACCCTGCAGCGGCGCGCCCGACACCATGTGTGGACGCATCATCTGGCTGTGGGAGCCGCATGATGCGCAAGGCCGAGCGCGCGTCGATAGTCAAAACCCGGAGCGCGGGCTCCGCGAGCGGTCCCTGATCGGCATCGATATCGTGCGAAACCTGCGCGAAACATCGCCGGGCGTCTGGAGCGATGGCTCGCTCTACAATCCCGACGATGGACGTACTTATGCCGGGGAAATCACACTTCGGAACGGTGTCCTCGAATTACGAGGCTGCGCGCTCAGCGTGTTCTGTCAGACTCAAATCTGGCGACGCCCGGACGACGTCCTGCAGTCCGTGCGGAGCCTTCCGCAATGAGTGCGTCGCGCCTCCTTCCCCTCACGACGTACATTCCGCTTGCCCTGCACCTCATCCCCACGCTGGCCATCGGCTATCTCATCGTCATCCCGCAAAGCTGCATCGCCGGCATGAACGAACTCACGATCGGGTTTGCAGCCGCTAATGCCGGATTTGTCTTGAGCTATGTCGCAGGCGTGCGCCTCGCACGAAAGCATGGAGGCCATAATGCGTAGACCGCGCTTCATTGCTGAACAGGCACGCCACGCAAAGGGACCGCTCGGAAGGCTCATTGGCTTCATCATGGCGCGCGAAACCTGGGGCGAAAATCTACGGGCGATAGAGGCTCTGGGCGTTCAATCGACCGACCACATCCTTGACATCGGATGTGGTCACGGTCAGAGCCTCGGTGAATTGGCGGCGCGCGCGCCGCGCGGCTGCGTCGTAGGCGCCGACCCATCAGACTTGATGGTGCAGATTGCAGTTCAGCGAAACCGAGCGCTGGTCAAGGCGCGACGGGTTAAGGCAATTGTCGCCACGGCTAGCGATCTACCGCTCGCTGATGCGACGTTCGACGGCGTGATTTGCGTGCATGTCCTCTATTTTTGGAAAGACCTACACACAAGCTTTAGAGAAATCGCGCGTGTGCTAAAGCCGGGCGGCAAATTTGCACTCGTGTTCCGCTCGACACTGCACGCTGTCTCGGTTCAATCCTTCCCGCCCGATGTCTACCGTTTCCCCGATTTGGCAGAGGTCGAGGCAGCGCTGGCGCAGGTCGGTTTCATCGTCGCATCGGCATCGGCGCAAGACTCTACTTCACGCGCACATCTGCTCGTCGCAACCCGATGCCGTGAGCAAGGACCAAGCGCGTTTCAAACGCCCGGAAGCCCGCCGCACGCTTAGCGCTCTTTGTGTCAGATCAAATCGGTGGCCCGGCGGCAGCTTCATGCGGCCTTACGCTTCGCATAGCGATCGCCACCACGACGCCCGATAGGAAAGTAAGCGCGCCGATTGCAGCGATTGCCCAGGCAAAGCCAAACCGATCAGCGATGAGGCCTGCGGCAAGCGCTCCAATCGCGTAACCAAGATCACGCCAGAACCGATAAACGCTGAACGATCGGGCGCGCCATGATGGATGCGAGGCATCCGACACCGCCGCGATCAAGCTTGGATAGACCATAGCTGTCCCGAGCCCCAAAAGAATGCTACCGGCGATCCACCAACCAAAGTCACGCGTTGCAGCTGTAAGAATGAGGCCGCCGGCCTGCACCCACATGCCCGCAACGATAAGACCTTTGCGTCCCCATCGATCGCTGAGGGGCCCGGTTGCGATCTGCAACAACCCCCAAGTCACCGGATAAAGCGCCTTCAAAAGACCGATGCGTTCAAGTCCCAATCCGAACGCCGAATAAAATAGTGGGAAGATGCCCCAGCTCATGCCGTCATTTAGATTGTTCACCAGCCCGGCTTGCGACGCCGCGAATAGATTTCGATCTTTGAACGTCGTGAGGGCAAACACCTCTCGGAAACTCAGCGCAGCGTCAGTGGGCGCGTCTCTGGTTTCGAGCGCCACATGCGCTCGCGTATCGCGCACAAGCAACACCGACAGAGCAAGACCAATAATGGCATAAAAAATGCCGAGATAAATCGGCGCTGGGCGCAATCCGTAGCGCGCGGCCATGTAACCGGTAACGAGCGCGGTGAGCCCTACTGCGAGATAGCCCGCAAACTCGTTGAGGCCTACAGCCAGACCCCGCGATTTTGGCCCGACGAGATCGACCTTCATGATCACGGTCATCGACCACGCCAAGCCTTGGCTCACGCCCAGCAGTGCATTGGCAGCAATGATCCATCCCCAATTCGGCGCCGCGACAATCATGAACGGCACGGGCAAGGCGGCAAGCCACCCAACCACGAGCACCCGCTTGCGCCCCCAGGTGTCAGCCAGCTGTCCCGACACAAGATTAGCGAACGCTTTCACGACGCCAAAGCTAATGATGAACGAGGTAACGAGCGTCGTGGAAGCGAGCCCAAACTCCTCGCTTCCGATGAGAGGCACAACAGTGCGCTCTATCCCCACCATGCCGCCGACAAAGGCGTTGATGAGCACAAGTAAAGAGAACTGGCGCCAGTTTGCGCCAATACCAAGTGTGACTGCGCGAGTGGTCATTGTCCGTCGTTTGAAGCAGGTGTCATGCAGAGGCAAGCGCCCATTTGTCGACACCCGCACGATGGCGAGCCTCCCTGCGCCGCCGCCGTGGCATGCACCGCACTCGATCTTCGCTTGAAGATTTGATCTGGTGCTTAGGTTGCAACGCCATTGACAACCTCATTTATTAGTATGCATATGTGCGCCGTCATGCACATATGGAGTGACGCGATGCGCCGAGTTCTTGCTTGGATCGGTCTAGTGGCTGCGCTTCTAGTCGCGGGTTGGATGGTTCTCGCCTGGCGCTCGGGTCTCTTCATCCCTCACGACGCGCGCTGGGCGGTGGCGCCCGGCGAATTCACTGAGGACGGATTTTCCCAACAGAAGCGGCTGATCACACTCGGCGAGACTCAAGTAGCCTATATCGACATCGGTGAAGGACCGCCTCTCATTCTTCTGCACGGTTGCCCGTTTAGCGCCTATGAATGGAACGAGATCATTCCAATTTTGGCCCAGCATTTTCGCGTCATTGTGCCAGACCTTTATGGCCTGGGCGATACGCCTGTGCGCCTCGATCAAGACTATCGTCTTCCGCAAGATGTGGAGATGGTGCGCGGCCTGATGGATGCGCTCGGCATCGCCTCAGCTGATTTCATCGGCCACGATCATGGCGGCGCCACGGTGCAGTTGCTGATGCAGGCGGACCCCGACCGCATTCAGCGCGCCATCCTCACCAACGTCGAAGCTTACGACCAATGGCCAAGCCAGCCGGAACTGCCCTACCTGCGCATGATCGTAAACCCGATTACAAGTCCCCTCATATTCCAAGCGCTGCAATACGAGCCCGTACAGCGCGAGATTTTCTCCATTGCAGTCGAAGATGAGGCCGTGCTTACGAGCGATGTGCTGCGCGCCTATACTAGGCCGCACATCGCAACGCCGGAGCGCTGGCAAAGATTACGACGCTTCTTCCGCTGGCAGATGGACGAAACCCACAACAACATCACCATGACGGCGCTGCCGGGCATGCGGGCGTTCGAGCGGCCAGTGCTGCTATTGTGGGGCGAACGTGATGAGAATTTCGGCCCTCACTTGGCGCGCAGGCTGGCCAACGATATTCCGGGCGTACGCGGCATTCATTATCTGCGAAACTCCCAACACATGCCCATGCAAGAAGAGGATGAGGAATATGTAAGCGCCGCCTTGGCGTTTCTGCGTGACGACGAGGTTTCTGCTGAAGCGCAAGCCGCGTTGATCGAAGCACGTGCTACGGCGGATGGGTCATGATCGACTTCTATGCCGCGAGGACACCGAACGGGCGCAAGATAGCGATCATGCTGGAAGAGTGTGCGGCGCCCTACGAGACGCACTTGGTTGATATCGGCAAGGGTGAGCAGTTCCACCCGGATTTCACGCGCATCAATCCGAACGGGAAGATTCCAGCCATCGTCGATCGTGATGCGCCGGCGCCCGTCATCGTTTTCGAGTCCGCCGCGATCCTTATCTACTTGGCTGAGAGGTTCGGAACGTTGATGCCACAGAGCCCACCAGATCGGGCCATGTGCATCAGTTGGACGATCTGGCAGGTGGCCAACGTCGGGCCGATGTTCGGCCAAGCGCACCACTTCACCAGCAAGGCCCCGGAAAAGTATCCGCACGCAATCGAGCGGTTTTCGATCGAATCGGCGCGTCTGCTGCTAGTGATGGACAAGCGGCTTTCAGAGGCGCCCTACCTCGCCGGCGCCTATTCGATTGCAGACATCGCAGTCTTCCCGTGGATCAGAGTCGCGCTTGAACCGATGGCCACCGCACGACCCGACTTGGTCGGCGCCACGCCCCACATCCGACGTTGGTTCGAGGACATAAATGCGCGCCCCGCTGTGCAGCGAGGCTTGGAGATGGGACGCTAGCTCCGAACCTTCCGCTTGGGTCCTGGACAGCAACTTGCAACTAACGGTGTAAACGCATCCGTCATGGTGGCGAGCTTCTTCATAATTACTGGGCCGTCGAGTTCGTAGAATACCCGCCGACCCTCCTTAGTGGACGCCGCAATGCCAGCCAGCTCCAACACCTGCAGGTGACGCGACACGACAGAGCGGTCCTGCGGAAGGCCATCGGCAATCTCACCAATATCGGCTCGACCCAGTTTAATCATCTGGCGAACAACCTCGAGACGCGCCGGCTCGCAGAATGCCTTGAAAAAATCTGCGTCAAGGACGGCAAGGCACGCATTCGCTGCGGCAGTGCGGGAGGGCTGCTTCATGATTCATCTTATGTGCAGGATGGCGCACATATCAAGATGCACGCCACGCCGTGTTCAGATGAAAAACACTGGTGCGAAACCCCCGCCAGGTGTCCGAAAATTGGTGGTCTGACCTTGGTAGAGACGTGCGACAGCCAACAGCACTTCGCCGGCGTACGTGTAAAGGCGCACATCGAGCTTCCGTTGCACGCGCTCGCCGCCCAACAGGATCGTCCGCTCGCTGGGCGCCGCGAAGTCCTGAGCGATGTAGTCGCCTCTGAGGATCGTCTCCCATGCCGCCTTGGTCAGCTTGTCGCCGCGATAGACTGCCTTGCCGCCATGTCCGGCCGCCGGTTTAAAAAAATACGACTTTCGGTTTGACCAAAGCTCCGCCGCATTTGAGTCAGTGACGCATTGAGCGTGAGGCACCCCTCGGAGATCTCGTAGGTGCTCTTCTGACAGCCCCCAAGAGCGAAGCATCTCCAAATCGGAGAGCAGCGTCAGGTCGCGCTTGTCAGCATACAGTGCGTGATTGCGTGGGTTGGGAGTCAAAACAACGGCGCCATCGATATAGGCTGCCCGCAACGCCGCATGCTCAGGGGCGTCCAGCGCGAAGTCGACTAGGCGATTATACACCAAGTCGATCGGACGGCTTCCAGCGTAGAGTTTTTCACCTTCATAGCGAAGTTCGCGCGCGTCCACGATTGATGCCTCGTACCCGTGGCGCTCTAACATTGACTTAGCGAGGACAAACTCAGGGTACAGATACTGCTGAACTGGGTCGTCGTCGACGATGGCGATCGTTCGCAACGTTACACCGCGCCGTTGCGTGGCCCATTCCTTCTCGAACATCGCTACGACGGACTGGTCAAAAGTGTCAAAAGTGGTTTTCGCCAACGCGTGCTCGACTTCAGCGCAGCAGGCAATTTGAGCTTTGGCCAAGAACGCATTGAAGAAGGCGCCACCAGCGTTGGTGTTAATCTCGATAAGCTTCGGACCATCGTCGCCGAGATGAAAATCGTAACCCATGAGGACGCCACGCGGGCCAAAGTCGATAGTCGCGATCTCAGGCGCCCAAGACAAGACTTTGGCCGGATACGCTGGCAGATGAACTGCCGCTTCCAAGCCCGCCACAATCATCTTCATACAGATCGCGTCGGTTTTCGGCAGAAACACCGGCGCGTGTGAATAGAGGTGTGGGCGTTGAGCGATAAGCTCCACGAACGCAAGATCGCCAGATGAGGCGCGTAACGCCTCATTCAGCGCGACCTGATCCAAGGTCACGCAGAAACACTCTCTATTGAGTTGGTCCGTTGCGATCCTTGCTGCGGCAGAGCTTGCTGCGCTGCTCAGTTCGTCGCGTTCTTCCCTATCCAAACCATCGCTCCTCTAGGCAAAGCTTTACGCCCCTTGTCCGAGATTTGGCACACTAAGCGTCTGAAACCGCCCAGCAGGTGCAATCTCTCCGGGGTCGCCACCCCGTTTCAATGCGATTTTGCCTTCAAGGCGGCCTGCGCGCTCCCGTGATCGCTACGCAAGCATCCACACA
This sequence comes from uncultured Terricaulis sp., assembly GCA_964478365.1. Taxonomy (GTDB): domain Bacteria; phylum Pseudomonadota; class Alphaproteobacteria; order Caulobacterales; family Aquidulcibacteraceae; genus Vitreimonas. The sequence continues at coordinate 119,062 of CAYZIJ010000003.1, forward strand.
CCGCCGCATTCAATTCTCGATCGCCAACGACTTGGCGCTGGAGTTCACACCGAGAGCCGAAGGCGCGAGCGGTCGCCAAGCCGCTCGCGGCCTTTTTCTATGATAATAGTTGCCAGAAAGTTCGCGATCGAGGCGAGACGAAATCAAAAATAACGGCAGTTCGGCATAGTTTCATGGGTTTTTCCAGCAATGGAGCCGCTCTGCTCGATTATACTATAATCTGTTGACCGGCGTTCGTTGCGTGATACGACCAATTAACCCCGGAAACACCGGGAGGGAGGCAGGTCATGCCGTTCGAGTTTGCTCGGGGAGCGTTGCACTTGGGCGGATTGCGGATCGGCGCTCACGCTTTGCCAAACGCCAAAGTCAACACTCTGATAGGCCATCGCTGATGCTGGCGATCATCGGCTTTGCAATGATCGCAACGTTCATGATCTTGATCATGACGCGCCTGATGTCGGCGGTTGCGGCGCTTGTCCTCATCCCGATCGTCTTCGGCCTCATCGCTGGTTTTGGCCTCGACATGGCCGAGATGGCGCTCGCAGGCGTGACCGCGCTTGCGCCAACAGCGATCACTCTTGTTTTCGCCGTGCTCTATTTCAGCATCATGACCGACGCCGGTTTGTTCGATCCGTTGGTGCGCGGGGCGGTGCGTTTTGCACAAGGCGATCCACAAAAAATTGCGCTCGCGACGGCGGCAGTCGCAACTTTGGTTTCGCTCGACGGCGACGGCGCGACCACAGCGATCGTAACCATCGGCGCCTTCCTGCCGATCTACCGCAAAATCGGCATGAACCCGCTCATTCTCGCGGTGCTTCTTGGCTCAGCAAACTCGATCATCAACATGGCGCCGTGGGGTGGCCCGATGGCGCGCGTCTCTTCGGCGCTCAATGTGCCGATGATGGATATTTTCATCCCTCTCATTCCGACGATGCTCGCGGGCGTCGCCGGCGTCTTCGTGATCGCGTTCTTTTTGGGCGCCCTTGAGCGCAAGCGACTTGGGGTGGTTGCGTTGGACGCTGATGTGTCCGCTTCATTGTTTGAGCGCGAGCCTGGAATTGAACGTCCACAGCTGATTTGGATCAATTTGGCGCTGACGCTGTCGCTGCTCGCAAGCGCCATCGCGGGTCTCGTCCCGTTGCCGCTTGCCTTCATGATCGGGCTCGCTGTCGCAATGCTCATCAACTATCCAGGCGTTTCGATGCAGCGTGATCGCATCAGTGCGCATGCGGCCAATGCACTGCCAATTGTGTTGCTGATTTTCGCCGCCGGAATATTCACAGGGATCCTCGAGGGCGCCGGCATGGTCGACGCCATGGGGCGGAGCTTGTTGGTGCTTGTGCCCCCGCAATACGGCGCCTATTTCGGGCCGCTCGTGGCGCTGACAAGCGGCCCCTTCACGTTCGTGATGTCTAACGACGCATATTATTTCGGCATCGTCCCCATCCTCGCGGAAACGGCCGGACACTTGGGCGTCGAGCCGGCTGCGGTGGCGCGTGCATCGCTGTTGGGCCAGAACATCCACGCCCTCAGCCCGCTGATTGCTCCGATATATCTCGTCGCCGGACTCATGAAAGTGGAGGTTGGCGACATGCAGCGCTTTGCGCTGCCGTTCGCGCTCGCGCTCTATGCCTTCATGGTCGCCGTTGCCATTCTCACGGGCGCTGTACCGCTCATCGCATCGCCAGGTGTTCAATGAGCAAGACAACCACGGCCGAGACCATCGTCGAACACGTGACGCAAGGGATTCGCGAAGCCGTCCGAAACGCACACTTCGCGCCCGGTGACCGGCTCGTAGTCGCCGATATCGCCAAGATATTTGGCGTCAGCGTTGGGCCGGTGCGCGAGGCTATCCGCAGGTTGGTTGGCGAGGGTTTGCTAGAGTTCACACCGCACCGAGGCGCTTCCGTGCGCGCCTACAGCGAACGCGACGTCCGCGAGATTTTCCAGGTTCGCGAAGCGATCGAGGGCTACGCAGCCAAGCTTGCAGCTGAGAACATTCATCGCAGCGACTACGCCGATCGCCTGCGTCAATGCCAGAAGCGCCTTCACGAAACGCTGCATCGCAAGGCCAAAGTGGCGGTCGATGTCCGCCAGGGTTTTCATGACCTGCTCTACGAGATCGGCGGCAACGCCGCGATCAAGGAAGCGGCGCTGCGTTTGACCTTTCCGGTTAACCGGCTGCTGTTCACCGAGCTCATGGGAAAGCCACGCGCAGAAGCTTCCTTGAAGGAGCACGAGGAGATCATCGAGGCCATCCTCGCCGGCGACGCATTGCGCGCCGAACGCTCGATGCGCGCGCACCTATACACTGCGGCCATCGCAGTTTGCGAGGTTCTTGAACTTGCGAAGAGCAGAACGGCCGGCCGAAAGAAGAAAGTCTAACGCCATGACAGATAGTTCCGTCAGAATTCTCGTGCCGTGCGGATCGATCGGAACCGGCGTGCGGGTCGAAGAAGTGAAGCTCGGTATTTCGCGCGGCGCCAACGCGATCGCCAGTGACGCCGGCTCTACTGATAGCGGCGCGGCATATCTGGTGCTGGGAAGACCGAAATACAGCCGCGACGCGATCAAGCGCGATCTCGAAATCCTCATGAGGGCACAAGCAGAGGCGAAAATTCCTCTGCTGATAGGCTCGTGCGGTCAGTCCGGCAGCGACGCCGCCGTCGATTGGGTGCGTGATATTGTTCTGGAGATCGCGCACGAAAACACTCTCTCACCCAAGATTGCACTGCTCTATTGCGAGCAAGACAAGGCAAAACTCAAATCCAAGAACGCCAGCGGAAAGATCAAGCCATTGCCTCCGCTGGGACCGATGACGGACGATCTGATCGAGTCGTGCGAGCGCATCGTCGCGGTCATGGGACCAGAGCCCTACATTGATGCGCTGAAGGCCGGGGCCGATATCATCCTTGGTGGCCGCACTACCGATACCGCGGTGCTTTCCGCCTACGCCCTAATGAAAGGTGCGCCCGCGGGCCCCTCGTGGCACGCTGCCAAAGTCGCCGAGTGCGGCGCGCAGTGCACGGTCAACCCGATCAACGGCAACGGTGTTCTGATTTCGATTGGCGCGGATCACTTTGAAGTCGAGCCGCTGCAGCCCAGCAATCGCTGTGATCCTCGCAGCGTCTCGGCGCACATGCTCTACGAAAACGCCAACCCGTTCATCCTTACCGAGCCCGGCGGCGCGCTTGACGTCACCGACGCGCAGTACACGCAACTGAACGAGCGCGCGGTGAAGGTAATGGGCTCAAAGTGGGTCGACGCGCCGGTCTACACCATGAAACTCGAAGGCGCTGCTACCGGGCGCTTTCAAACGATGATGTTGATCGGCATGCAAGATCCCGAAGCAATGCGCCGGATCGACGAGTTTCACGACAATATGCTGCACCGACTGACGCAGCGTGTGCACGACACGATCGGCGCGACTGCCGGTGATTTTCATATCTCTTTGCGCCTTTATGGCTGGAACGCCGTGTCCGGCGACAGACCCGCGCCCGGCACACCGCCGCCACGCGAAGTTGGCGTCCTGTTCATCGCAACCGCCGACACCCAAGCCATGGCGACGCAAATCGCGAAGACCTGCAATCCGTGGTTCTTCCACTTCCCTCTTGAGCTCGGCAGAGAATTGCCGAGCTGGGGCTTTGCGTTCTCGCCGGCCGAAGTCGAGCGGGGTCCGGTCTACGAGTTCAAGCTCAACCACGTTGTTGAAACCGACAGCCCATTTGAGCTCGTGCGCACCGAGTGGATTGATCTGGCGAAGCAAGAGGCCGCGTAATGGCGACCGTGAGAGAAGTTTGCCGCCACATTCGCTCCAAGAATGCCGGACCGTTTTGGGTCACGGTTGATCTGTTCTTCAAGGACACCGAGACATTCAACAAGTACGCGCAAAGCCCAGCTCTTGGGCCGGATGTGTTCGCGAAACTATATGGTACGGACGCCGCACAGGTGCGCCGCTACCCCGTGCCCAATTTGCATATGGTCAAGATTTCTTACCCGCGTCCGCGCCCTCAAGGCGGCGAGATCGAACGCGATATGCATTGTGGCCAACAATGTGTGAGGCTGTTCGATATCGAACTTGACTGAACGCGCCTCACGGTTCGCGCAAATTAAGGGCGCACTGGCGCGCGGCAGCCATTGCAGCGGCAATCCACACCTGTTTGAGTACGCACCTTCGATGGAGGCGCGATCATGCAGAACGGTATGGGACGACTGCTCGCCAGCGCGGTGCTTGGAGCGGCGCTGATCGCAACGAGCGCGAGCGCACAGGATGCGCCGGCACGCGATCCTAACTTTGGGCGCGGTGAACGCGTTTCGGGCCTGCCCTACGCTACCCGCTCCCCTGTGATCGCACCGCACGGCGCCGCCGCAACCGCGCATCCGCTCGCCACGCAAACCGCGATCGACGTTCTGCGCGCCGGCGGCTCCGCCATCGATGCGGCGATCGCCGCCAATGCGATGCTTGGACTGGTTGAGCCGACCGGCAATGGCATGGGCGGCGATATATTCGTGATCGTCTGGGATCCGCAGACGCAGCGCCTCTACGGTTATAACGGATCCGGCCGGACGCCGCGCGGCATGTCGCTGGCGCAAATGCGGCGCGAAGCACGGCGGCGCGGCAATCCCGATGCGGTGCCGAGCTTTGGCGCGGCGAGCGTCAGTGTGCCCGGCGCCGTCGATGGCTGGTTTGCACTGCACGAGCGCTTCGGCCGTTTGCCGATGAGCGATCTGCTTGCGCCGACAATCCGCTACGCGCGCGAAGGCGCGCCAATTCCACAAACCATCGCGATGTATTGGGCGAACAATCGGCGCCGGTTGGAAGCCGAATTTGCTGCAGGCCGATTGCAGGAGGTCGCCAATGCCCGCGCCACCTATTTCTGCCAGGAGAATTGCGAAGCGTCTCGCCAAATGCCCGACGGGCATGGCCTCTTCCGCAATCCTGACCTGGCCAACACGCTTGAACTGATCGCGCGCGATGGGCGCGATGCGTATTATCGCGGACCCGTGGCGCGCACGATCGACACTTACATGCGCCGCATCGGCGGCTGGCTACGCTATGACGATCTCGCGCGTCACGAGGGCGAATGGGTCGATCCGATCTGCGCGCCATATCGCAGCGTTGAGGTGTGCGAACTGCCGCCGAACTCGCAAGGCGTCGTCGCGCTGCAGACGTTGCGCATTTTGGAAGCGTTCGATCTGCGCGGCATGGGCTTCCTCTCGGCCGATTCACTGCACACGCAGATCGAAGCCACGCGTCTTGCTTTCGCCGATCGCGCGCAATTCTACGGCGATCCCGCGTTCACCGGCTTCGATACGCGTCAGCTGCTGACCGATGAATACACGGCAGAGCGTCGCGCCATGATTTCGAATGATCGCGCTATGCCACCACCGCCGCACGCGGAGCTCCGTATTGATGGCGACACAACCTATCTCACCACGGCCGACTCGAACGGGATGATGGTGTCGCTGATCCAGTCAAACTATCGCGGCATGGGTTCGGGGCTCGTGCCGGATGGCCTGGGCTTCATGCTGCAAGACCGCGCAGAGTTATTTTCACTCGAAAGCGGCCATCCGAACGTCTACGCGCCCGGACGACGCCCCTTCCAGACGATCATCCCCGCGTTCGCACTGCGCAACGGCCAACCATGGCTCGCGTTCGGCGTGATGGGCGGCGATATGCAGCCACAGGCGCACGTGCAAATCATCGTAAACCTCATCGACTACGACATGGATCTGCAAGCCGCCGGCGACGCCGCGCGCTATCGCTTCTTCGGCGGCGCGGAGCCCACGGGTGATGAGCCCGATGGTGTTGGCTTTGTCGCGATGGAGAACGGCATTCCGCTCGAAATACGCCAAGAGCTGGAGCGGCGTGGCCACCGCATTAGGCCCGCTGACGGATCGTTTGGCGGCTATCAAGCGATCCTGCGCCATCCGAACGGCGTCTATGAGGCCGCGACAGAGATGCGCAAAGACGGTAACGCTGGCGGCTACTGATGCGCGCCCTCGCCGCTCTAGCGCTGCTGCTGCTCACCGCGTGCGGGCCGCAGATTGGCGATCTAGAACGCGGCGAGGAAGGGCGCGTCGTGCGCGCCTACAATGGTGATACGCTTGAGCTCGACTCTGGCTTGCGCATTTTTCTGGCGGAGGTCGACGCGCCACGTGGCGACGATGCTTACGCCGCGCAGGCGCAAGGTGAGCTGGAAGCGCTCGCGCTACACCGCGAAGTGCTGCTCACCTATGGCGGCACACGGCGTTGGGTGGCGCGGCCGCGCGAGGGACAAACTGAAACGCCACCGGAAGCGGCGATCGCGCATGTGTTTGTGAAAAGCGAAGGCGGCCGCTGGTTTTGGTTGCAGCACGAACTGGTCTCACGCGGCGCAGCCTATGTGCGTCCACGCCGTGACAATCATGCACGCAGCGCAGATTTGCTGACACTTGAAGCGCAGGCGCGCGCGCAAGAGCGCGGCTTATGGGGACAGCGCGCCTATCGCGCGCTCACCGTCCGCATGGCGGCAAGCCAAGCGCTTGAGTCCGACGTGAACTGCCTGCGCGGCGAAGCACCCTATCGCGTCTTGGAAGCGCGCATCGCCGAAGCGAACGTGTTCGACACACGCGCCTCGCTCGCGCTCGAAGGCGCGGCCGAGACGCCCTTCGCGCTCGTGGTGTTCGGCGAAAACTTTTCAGCCTGGGACGGCCCGGCGCTCAACACGCTAACCGGCGCACGCGTACGCGCGCGGGGCCCTCTCGGCGTCTTCCGCGGCGAACCGCAGCTCTGCTTGGAGCACGCGAGCCAGCTGGAAGTGTTAGAAGAGTAATTGGGAGCGCGGACGTCCGCTACGGCCCACCCACGAAATCTGCGGCTGTTAGAGCAAGCCCCGGCGTAAGCGTCGCGAACTGAACCGCCGCGCCTGCGCCGTCGCCATCGACGTCATAGTAGAGCGCGCCTGTTGCGGCATCGTAGATGATGCGGTGATCGACAGTTGTAGCCACCGCACCGATCGCGAACGCGTTCGCTGCCAGAGCGCCCACTCCGATCGCGGTGAAGACAGAAACATCCAGTTCGATAGTGTCGTCGGCGATGTTGAACGCGCCGATCGTATCGACATTGCCCCCGCCCAGCGCGCTCGAGAAGACAAACGCATCAGCGCCGGTCCCGCCGATCATCGTATCGGCCCCTAACCCGCCATCGAGACGGTCGGATCCGTTGCCCGCGTCGAGCAAGTCATCGCCGTCATCGCCAGCGAGCGTATCATCGCCATCACCGCCATAGAGCGCATCGTTATCGGCGCCGCCTGCAAGCGTGTCGTTATTCTGGCGGCCGTAGAGCGTATCAGCGCCGCCATCTCCGCTCAGCACATCGCCGCCGTTGCCGCCATCGAGCAGATCATTATCGCCGCCACCGTTCAGCGCATCGTCTCCGTCGCCGCCATAGAGCGCGTCATTGTCGGCCTGACCATCAAGAACATCATCTCCACTGCGCCCAAAGAGCGTGTCGCCGCCATCGCCGCCTAGCGCACGGTCACCATCATTGCCGCCGTCCAAAGTGTCGGCGCCGTCACCGCCATTCAAAACGTCGGCCCCGTTGGCGCCGAGCAATGTGTCATCGCCGCCTTGGCCCTCCAGCACATCGGCGCCCGCCAATCCCGAGAGAACGTTGGCGGCGGCGTTTCCAGTGATGGTGTTGGCGAGGATGTTGCCCGCGCCGTTGATCGCGGCGACGCCGGTGAGGGTCAGAGCTTCGACATAGGCGCCGAGCGCAAACGAAATGCTGGCGATGACTGTGTCATTGCCTGCAGCAGCGCTTTCGCCTGCGACATCGCCTGCGCTATCGGCGTGATACGTGTCGTCGCCGGCCCCGCCATACATAGTATCATCACCGGCGCCGCCATTGAGCACATCGATCCCCGCCCGCCCGTACAGAACGTCATCGCCATCGCCACCAGACAACGTGTCGTTGTGATTGCCACCGTCGATGAAGTCTGCGTCCGCGTCTCCAGCAATGGTATCGTCGCCATCGCCACCATGAAGCGAATCGAGACCGGCGCCGGCGCTGATAATGTCGTTGCCCGCACGACCGTTCAGTGCATCATCGCCAGCAACGCCGCGCAAAGAATCGTTGCCGGTTCCGGCCGAAATTGTGAAGGCCTCCACGCGGAACGTGGTGACGTTGAACCCAATGCCCCACGACGTGGTCATCTGATAATAAAGCGGCGCACTCGTCATGCTGATCGCGGTGGAGACTGCCGAAAGATCGAGCTGCAGTCGGTCAACGCCCTCGCTTGCGTACCAGACTGATTGGTAATGGGTGTGATCCGCCAAGACCAAGTCGTCGCCGCTGCCGGTGTTGATGTCGAATGCCTCGGCATTGCGGATGTGAGCGCCGTTGGCGAAGTACACGCCGGTTTCGGTCGCTGCTTGCGCCGCCACAAATACGATAGGCGTCGTCAATTCGTTCAAGGATAGCCCGAAGCGATCTCGCCCGTCACCACCATCGGCCCAGTCGAACTCACCGATATAGAGGGTGTCATCGCCCGCTTCACCGAGCATGATATCGGCGCCCGCGTCGCCTGTCAGCACATCCGAGCCATCGCCGCCGGCCATCTGGTCAGCGCCTGCGCCACCTGTGAGCGTGTCCGCGCCTGCACCACCCTGAAGCACATCAGCGCCGCCGCCGGCATGGAGACTATCATCGCCGTCATTGCCGATCAGCGTGTCAGACAGAGCGCCGCCGCCGAGAGAATCATTGCCCGAACCGCCGATCGCGGAAACCCACTCGGCCTCGAAAATCTGAATGCCGCCGGCGCGGTTGAGATTGACAGTGACGCCTGCGGTATTCAGCGAGAAATCCGCAACGATCCCGTCGACACCTGCCCCGGCCCACCACCAGCTTTGGCCACCGACAAAGCTGCTCACATTGAGCGTATCGTTACCCGAGCCGGTGTGCAGTTGGATGCTCTCGACGTTTCTGATCACGCCGCCTGCGATCGCCAATCCAGACGCGCTCGCTGCAGCGCCGGGGTTGAAAACGAGATCAGCGGTCTGGCTGGAAAGATCAAGATCCACGAAGTCCAATTGCGAACCGCCATCCACGGTGTCGCCTGCTTGCGCGTCGAAACGGTCATCACCGACGCCACCCAGCATCGTGTCATCACCGCCGCCGCCAGTGATCCAGTCATTGCCACCGCCGCCGGTGAGCACATTGGCGACCTCATTGCCAATGATCCGGTCGATCTGAGTGCCGCCAGTAGCGTTCTCGATCACCACGCCGTGTGCGATCGTGAAGCCGCCAAATACACCGTTAGTGAAGGACACAAACCCGCCGCCGCCTTCTTCGCTTAGTAAGGTTGCGGCGTTCAAATTAATCGTCGACGCGCCGAACTCCGCAAATGAGATCGTATCGATCCCGCCAGTATCCCAGATCGTGCGATAGGCTGCATCGGTGGCGCTAAGCGGCAGTGCGTAGACGGTGTCGCTCGCATTGTAACTCGCGTTGGCGCCATAGAGCCGCTGCAGCATCGCAATGTCGAGCGCCATCGGTCCGGCGGAATAGCCATAGTCGAAGCTTGGCGCCAAACCGCCAGGCCCGAGCGGCCAGCCATCATTATACGACATGATGGTGAAAACGCCCTGGTTCAGTTCGAAATCGCCGTAGTCGTCGAAAATGCTGAACACACCCTGCATAACTTGGTTGTCACCGCGGTCCAAGTGCGGGTGATCAAGGCCAAGCGCGTGCAAGGCCTCGTGGACGATCACCGAATAGCCAAGCCCCCCCGACTCCAATCCAGCATTTGTCCACCCAACCGCGCCAGGCGAGAACGCGATGTGCGCGAGCGTCGGTGTCGGCCACGTTACACCCAGCACACCGGCTTCGAGCGGCGTTTGCGCCAGAATGAAATCAGCATTGCCGGCGGTCATTGTGCGAACAAACGTGACGTTTGCGACGTTTGAAATCGTCTGCAACGCACTCATGGTTGCTGCGATCTGGCTCGCGCTCCAACTCGCGGATGCAGCGGCCAGCGGGCCAAACTGCTGGCCTGATGTTGCGAAGTAAACTTCGATCGCGTTGGTCGCGAAGGTGAAGCCGAGGTCGAGCGTGTCGACTGGGTCCTGCGCGGCGCCCACAGAAGCGGTCAGCGTATATTCGCCGAAGGACCCGTCATAGCCGGCCGCCGAAAGATAGTAAGTGCCGCTGAACAAGGCCGTGAACTGCATCAGTGCGTTGGAGCCTGCGCCACCATCATCATCGATCGAGATGATCCCGCCGCCCGGCGTGTAAAGTCGAAGCACGGGATCACCGAGTGGCGTCGCGCCGCTGCCCGTCAATGAAAACACGTAGCTTTGACCCGCGACGAGCGGAACGCGAATCCAGTCGGAATCGCCAGGCATGTCGATTGCGCTGTTGAACGGCGTGCCGTTGACCGGGATGTAGGCGCTGGTCCACCCGTCGCTGGAAATATCATCGACGCTGGCTTGGCCAACCTCACCGCCCGATCCGTCGAAAAACGCGCGGCCTAGACCAGGCTCACCCTGAGCAAGCGCGCCTTCGCCAAATCTCAACACGCGGGACATTCTTTTCCCCCAAACTGCACGCCCAGATAGCAGCTCGTCCCGACGGCGCAAAGCGCCCCTAGGCGACTATTTTCGCCGAAATCTGTCTTTTGGAAGCGCGCAGAAAGGAGCACGAAAGATCGTGGACGCAACGCGGTCCGAGACAACGGTTCCTTCCGGCAGTCCGCCAACGCAGTCTCGGTGCGTCCTAGAACACCACCAGCCGATAGCCAACGCCGGGATCGGACACGAACAGAACAGGCCGCGAGGGATTCTCTTCGAGTTTCGTGCGCAACTGTCCCACATACACGCGCAAATACTGAATATCCGCGCGCTCCGAACCCCACACCGCCTTCAGCATTTCCTGATGCCGCACGACTTTGCCCAACCGCGAGGCAAGCAGCGCCAAAATCTCGAATTCCTTCGGCGAAAGCCCAACCTCGCGCCCGTCACGCCGCACCACACGCGCGGCGAGATCAATTTCCAGCGAACCTGTTCGCACCACCGGCGCGCTGCCTACAGCTTGCACCGCATGCCTCAACGCCGCGCGCAGACGCGCCAACAATTCTTCTAAGCCAAACGGCTTCGTCACGTAATCATCCGCGCCCGCGTCCAACGCGGACACCTTCAGCGCTTCCGCATCTCGCGCAGTCAGCACCACAATCGGCGTCAGATCATCCGCGCGGACAGCGCTGATAAGACCCAGCCCATCGCCATCCGGCAAACCGAGATCGAGCAAAATTGCCTGCGGCTTGTAGTGCGCCCGCATCCGCCGCGCTTCGCTCAGCGTTCCAACGCCAACCGCAACATACCCCGCCGCCTTCAACGTCATCTCCAGCGAGCGCCGCAACGAAGCATCGTCTTCAACGATCAGGATCGTCGCCTCAGTGGCCACGACGCACCGCCTTCGTCCAAGATTGAAAACTCAACGTAAACACCGCGCCACCGCCGTCGCGATTCCCCGCACTCAGCGCGCCGCCTTGCGACTCCATAAACGTTCGCGCCAAAGCGAGCCCAAGCCCTAAACCCGGCGCACGCCCATCCGCATCGACACCGCGCACGAACTTCTCGAACAAGCGCTCCGGATTTTCACCAAGCCCCGGCCCGCGATCGGCCACCTCCACCAGCACGTTGTGATTGTCCAAGCGCGCCGAAACCCTCACCGGCGAGCCAGTCCCGTACTTCACCGCATTCGAGATCACATTCGCCAACGCTCGCGTCGCCAAAGCGGGATCGGCGGAGATCAGCGGCAAATCATCCGCCACACTTAAGGCCGCTTCGCTACGCACATCAGCTAAGGCCGCCGCAACGATTTCGCTCACGCTAGCCGGCTCTAATCGCACCGGCGTCTGCCCCGCTTCAATGCGCGAAGCAGAGAGGAGCGCCTCTACCAACTCAGACAGACGCCGCGCCTCACTCTCGGCCAAGTCCAACAACTCAGCTCGCGCTTCCGCGCCATGATCGATCGCGAACTTCTGTAAGCTCTGCAGCGTGAACACAATCGTCGCCAACGGCGTGCGCAAATCATGCGACACACCCGCCAACAGTTCCGCCTTGAACCGTTCGCGCGATACCTCGAGCTGAGCTGCATCCGCCATGCGCGCGCGCTCCGCGATCACACTCACCAGCACGCCAACAACCACGAAAAGCAGCAGCGCGCCCAAATCCTGCGGCCGCGCCACCGCAAGCGTGAAACGCGGTTGCACGAACAGAAAATTGATCGCCACGACGCTCAGCACCGAAGCGCCCAACGCTGGCCAAAGCCCGTAACGCACCGCCGCGATCACGATCGGCACGACGAAGAACAAGGATAAGCTCTGCGGGTCGAGCCATTGCTCACCAAAATACGCCAACACCGCAGCAATGCCGACCATCGCCGCCGTAACGGCAGCCGGTCGCAGTAGCGCGCGCCAGATAGAACGAAGCTCGTTGTTCACACTTCGAATCTGGCCCTGCTCGTCACGTCATGCAACCACATGGAATCTTTATGCCCACCCGCCCCACATCGGCCCGATGTCTACACCCACCGAGAGCTCCGCCCAAAGGGCCGCACACGCCGATGACGTCAAACGCGGCTTCTGGGGCCTCACCCTCGCAGCCATCGGCGTCGTCTACGGCGACATCGGCACCTCACCACTCTACGCATTCCGTGAATCCATCAGCCACGTCGTGCGCCAGAATGGCGCGGCGACCAACGCAGAGATCATCGGCGTCATCTCGCTGATGCTGTGGTCGCTGATCGGCATCGTCACCATCAAATACGTGACTATCCTGTTGCGCCTCGATAATCGCGGCGAGGGCGGTACACTTTCATTGATGGCCCTCGTCCAGCGCGCGATGGGCAAACGCACGCCCCTCATTCTGCTGATCGGCCTCGTCGGCGCCGGCCTCTTCTACGGCGACGCGATGCTGACGCCCGCGATCTCCGTGCTGTCAGCCGTGGAAGGTCTGGCCCTAATCCCAGGTCTCACCGACCAGATCGAACCCTTGATCATGCCGATCACGCTCGGCATTCTCGTTATGCTCTTTCTGGTCCAGCGCCACGGCTCCGGCATTGTCGGGGCTTGGTTCGGCCCGATTTGTATTCTCTGGTTCTTGGTGCTCGGCGGCCTCGGCCTCATGCATCTCAGCCAACAGCTGACCATGCTCAATGCGTTCAATCCGCTGAACGCGATCGGCTTCCTAATCAATCATCCGGGCCTCGGCTTCGTCGTGCTCGGCTCGGTCTTCCTCACCGTAACCGGCGCCGAAGCGCTCTACGCCGACATGGGCCACTTCGGCCGCAAGCCGATCTCCGTCGCCTGGATGTGGCTCGTGTTTCCTGCGCTGTCGCTCAATTATCTCGGCCAAGGCGCGCTGGTGATTTCCAACCCAGAAGCGATCAGCAATCCGTTCTTCTTCATGGCGCCCGACGCGTGGCGCCCCGCGCTCGTCGTTCTCGCGACTGCGGCGACCATCATCGCCAGCCAAGCCGTGATCTCCGGCGCGTACTCACTCACGCAGCAAGCCATCCAGCTCGGCCTCTTGCCGCGCATGCGCATCCTGCAAACCTCAGAGCGCCACCACGGCCAGATCTATATGCCGCAAGTGAACTACCTGCTGATGGTCGGCGTGCTGTTCATGACGTTCTCGTTCGGCTCATCGAGCGCACTCGGCAGCGCCTACGGCGTCTCCGTCATCGGCGCGATGCTGACCTCGTCCCTGCTCGCGGTCCTCGCGATCTGGAAAGTCAGCAAGCGCCCGCTTTGGGTCGCGGTTGCGGTAATGGCGCCGTTCATCCTCATCGAGACAGTCTTTGCCGCATCCAACCTGCTGAAGGTTTTCCACGGCGGTATCGTGCCCCTGATCATCGCCGCCGGCTTCATCATCATCATGTGGACATGGGTGCGCGGCTCGGCCCTGCTGCACGAACAAACGCGGCGAGACGTCAGCCTTCAGCAAATGCTGGCGACGCTTGAAATCTCACCGCCGCAACGGGTTCGAGGCACGGCCATCTTCCTCACCGCCGACCCGCAAGCCGCCCCCACCGCGCTCATGCACAATCTCAAGCACAATCAAGTGCTGCATGAGCGCATCGTCCTGGTCTCCATCCGCACCGCGCCAACGCCGCGCGTCGCCGACAAGGATCGCGTAACCGTCGAAGCCGTTCGCCCCGACATTCAGATCGTGACATTAAGCTTCGGCTTCATGGAAACGCCAAACGTCATCCGCGGCCTCACGCTCGCACGCCAGCACGGACTCCATTTCGACATCATGAAAACGTCGTTCTTCCTCAGCCGCCGCGGTTTGGTGCCGTCCGAAAAGAGCGGCATGCCCCGCTGGCAAGACCTGCTCTTTATCTTCCTGGCGCGAAATGCATCCAGTGCGACCGAGTTCTTCCACATTCCAACGTCGCGCGTGGTGGAGCTGGGAGCGCAAGTGGCCGTTTAAGCCTGACGCTGGAAGTTAGGGCGCTACGCATTGAGATCGTCAGAAAGCCGACGGCGGGTCTGGCCGACTTGGCCAGGAGAAAGGACGCCAATCTCCTTCGATGTCTCGAGGACTCTAGCGCTAGCCCACGTATCCCGCCGCGACTGGATCGCCGACGCGGGCGATCAGGGCGCGGCGGAGTTTCTCAAGCGCATTGCCTTCAATCTGGCGCACGCGTTCTTTGGAGATGCCGAGCCGTTCGCCCAAGGCTTCTAGCGTCACGCTCTCTTCTTCGAGCTTGCGCTCGCGAATGATCAACCGTTCGCGCTCGTTCAGATCGCTCATCGCCTCGCTCACCAAAATGATCCGCGCGGCGCTGTCGTGCGCTTCCATGACTTGTGCTTCGGGGCTGGCGGCGCCGTCGGCCAATATGTCTTGCCATTCGCCGTCGCCGTCTTCCGTGAGCGGTGCGTTGAGCGAGCGATCGGGCGCCGACATGCGCGCGGCCATCGAAGCCACGTCGTGCTCGGGCACATTCAGCGCACGAGCGACTTTGCCACGCGCGTCTGCGCTAATGCCGCTCTCATTGACGTCGCCGATCTTGGCGCGCAGACGGCGCAGGTTGAAGAAGAGCGACTTCTGCGCCGAGGTCGTGCCGGTGCGTACGATGGACCAGTTGCGCAGGACGAAATCCTGCATCGACGAACGGATCCACCACGAGGCGTAGGTCGAGAACCGGACTTCGCGTTCCGGTTCAAACCGCGCGGCGGCTTGCATCAGGCCGACGCTTCCCTCTTGCACAAGATCGCTCATCGGCAAGCCATAGTGACGAAAGCGCGCCGCCATCGCCACGACCAAGCGGATGTACGCCGTGATCAGCTCGTGCATCGCGCGTTCGTCGCCGTGATCGCGCCAGCGGCGGGCGAGATCGCGTTCGTGATCGGCGGCGAGCAACGGTGCTCGCATCGCATCGCGCATGAAGCGCTGCGATGCGCGGCGAAGTTCTAAAGTCTCTGTGAGCGCCATAGTCTCCCTTACGTTCGAGACGGCGACAGGTTTGCGAACCTTGCGCGCCAAACCGCAGCCAGCACGTCACGAACGCGTGAGACGGCGTTTGGGCGCCGTCCCCAGGGAACAAAACCTCGAACAAAATGCACAACAAAAAGGCCGGGCTTGGGGCCCGGCCTTTCCGATCTGTCATGGACGCCGCCGTTTAGGCTGCGGCGGCCGTTTGCTTCTTCGAAGCCAGAGAGTTGGTGACCTTCACCACCGCGTCGTCACGGCTGATCTTGTCGACGGCCGCCAGTTCGCGGGCCATGCGATCCAAAGCCGATTCATAGAGCTGACGCTCCGAATAGGACTGTTCCGGCTGATCCGAGGCGCGGTGCAGGTCGCGCACGACTTCAGCGATCGAGACGAGGTCGCCCGAATTGATCTTGGCTTCATATTCTTGAGCGCGGCGCGACCACATGGTGCGCTTGATGCGGGCGCGGCCTTGCAGGGTCTTCATGGCCTGATCGACCACTTCTCCAGAGGCCAGCGGACGCATGCCGCAGGACTTCGCCTTTGCGGTCGGAACGCGCAGGGTCATCTTGTCCTGCTCGAACGAGATCACGAACACGTCCAGGTCCAGGCCGGCGACCGACTGCTTCTCAACGCCCATAACGCGGCCAACGCCGTGCGCCGGGTAGACGATGTGGTCACCCGGGCGGAAAGAAGTCGGCATTTGCGCATTGGCGATCTGCATTCGGATAACTCCGTGTCCCAAAACTATGTCCAAGGCCGATCAGACCGCCTCAGCACCGTCAAAACAGCCCGCAGCAATGAAAAGCGGACGGTTTTGGCCCGTCCGACCCTCATTTTCCCCTGCCACTAGGCTGATTAGGTGCGAATCCTGCGATCCAACTGCCAGGCGCGCCAAGCGCGCCCCGTTCCTGCTGATTGTATACCACAGTTTTAGGCTTTTCGGAAGGGCGTCGAGCGGGCGGGTTTCAGTCCCCGGAACCGGGCTCCGGGGAGAAATACTTCTCGAACTTCCCCTTCTCATCGCGGAACGCGTCGGCGTCGGCGGGAGGCGTTCCCTTCACGGTGATGTTCGGCCACGTCTTGGAGAACTCGGTGTTCACCTTCAGCCATTTGCCGTCGGGCTCGTCTTGGCTGTCGGGCTTAATCGCGTCGACCGGGCACTCCGGTTCGCAGACGCCGCAATCGATGCATTCGTCGGGATGGATGACGAGGAAGTTCTCGCCCTCATAGAAGCAATCGACCGGGCAAACCTCGACGCAGTCCATGAGCTTACATTTCACGCAGGCGTCGGTGACGATGTAGGTCATTGTCCGGGTTCCGTTTTCGGCGCGCTCAGATGACGGGCGCGCGGGGCAGCGTCAAGCCAGCGCAACGCCGCAAGCGCGCTCACCCCGTTTGAGCCTCTCGATAGAGCGCCCTTGCCTCGGTCGCGGGCCCTCGCCGCAACCCCAAGCCTTTCACCTCGATCGTCCGCAAACCGTTCGGACCTGGGAGCACCAGCACGTCGCCCGGCTCGACCTCGACCGAGGGCTTTTCCAGTCGGCGCGGTTGGCCGTTGTGCATCAGCCTGACGCCGCCCTCACTAATCAGCCGCGACGCCTCCGCGCGGGTTTTACAGAGCCGCGCACGAAAGAGCCAGATATCGATCCGCTGGCGCGCATCGCTCATGCTTTGCTCGACTGTTTGGCGCGCGGTGGCAGCGCATCGTCGGGCGGCAAGAGATTAGCGAGCGCGGAAAACGCGTTGTCCCTCGGCGGCGCGCGTTTGTGGGCGCGCTTGTGACGAACACGGCGCCAGATCTTCGCGCCTTCGTGCTCGTAACGCCGATAGCCGAGCGCGGCCAGCACGCCAGGAATGTCGCGCGCTGGGCGACCAATGATGCGCGCGAGCGTTGCGTCATTCGGTTGCGGTTGGCTGGCGACTGCTTCCGCAAGCTTTTCCAGCTGATCAAAACGCACCGCCACGCGTCCGCAGCCGCGATAGCCGGCAGCGGCGAGTTCGCCCCAAGGCCGGCGGTGCACGAGATCGGCTGAGAGCGCGCCGGCGCGCGGCGCAAACGGTGCATGCTCCGCCTTGGGATTGGCGGCGCGCCAGACCAAAGCCAGCGTATGCGCCGGGCCGGGTTTGATTAGCGACGGCAGAAAGATCGAATGCGCGCCGATGCGCACGCCATAACGCGCAAGCGCCGCGGCGCCGGTTTGAGTAAGGTGCGTGAGGTCTTCCTCGGCGCAATCGAGCGCGCCCGCGTTTTCGATCAGCCGAAACGCCAGACCGCGCGCGTCTGACGGCAAGCGGCCACCGCGCCATGCGGTCTCTAGCGCAACAAGCGGTCGCAGATCGTGCGCGACACGTTGCGCCAGCCACAATTCCAACCTCTCGCGCGCAGCGGCGCGCTGTGGTTCAGCAGCATGCTCAGCGCCGATGAGATCAAGCCGTGGTTTCAGCACCGGCGCGCCGGCCGTGAGCTTCGCCACGACGACATCATCGACCTTTACACGCCCATCGCGGCAAAGTTCGATGCTCTCGTCCTTAGCCGCCACAATCGCGGCGAGACGGCGCGAGACTTCCGGACGGAGCGCCTTCAAAGCCGCGTTGCGCACAGCACGTCCTTCGAGGCCGGACGAGGTACGCGGATCGGGCTTGAACTCCAAGCCATCGAGCTGGCCAACGAAATGGCCTTCGACAGTCACCTCGCCCTCTTCCGAAATGCCCGCCAGCATCGCGTCTTCGCGCTTCAAGCCTTTCAGCAAAGCGCTGGTACGGCGGTCGATGAAGCGCTGTGTCAGCGCGTCGTGCAACGCGTCGGAGAGTTTGTCTTCGACCTCGCGCGTGCGCGTGCGCCAACTATCAGCTTCTTCGAGCCAATCGGCGCGGCTGGCGGCATAGGTCCAGGTGCGGATATGCGCGAGGCGCATGTGCAGCACGTCTAGGTCGCCTTCGGTGCGATCGAGCTTGTCGATCTCGGCGCCGACCCATGTGCTGGGTACGCGGCCTTTCGGCTTCACAATGTAGCCAGCAATACGCGCGGCCAGCTGGGCGTGCTCGTCTGTGGAGACTTTGCGGAAGTCCGGCAACTGGCAAGCATCCCAGAGGCGGCGCACGTCTTCCTTGGTGCGGACGCGCTCCATCAGATCCTGATCGTCCAGCAAGCGGCGCAGCACGAATTCATCGTCGGCGCCGCGCACGCGCAGCAGGCCTGGCCGCGATGGCGGCGTCTCTAACGAGGCGATCAGAGCTTTGACGGTGTTGAAGTTCAGCTTTTCATTGCGCCATTGCACGGCTTCGATCGTCTCGAACTCATGGCTTTCGACGCGCTCGACAATCTCTTCGTCGAACGGCGCGCACTCACCGGTTTCTCCGAACGTGCCATCGCGGGTGAAGCGGCCAGCGCGGCCGGCGATTTGCGCGAGTTCATCGGGACGCAGATCTCGCCAGCTATGGCCGTCGAACTTACGGCGCGATGCGAAGGCGACGTGATCGACATCCATGTTAAGGCCCATGCCGATCGCGTCGGTTGCGACCAGGAAGTCCACTTCGCCCTCTTGGTAGAGCTTCACCTGCGCGTTGCGTGTGCGGGGCGAGAGCGCGCCCATCACAACTGCAGCGCCACCGCGATGACGGCGCAGCAATTCGGCGATCGCGTAAACTTCCTCGGCCGAGAACGCGACAACCGCCGTGCGCTTAGCCAACTTCGTAATCTTCTTCGGACCAGAATATTGCAGCGTCGACATGCGCTCGCGTCGGATGATCTCGGCGTCCGGCGTCAGCTTGCGGATCATCGGGCGCATCGTGTCGGAGCCGAGCAGCATGGTCTCGGCGTAGCCGCGCGCGTTGAGGATGCGATCGGTGAAGACGTGGCCGCGATCAAGGTCGCGCGCGACTTGGATTTCATCGATGGCCAAAAACTCGACCACGCGATCGAGCGGCATCGCCTCCACTGTGCAGATGAAATAGCGCGCGCTTTCCGGAGCGATCTTTTCCTCGCCCGTGATCAGCGCCACCGCCGCCTCGCCTTTGGCCGCCACCGCCCGGTCATAGACCTCGCGCGCCAGCAACCGGAGCGGCAGGCCGATCATGCCGCTGCCGTGACCCAGCATCCGCTCGATGGCGAGATGGGTCTTGCCGGTGTTGGTGGGTCCCAGGACGGCTTTGATCCTGGCGCGGTCGGTCATGGGCGGATGGTGGGTTTCTGGCGTGTCGTTTTCAAGCTCGTCATTCCGGGGCGACCGCAGGTCGAGCCCGGAACCTAGGGGCAAACCCTGCATTCGCGGCCCCTGGGTCCCGGGTTCTCAGCTCCGCTCAGCCCCGGGATGACGATTGTTAGGCATCCGGACGGACTCCCTGTGGACAACCTGTCAATAGAAGAGAACAAGAACGAATCACTCGCGACTCAGTCGATTTGATTCGTTGCTTGTACGTTCACGGCTAAGTCTTGTGGTTAATACTTAAGTAACACACAAGACTAGCCTTTGACCTAACGCAACGCCTGGCCATTGGCCGTGATCCGGCGGGCTTCCAGTCGCACGATACCCACGCCGTCGGCCGGCATTTCGATCGTGATCGGCGCCCACATGCCGCTCGGCGTACGCGCGAACAGGAAGGTCAAGTTCGCCGCTTCCTGCGGATCGGTGAAGCCGGCGATCGGGCGGAATGCGACGCGGCAGCGGACGCCGGCGCCCTCATAGGCGCGCGAACGGATCGTGACGTTGCCGTTTGGCGTCATGGCGAAGTCGAAGCGGGCGCGACCGTCCATGTAAATGCGGAGCGTCCGGCTACACGGATCGCCCGTGGTCGTGACCATGGCGGCGATGGCGGTGATCTGGTCGATTACGTTGCGGCGCTGTTCGGTCGTCGCCTGGGGGTCGCCCATGTTCATGCCGGCAGGCACGGAGCTGGTGACCACATTATTGGCGGTGAAAGCGGCCCGGACTAGGCGGCCATTGGGCCGGTCGTCCCGGCGGCGGCCACCCTGGTGTTCGTAAGCGCCAGGCCGCAGCGTGCCGTCCTCGGCCACCGCACCACTGACGTTATAGCGATAATCCTGGCTTCGCCCGAGCGCCGCGGCCGCAAAGCCGGTCATCTCGCGGGTAGCAGAGGCGGTGTAGGTATTGCCGGTCTGGTTGAAGCGGAAGTTGAACTCGCCGGCGCTCACGCCCCGAGCGATCACGGTGTAATCGGCGGCAAAGCTGCGGTTGCTGGATTGAGCGGTCGCCGGGCCTGCGGCCGTGGCCAGACCCATCGCCAATACGGCGGCGGCAATGCTTCTCATATGACCCACCTTAGTTCTCGATCCTGACTGATCCGCCCGATATCTAATCAACCGGCTGTGATCCAGACATGAACCAAATGGGGCTGTTTTGCGGTCCCTGCGGCATGCACACCCGTTTCGGCCTCGCCTTGACCATGGACGGGCCTTCGCGTATGCGTCCGCCCTTCATTTTCTGGCCCAAAGCCTGTCCTGAGAGCGTTTCCATGTCCCGCCGTTGCGAGCTGTCTGGCGTCAACCGTCAAATCGGCCACAAGGTCAGCCACTCCAACATCAAGACCAAGCGCGAGTTCAAGCCGAACCTCGTGGATGTGACGCTGCCGAGCGACGCGCTGGGCCGTTCGTTCAAGCTGCGCATCACGGCTGCGGCCCTGCGCACGGTCGATCACCGCGGCGGCCTCGATCAGTACTTGCTGAAGGCCGACAAGGACGAACTCTCCACCCGCGCCGCGAAGATCCGCCGCGACGTGAAGAAGAAGCTCGGCGAAGCGCAAGCCGCCGCCTAAGCGGACTTCCAACAAACGTTCATTCACGCACCGCTTGCATGCGCGCGTCTGCGCCCGCATGTGTTGAGCGATGAGTAATCAATACCAACCGCAAGAGAGCGGCCTGCGTATCGGCACGTTCACAGGCGCGCCGGTCGTCGTTGAGCCGGCATTTCTGTTGCTCGGCGCATACGTTGTCGGCTCGGCGTTGATGCGCGATGGCTCGGGCGCTTTGGGCGACGCACTCATTTTCGTTGGCGTGATTTTCGTCGCCATCATCATTCACGAATTCGGGCACGCCGCGATGGCGGCTGCGCTCAAGATCAGAAGCCGGCGCATCGTGCTCACCTTCTTTGGTGGTTACGTCGAGTTTGTGCGCCCGCCACAAAAAGCATGGCAAGAGATCGCCGTCTCCGCAGCGGGACCAGGCGCCAACATTGCGTCGTGGATTCTCGTCTCGTCAGCGCTGCCGCTCTTGGGACCGGCTTTGGGCTATAGCGAGACCAACGCGACGGTTCTCTCTGCGCTCAGCACATTTGCGTTCTTGAGTCTGATCCTCGGCATCTTCAATTTGATCCCAGGCTTCCCGCTCGACGGCGGACACATCTTGCGCGCGGCGCTCACCTACGTCGTGTCGCGCCGCAACGCGCGGATGATCGCCGCTTATGTCGGGCTCGCGGTTGCCGGTTTGCTGGCGCTTTGGGCGCTGTCTCAGATGATGATCTGGACGATCTTTATCTCTGGTATGCTTGGTCTCGCCGCCTGGGCCGAACTACGCGCCGCGCAGAACGAGCCTCAGTTCGATTCAAGATCGAACGCGTAAAGCAGCGTCCGTTGGCGATCGCTCATATTGTCGTCTGACGCGATGTAGATGCGCACGCCGCCATCGATGCGCCGAACGGCAGCTATAGCTTCGAAGTTATCGAGCAGGAGGGGCGGCGCGATAAACGCTAATTCTTCCGCACCCTCAATCGCTCCCGGTTCAGCCAACGCTTCGTCGGGCCAATACATAATCCGCGCGCGCGCACCGATCACTGGCGCATAGAAGCGCTCGACCGCGAAGAACCCGCCCTCCGGTCCGCGATCGAGTGCGGTCAGCGAAAAACCGAGCGCGGGGCGGTATGAGAAGCGCGCAGGAACGGGCAAGGACGCATCGAGCGGCGCCACCCAAACCGGCGTCACACCGCCACCGCCCTCTGCGCCGACAACGAAATTGCCGTCTCCATCAATCGTCAGCGCTTCGAGACTCGCGTTCGACGGCAAGCGATCGGCGCCAGCGAGGCGAGGGCCTTCAACAGCGGCGCCAAACGGGCCGTCGCGGTTCACATCATAGATCAAAATACGCGGGCGCTGTTCCAAGCTCACGGCGAGGCGACCGTCCCGCATTTGCGTCAGGCCTTCGCTATCGCCGTCATCGTGCGACTCGATCGGTTGGCCGTCCGTATCGCGCAACGGCGCCATGCGAACGTCAGCGACACCGATCAGCGCGCCACCTCCATCGAACTGCAAACGCCCCTCAAACCAATCAGCGCGGTCGCTGATGAAGACGACACGATCACCATCAAGAACTTCCATCCCCGAAAGGCCACCAAACCAGCCTTCGTCAGATTCAAGCGCTACGCCGCCGCGAAAACGGAGCCGGCCAACGCGTTCGGCGCCGAGTTCGACCGGCGTCGAGTCCATTTGGATCGCGGTCCATTGCTGCGGCGCCTCGGCGTCTTCGGCCGCCGACATCGGCGCGCACGCGCAGACGAGCGCAAGCAGAGGCGCGAACACAAAGCGCATCAAGCCATAACCTTGGTGCGCTGACGCTGCTCGCGCGGCGAGCGCGGCGGCGGACTTTTTTCCGGCGCGGTTTCATCGAACAATTCGGCCAGCTTCTCGATCATGACGCCACCGAGCTGCTCGGCATCAGTAATGGTGACGGCGCGGCGATAATAACGGGTGACGTCGTGTCCGATGCCGATGGCGATCAGCTCGACCGGCGAGCGCTGCTCGATCCAATGAATCACCGCGCGCAAGTGGCGCTCGAGATAATTGCCGGGATTGGCCGAGAGTGTGGAATCATCGACCGGCGCGCCGTCCGAGATCACCATCATCAGGCGCCGCTGCTCGGGGCGTCCGATCAACCGATCATGCGCCCATAGCAAGGCCTCGCCGTCGATGTTTTCCTTGAGCAGGCCTTCGCGCATCATCAAGCCGAGATTGCGCCGCGCGCGCCGCCATGGCGCATCCGCCGACTTGTAAACGACGTGACGCAGATCGTTGAGCCGCCCCGGCTGCGGCGGCCGCCCGGCCTTTAGCCAATCCTCCTTCGACGTGCCGCCCTTCCACGCGCGCGTGGTGAAGCCGAGAATTTCGACCTTCACACCGCAACGCTCCAACGTGCGCGCGAGAATATCTGCGCAGAGTGCGGCCACCATGATCGGCCGACCGCGCATCGAGCCTGAATTGTCCAGCAGCAGCGTGACGACCGTGTCTTTGAACGGCATGTCGTCCTCTTGCTTGAAGGTCAGCGCCGACATCGGATCGACGATCACGCGCGTAAGGCGCGACGTATCGAGCACGCCCTCTTCGAGATCGAAGCTCCAAGTGCGGTTCTGCTTGGCCATCAAGCGCCGCTGCAACCGATTGGCCAAGCGCCCGACCACGCTCTGAAGCGGCTTCAGCTGCTGATCGAGATAGGTGCGAAGACGCGCCAGCTCTTCAGCGTCACACAATTCTTCGGCGGTGATGACCTCGTCGTGGCTCTTGGTGAAAACCTTGTAGTGCGCGCTCGGATCTTCCGGCTCGTTGCGCGATTTCGGACGGATCGGCTTTTCGCCTGGATCATCTTCTTCGAGATCATCCTGTTCGTCGGACTCGTCTTCGCTCTCGACGGAAATGGTGCGGTCCGTATCCATGTCGATGTCGCTCTCGACCATCTCCATGTCGGCTGGCGTTTCCTGCTCCTGCTCGTCCTCGCCTTCGCTTGGATCTTGTTGCGGCGGCGGACTCTGATCCGAATTCGGATCCTCGTTATCGTCCTGGCGATCGTCTGGGCCGATCTCGTCACCGATGCCGAGATTGTTGAGCACGTCGCGAAACTTGAGCGCGAAGGCGCGCTGATCTTCGGCCACCGCGCCGAGTTGATTGAGCGCCTCGCCCGCTTCGCGTTCGATCTCTTCGCGCCACGCATTGACGATGCCACGCGCATTGTCCGGCGGCGCCAGGCCAGTCAAACGCTCGCGCACCATCAGCGCCAAAGCATCAGCCAACGGCGCAGTCGAGCGATCGACCATCCGCGCAGCGCCGCGCCGCTCAAGTGAATCGTTGAGCGCGGCGGTAAGGTTGCCGGCGACGCCTTTCAGCGCGTTAGCGCCAAGCGCTTGCACGCGCGTCTCTTCCACCGCGTCAAACACAGCGCGCGCTTCGGCGCCGCCGGGACGCAGTTTCGAATGCTCTCTTTCGTTGTGATGCGCCAGCTTGAGCGCCAGCGCGTCAGCTTGCCCACGAATACGCTGCGCGTCCGGATCGGAGATCACACGCGGCAGATGCGGCAACACGATCTTGCCGGGCGAAAGGCGCGGGCCTTCGGCGCCGAACGTCACCTCAAGCTCCTCTTCCGCACCGGCCAACGCACGCGTCGTCTGCGCCAACGAGCGCTTGAACAGTTCGGCCGGGGTTTCGCGGGAGGACATCGGCGCTTTTCTTAGCGTGTTGTTCGCGGCGGCGGAACAGCAGTTTGCGGGGCAATTACCACAGGAACGGCATTCGATGATCCCGCGTTGGCGGCGTGAAGGAGATCATCATGCGCAAGACCATCAGCACGCTCGTCGCCGTCGCCTTGCTTGGCGGCGCTATGTCCGTCGCCGCCGCCCAGGACCGCCGTGGCCGCGACGATGACGACGATTATCGTCCCGCCTCCGCAGCGGAACTCGCCGCCGCCGACCGGCGCTTGAACCAAATCTATCAGCGCCGCATCGCCGACGCTCGTGCCGATGACAGCAACGATCGTCGCCGTCGCGGCTGGTACAGCCAGGAGGTTTCGCTGCGCGAAAGCGAGCGCGCCTGGATCACCCACCGCGACGCCGAATGCCGTTACCTGACGCAGCGCGACGCAGGCGCACGCGGCTACGACGCGCTAATGCGCGGCTGCTTGATCGAGCAGATCGAAGACCGCACGGAAGAACTGCGCGACGCAGAACAAGTGCTCGCGGCGCGTTAGGGCATCTACGAGCTAACGGGTGCTGCGCGGGCATAGCGCAGAGCGATAGACCGCCAAATGTCATCCACTCGCGCAGCACCCCCACTAGCGGCCGTACCGCGGCCGCCTGGATGCGGTACCCAAAATATCTCAGATTGATCCACACGCGGCGGCTTGAGATTCCTCTGCGCTAGAGGTTCGTTCGGTGCGAGGCCCAACGCGCGACGGACTGCTTGATAGGTCGTCGCTCCAGCGCATATCACTATCCGAGGTCTTACGATCTTTATCTCTGAAAGAGTGTAGGTCTGGGCGGAATAGCGTGCGTCCCGCGCCGGGATTCTTGCGTGGATCGGCCCTCGTTTAATGAACACGAACATGTTCGTAACGAACGTCTCTTCTATCGCCAGGTCGAAGTGTTGTTTGACCAAACTCTTCAAGCGCACGTTTGTCGGGAGTGATGGCGTGTGACCGAGTTTGGCGACCTCCGGATCAAGGCCGAGGCTGTCAAGGGTGTCTTTCGAGCTCCAGTCCTGGAGCACGATCATCACATCAGCATCGAGATTGCCCGCCGAAATTGTCCATGGCGACACAAAATCGTGCTGATCGTAAGCGCCTCCGGAGAACTCCCCCAACCTGCAATGAGGATCTCGGCAGTCACTCTTTCTCTGCTGAGAAAGTGCCTTAAGCGCAGCCGCCTTGTCAGCGCTCACGCCACCTTAACCCGCGTAGCCGCTTCCGGCAGGTCCGCCCCAAACGCGCGTTGGAAGAACTCGGCCACTGTCGGTCGTTCGAGTTCATCGCACTTGTTTAGAAACGTCATGCGGAACGCCGTACCGATATCGCCGCCAAAAATCTCGGCGTTTTGCGCCCAGGTAATCACGGTGCGCGGGCTCATGACGGTTGAGATATCGCCGCTCATGAAGGCGTTGCGCGTCATGTCGGCGACGCGGACCATGGCCATGATCGTGCGCTTGCCATCGACAGTGTTGTAGCTCGGCGTCTTCGCCAGCACGATCGCGGCTTCGGCGTCATGATCGAGATAGTTGAGCGTGGTGACGATCGACCAACGGTCCATCTGACCTTGGTTGATCTGCTGCGTGCCGTGATAGAGGCCGGTCGTGTCGCCCAAGCCGATCGTGTTCGTCGTCGAGAACAGACGGAAGTGCGGGTTCGGCGCGATAACGCGGTTCTGATCGAGCAATGTGAGCTTGCCTGAGGCTTCGAGCACGCGCTGGATCACGAACATCACATCCGGACGTCCCGCATCGTATTCATCGAAGCAGATCGCGATCGGACGCTGCAGCGCCCATGGCAGCATGCCTTCACGAAACTCGGTGACTTGCTTGCCGTCCTTCAGAACGATCGCGTCTTTGCCGACGAGATCGATACGCGAGACGTGGCTGTCCAAGTTGATCCGCACCATCGGCCAGTTGAGGCGTGCTGCCACCTGCTCGACGTGCGTGGATTTGCCGGTGCCGTGATAGCCCTGCACCATGACGCGGCGATTGTGCGCGAAGCCCGCGAGGATCGCGAGCGTGGTCTGCGGATCGAAGCGATAGGCCTCGTCGACCTCCGGCACGTATTCCGTTCGCTTCGAGAACGCCGGAATTTTCATGTCCGACTCTACGCCGAACTCCTTAGCGGAGATGGTCTTGTCGGGTTTGGCGGAAAGCAGATCGTCGGCGGCAGTCATGCGGGCTCGGGTCTTGGACATTGATTTGAAGCTAAGCTTAGACCCTCGCACCCGCGAGAGAAAGACGGCGAAATGACGGTTTAGCCCTCTTGCCGCGAGGGAATTAGACGAGCCCGCCCGACTTCAGGGTTTGATACGCCTTGATCACCTTCTGGAGGTTCTCTTCCGCGCCACGATCGCCGCCGTTCGAGTCCGGGTGCCAGCGTTTGACCAGCTCAGCGTAGCGCGCGCGCACCTGAGGCTTATCGGCGTTCTCGTCGAGCTCCATCACCTCAAGCGCCAAAGCCTGCAGGCGTGTCAGCCGTCGACGCGCGGCCTTTACGGGCGCGCTGGTTGCGGCGCCGGAGCCGAACATACCAAACGGGTCAGCCCGCGCGCCAGGCTGCGTGCTCCGCGCAGCGGCCGCAAGCCGGTCGCCCTTGCCGCCTCGGAAGGTCCATGTCGGGCGGTGGCCTGTCTCTTCTCTTTTCCGATACTCTTGAAGCTCGGCGTCGCTCATGCCGGCGAAGTAATTCCAGCGTTTGTTATACTCGCCCACATGGGTGAGGCAGAAATGCCAAAACTCGTTTTCACGATCGCGGCCTTTCGGCGCTTTGTGCGCTCCGCTGCGTGTGCATCCGGTATAGTCACAAGGCCGCTCCGCCGGCTCGCGGTCAGCCGTCGCCGCGCCAGGCTTCTTGACGCGAATATCGACGAACTTCTTGCGATAGGAGAATGCATCAGACATTGGATCAGCGAGTATGGGCGCCAAGGGTTAAGCGGACAATCCATTGACAGCGGACAAAACACATCTTTCGCGCTCTGAGCGCATTGAAAAAGCACTGCGCAAGACTTTGGCGCCAGTTCACTTGGTGTTGACGGATGAAAGCGCCAAGCACGCGGGCCACGCGGGGGCGCGCCCAAGCGGCGAGACACATTATCATTTAGTGCTGGTGTCGGCGGCTTTCGAGGGCCAAACACGCGTCGCGCGTCAACGTCTGGTTTACCGGGCGCTTGATGAAGAATTCGAAACAGGCTTGCACGCGCTTTCGCTGAACCTCAAAACACCTGTGGAGGCGGGTTCCGCCTGACGGGATGCGGCGATGCTGCGGCGGGTGTTGGCTTGGATTGCGGCGGTGATCGTGGGGATCGTGCTGGGCGCAGCCTCGGCATGGGCCACGCTCGAATTCGGCCGCTCCTCGTTCTTTGAAGATTACGGCGCCTGGCGCCATAGCCGCGCCACCGGCTCGACCGCCGCCGGCCCCTACACCCGCGCCATCATCGCCCGCGACGGCTTGTTGGCGCTCTCAGCGCGCGAAGCGCTCTACTTCACGCTGTACGAAGACGATCAGGGCCAACCACTTGAAGAGAACTGCGCTTACGAATTGGTCGGCCGCGCGTTTGCGGCGCGCTGGTGGTCGGTGACGCTTTATGCCGACGATAGCTTCCTCGCGCAGAACGACGATCACGCCGCATCGATCGACGCCTCTCGTGTCAGCACCGGCGCTGACGGCCGTTGGCGTGCGCGCGTCTCGACCGTGCGGGGCGATGCGATCTATTGGCTCTCATCGCGCAACGCACGACGCGATTTCACGCTGACGCTGCGGATCTATAATCCGCAACGCGACTTCGTCGCCGCCGAAGAGACGCTGCCGACGCTCACGCGCATCTCATGCCTGGGTGAGTCATGAGCAGCGCGGCGAAATACGTTTGGGCGGCGCTGATCGTTGCGCTGCTCGCGCACTTTGCTTTCATCCACGCCGCGCCGCGCGTGATGATGAACGTGGCGCTTAGCCGTCTGAGTGCACTCAATGGCTACAATACGTGGACCATCTCCGATCGGGTCACGCCCCTGTCACGCGCCATCGTGCGGCCCTCGCCCGATTTTGCGTATTCCGCCTGCGCCTATGATCTGAGCGACGGCCCGCTGACCATCACGGCGACGCCCTGGGGCAGCTATTGGTCGCTCTCACTCTACGCAGCCAATAGCGACAATTACTTCGTCATTGACGATCGCGAGGCCCGCAACGGCGCCGCGATTACGCTCATTCGCCGCGGCCGCGCAGCCCCGGAAGACGCCGCACAAATCGTGGAAAGCCCCAGCGCACGCGGCGTCGCCCTCATTCGCCGCTTGGCGCCAGATCTGAACAGCTACAACGCCGCCGCCACAGTCGCGCGCGATGATGTGTGCGGCGCCTTCACGGCGCCTAACTAAGAAACGCCAAACGCTGTGAGGCGATGCGCGCGAACAGGAGCGTCACGGCTTTGCGGCGCGCTGCGCTTAACACGCGCACTGGGCTGTCGCGGAGGATGGCGCCACCGAAGCCGTCGGCGACAATGATGCCGCATTCTTCTGGGATCAGATCGCGCGGAAATTCTTCCGTCACGCCAAAGAAAAAGCGATCGCAATAGTCGATATAGTCAGGCCACTTCGCATCGCAGGCATAGTCGGCGAGGCAAGATTTCGTCTCAACGATCCAGATTTCACCGCTGCCAGTGATCGCCATGATGTCGGCGCGGCGGCCGTTGGCGAGGGGAACTTCAAGCAGCGGCGCAAGTCCATGCGCCATGAGCAGACGCGTCACGCCACGCGCGAGCAATTGCGTCACATCGGGGCGCGTCAGGCCGTCCATGTGCGCATAATCGCACCCCGCGCAGGCGGGAACAAGCGCTTCGGAACATGCGAGGCGCCGCGCGCGTTTGCCCGCCATTACAACAAAGGATCACAAACCAATGCGCACGATGTTATTCGCTGCTGTCGCCAGCGCAGCCCTGCTTGCCGGCTGCGGCCTCGGCGCGCCCGACTATCCGCAATTTGGCGACGCGTCATATCGCATCGAAGGCCAGACTGCCTCCGCCAATGGCGGTGCGGCAACGCAGACCGTGATCTATCGCGATGGTCCGAGAATGCGCGTGGAAGCAACGCTGCCGAACTATGGACCGGCCACGATCGTCTATGATGAAAGCACCAACGCCGCTTATGTACTGAACGCGACTGCCCAAACGCCGGTCGCACCTGCGACAACGGCCGCGCCGGCAGCGCAACCGGCCACGCCCGCACCCGCTGCAACGCCAGGCACAGCAGCACCCGCCGCGACGCCGGCACAGCCTCAAATCATCGGCGTCGCCGTGCGCATCGACAATGCAGACGCGCCGCAACCGTTCGAGAGCGCATGGGCCGCTCTCGGCTCGGAAAACGCACGGAGCGTCGGCGCTTGCGAAGTCGCTGGCGAACAAGGTCACGAATGGACGCCGCGCGAAGCGCCGGCGCCAGGCGTTGATCGCACGGCTTGCATTACCGAAGACGGCATCGTCCTGCGCGTGCGCGAAAATGAGACAGTGCTGTGGGAAGCCACATCCCTACAGCGTGGCGAGCAAGCCGCGGCACTCTTCGGCGTGCCGCCCGGCTATCAGCTGATCGACCCGCAAGCTGCGGCCCAAGCAGTCGGTGAAAACATGGAGCAGATGGATAGCGTCACCGGTGCGCCAGAGACGCCGCAGCAAGCGCCGCCGCCGCGCGGCTAAGCGCTTTCCAGCGCTTCGTTCGCTTCAAGCCACGCCGCTTCCGCACGCGCTAGTGCGGTGGCAGCGTGCGCGCGTTCTTTAAGCAACGACTCGCCGCGCTTCTGGTCGCGCGTGAACAGCTCCGGATCGGCAAGCGCTGCATCGATGCGCGCCAACGCCCCCTGGGCTTGCTCCATCTCAGTTTCGGCGGCCTCGAGCTTCCGCTGCAGCGTGTACTTAGATTGCTTCGCTTTCGGCTCTGCACGCGCAACAAGCTCTTCGACTTTCGCCGGCGCATCATCGCGCGGCCGGTCCGCAGCGGCGACCAGCTTGCGATAGTCTTCGAGATCACCGTCATACTGCCGCGCACGGCCGTGATAGACGAGCCACAAGCGATCGGCGCAGGCTTCGGCCAGATAGATATCGTGCGTGATCAGCAACACCGCGCCTTCATAGCCATTGATCGCGTGGATCAACGCTTCGCGGCTATCGATGTCCAAGTGCGACGTCGGTTCGTCGAGAATGAGCACGTGCGGTTTCGCGTGCGCCATCAGGCCCAGCAACAAGCGTACTTTCTCGCCGCCGCTCAAATTCTGAACCTTGGTGTCGATCTTTTCCTGACCAAAACCCATCCGCGCCGCGAGCGAGCGCAAACGCGGCGGCGCCCAATCGGGCTCCAGATCGCGGACGTGCTCAAGCACTGTTTCGCCTTCGCGCAGTTCGTCGAGCTGATCCTGGCTGAAATAGCCCATCACCGCTTTGCCCGACGCAACGCGCTTGCCGCTCAACAACGCCAAACGCGCCGCGATCGACTTCACCAGCGTCGTCTTGCCCTGCCCGTTTGGACCGATGACGACGATGCGGTCATCGTGATCGAGACGCAACGACACCTTCTTCAGGACCGGCTTGCCTTCGATGTAGCCGAGATCGCACTCGTCCAGCACGACGAGCGGCGATGCGAGCTCCGCAGGATCATCGAAATGAAACGGCACCGTGCGTTCTTCGAGCGGCACTGCGATGTCTTGCATCTTCTCAAGCTGCTTGATGCGGCTCTGGGCTTGCGCGGCTTTCGACGCCTTGGCGCGGAATCGATCGATAAACTTCTGCAAGTGCGCCTTTTGCGCGTCCTGCTTGGCCTTCATGCCAACAGCCAGCGCCATGCGCTCGGCCTTCTTGCGCAGATACGCATCGTAGCCGCCGACGAACACTTCGAGCTTCTTATCGTCGAGCGCCAGAATGTGCGTCACCGAACGATTGAGCATTTCGCGATCGTGGCTGACGCAGACCACCGTGTGCGGATAGTCGCGCAGATATTCTTCGAGCCAAGCGGCGCCTTCAAGATCAAGATAGTTGGTCGGTTCGTCGAGGACGAGCAGATCGGGCGCCGAGAACAGAACGCCAGCCAAAGCCGCGCGCATGCGCCAACCGCCGGAGAATTCGCGCGCGGCGCGAAGCAGATCTTCTTGCTCGAAGCCCAAACCGATCATGATCGCGCTGGCGCGCGCTTCGCCGGAATAGCCGTCGATCTCAGCCAGGCGCATGTGAATGTCGGCGATGCGTTGGGGATCCTCGGCAGTCTCTGCTTCTTTCAGCAGCGCCGTCATCTCCTCGTCCGCCGCCATCACCAGTTCGAGCAGCGGCGTATCCACTTGCGGCGCTTCCTGCGCCACGAAGCCCATACGCGCGCCACGACGCACGCGGATCGAAGAGTTCGGCTTGCCGACCTCGTCACGGATCAGCTTCAGCAACGTGGATTTCCCCGTGCCGTTGCGGCCGACGAGGCCGACTTTCCAGCCCTCGGCGATGAACGCATTGGCGTTCTCGAACAACGGCCGCGGGCCGATGCGATAGGTGAGGTCGGAAATCTCAAGCATGGAGGCGCGTGCTTAGCCGCGCCGGCGCGCTTTGCCTATGGCCGCAACGTCACATCCGCTTGTTCCGGCTAAAGCGTCGGACCTCAAATGCGACCCGGCATTTGGATCGGGCACCTGTCGCATTTGAGGTCCCAAAGACGCTTTAGATTCAAAAGTCCCTAAAGCAACTCTTGGACTTTAAATTCGCTCCGCGCCCGCCATCAGGCTGAGGCGAATTTAAAGTCCGTTGCTTTAGTCGCGCAGCTTCGCCCGCCACAGCGTCGCCGCCAGCAGCAGCGACAAGACGGAAGAGCCGATCCAGAACCAAATCACAGGCCCGAAATCGTAAACGCGGTCATCGCCAACCATGTACGAAAAGCGCTGAAGCAGTGAGCCGGAGACATTCTCCTGCAGCGCCGCGCCCAGATACGAGAAAATCCCGATCACGCCCATCGCAGCGCCAGTGACGCGCTTAGGGCAAATATCGACCGCGAAGAGCCCGCCGAGCGAGGCGACCAAACCGGCAAGGCCCAGGCCGAACAAAACCATGCCGATGGTGAGCACGACATTGTTTGCTGGCCCGAAGAAGATGAGCACCAGACCTGCAATCTCGCAGAGCGCAAACAACAAGTTCGCGGGCGGCCGGCGCGCGTTGAAGAACTTGTCGCTGATCAAGCCATAGCCGACAGAGCCGACAATACCCGCGAGCGTCGAGATCATCAGCATCGTGCCCGATGCAATCTCATCGAAGCCGCGCGCTTCTTGCAGATAGAGCGGCCCCCACGAATTGATCGCGTAACGCGTCACGTAATTGGCGGCGCTGGCGAGTCCCAGAATCCAGATCGTCGGATAGCGCAGGATCGAGAACTGGAGCGCGATTGTGCTCTTAGCTTTGTTCGTCTCGCTTTCGGGGATGTGATCGTTCTTCCAGTTCGCGACCGAAGGCAGACCCATTGAGCGCGGCCTGTCGCGCATCAAGGTCCACATCATGATCGCGGTGAAGAGACCAATGAGTGCTGGAATGAAATAGCCATACTGCCAGCCCATTGTGGCGACGACCCAGCCGATGACGAAGAAGGTCAGCCCCTCGCCGATCGAGTGCGACGTGATCCAGAGCCCATAAACACGCCCGCGCTCGCGATTGGAAAACCACGACGAGATCGCCACCACGCTTCCCGGCGCGCCGAAACCCTGAAACCAACCGTTCAGGCCCCAGAAAATGCACGCCATCAGCAACGTGTCAGCGAAGCCCATACCGAAATTGCAAAGCGCCGACATGGCGAAGCCGAACGGCAAAAAGAAGCGCATATTGGCGTGATCGGCGAGAAAGCCGTTGGTGAGCTTGCCGAGCGCGTACGTGTAGAAAAGCGCCGAGCCGATGAGGCCGAACTCCTCCGGCGTGAACACCCCCGCATCGATCATGGACGGCTTCACCAACCCGATGGCGAGGCGGCACGTGTAGATGAAGCCATAGCCCAGCGTGATCGCCATCAGCACGCGCCAGCGATGCTTGCGATAAAGCGCGTCGATCTCGCTTGGACTATCGCGCAGCGGCGCATCAGCGGCTGTCGCGAACGCGCTTAAGAACCGTGCAATCACGCTAGCCCCTCCCGGCCCCTGCGACCTTAGAGCGCTTCCGAAGATTGGCTAGCGGCGACGCGACGTGCTGCGCGCGCGAACGAAGCATCCTATATTGAGATCAGCTCAGGGGCCTCGCTCATGAATGCTGCAATGGATCGTCCGCGTGTCGTCATTATCGGCGCCGGTTTCGGCGGTTTGACCGCCGCGAAAGCGCTGAAGAACGCGCCGGTTGAAGTCACTCTGATTGACCGGCGCAACCACCACCTTTTCCAGCCGCTGCTTTATCAAGTCGCGACGGCCGGCCTTGCGCCAAACCAGATCGCAACACCGATACGCGCGATCGTGCGCCATCAGAAGAACGTCAATGTCGAGCTCGGCACGGTTGAGGCGATCGACGCGGCCAAGCGCCAGGTCGTGCTCGGTGAGCGCCGCGTGCCGTATGATTATCTGATCATCGCCACCGGCGCGCGGCACGCCTATTTCGGGCACGACGAGTGGGAGCGCTTCGCACCCGGCCTCAAAACACTCGAAGACGCCACCGATCAGCGCAAACGCATCCTGCTCGCCTTCGAGCGCGCCGAACTCGAGACTGACGCCGAAGAGCGAAAGCGGCTCACCACCTTCGTCGTCATCGGCGGCGGGCCTACCGGTGTCGAAACCTCAGGCGCCATAGCCGAACTCGCGAACAAGGCGCTGGCGCGCGACTATCGCCACATCGACCCGAAATCGGCGCGCATTGTGCTGGTCGAAGCGGGTGCGCGTATCCTCGGCGGCTTCCCAGCCGATCTCTCGGAGAACGCACGCCGTTCGCTAGAGAAAATCGGCGCCGAAGTGCGGCTCGGCGATGCGGTGACACAAGTGGACGCCGATGGCGTCATGCTCGGCAGCGAACGCATCGCCTCGCGGAGCGTGATTTGGGCCGCAGGCGTGCAAAGTTCTCCCGCCGCACGCTGGCTCAACATTCCCGCAGACCGCGCCGGTCGCGCCATCATTGGCGGCGACCTCCGCGCGCCCGGCCACGACAACATCTTCGTCATCGGCGACTGCGCCAGCGTCAATGGCGCGGACGGCAAGCCGCTTCCCGGTGTGGCGCCCGTCGCCAAGCAACAAGGCGCCTACGCCGCCCGCGCGATCAAAGCTGCGCTCAACACCGAGACGCTTGATAAACCGTTCGCCTATTTCAATGTTGGCAACCTAGCCACGGTCGGTCGCAAAGCGGCGGTGGCGGATTTTGGCTTCGTGCATTTGCGCGGCTTTATCGGCTGGGTGCTGTGGAGTGTGGCGCACATCTACTTCTTGATCGGCTTCAAGAACCGCATCGCCGTCGCCCTGGATTGGGTGTGGTCATACCTAACCTTCGAACGCGGGGCGCGGCTGATCACGGGCGACATCGCGGACGCGCGAGGCGCCGAAGCGAGCAAACGCGACGCTGCCTAGTGCGCTGCGGCGTAAACCATCCGAAGCTCGCGAGTGGAAAGCGCAGCCCTCCTACGCCGGGGCTACGGAGGGCATCCTACGCGCGCTTCGCGAGCGTAGGATGGTGGACCCGAGGAGGATCGAACTCCTGACCTCTGCATTGCGAACGCAGCGCTCTCCCAGCTGAGCTACGGGCCCCCAGTGGGAGGCGGGATATAGAGCCGGGGCGGGATAGCCGTCAATGTCGCCCGCGCCCCGGTTGCCGCCCGGCGTCTCGCGCTTTATCTCCAGGTCATGATTCCGATCCTGTTCGAGCTGATTCGTGCGATCCTGGGCCTGATCCAGGTGGTGCTGATCGTTTATGTCGTGATTTCCTGGCTGTTCGCCTTCGACATTGTCAGCCGCCGCAACCAGCTCGTCTATTCGGTGTTCGAGTTCACGCGGCGGGTGTCCGACCCGATCCTGCGTCCGCTGCGCCGGCTCATTCCGCCGATCGGCGGCGTCGATCTTTCGGTGCTGGTGCTGCTGCTCGTGCTTTGGCTGCTGCAGAACGAGGTCACCTACTGGCTCGAAGGCATGCTCGCCGGCACACGGACATTGCTCAACTGAGCCCCATACGGAGCATCCATGACCGGCCGCAGCATTGACGGCAAAGCCGTCGCCGCAAACCTTCGCGCCGAGATCGCGGCGGCAGTGAAAACGCTGCCAGGCCAACCGGCGCTCGCGGTCGTGCTCGTTGGCGACGATCCGGCGAGCCATGTCTATGTCTCGTCCAAAGGCAAAGCGACGATCGAAGCCGGTATGCGCTCGGTCGAGATCCGCCTGCCCGCCGATACGAGCGAGCTTGATCTGATCGGCCGCGTCGATGCGCTCTCACGCGATCCCGAGATCGACGGCATCCTCGTGCAGCTACCGCTGCCCAAGCACATCAACGAAGCCAACGTGCTCGCCGCACTAGATCCGCTGAAGGATGTCGATGGCCTCACCGAAGCGAGCGCCGGCAAGCTTGTGCTCGGCAAGCCTGGCTTACGGCCGTGCACGCCGGTCGGTTGCGTGATCCTGGCCAAAGGCGAGCGCCCTGATCTCACCGGCGCCAATATCGCCGTCATCGGCCGCTCGATCCTGGTCGGCAAACCAGCGGCTCTGCTCTTTCTTGAACAGAACGCAACCGTGACCATCGCGCATTCAAAGACGCGCGATCTGCGCATGGTGTGCCGCAGCGCCGATATTCTCGTGGCCGCCGTGGGACGTCCCGAAATGGTTCGCGGCGATTGGGTTCGCCCTGGCGCCATAGTCATCGATGTCGGCACCAATCGCGTGCCTGCGCCGGAGAAAGGCGAAGGCAAAACGAAGCTCGTCGGCGATGTGCATTTCGCCGAAGCGATCGAGGTGGCGGCTGCAGTGTCGCCATCGCCTGGCGGCGTTGGGCCGATGACCATCGCTTGCTTGCTGCGCAATACCGTGCTCGCCGCCTGTGCGCGACGCGGCTGGTCAGCGCCTAATCTCTAAACAAAAGAGGCGCGGACCGAAGTCCGCGCCTCTCTCAGTTTGCGGTGTTATCGACGTTACTTCGCGTCGCTGTGCGTCAGCTTCGAGTTACGGAAGCCGTAGAACGCGTACACCAGCGCGCCGATGACGACGTAGGACACCAGCAGGATGGTCGGCAGATATTCACGCGTTACCGTGCCGGTGCCGCCGAAGATCACCGCCCAATAATCGATGCCCGTCGCTTGCGACGCCAGACCGATCAGGATCGGGCCCATCATGAAGAGCACGCAAGCAATGACACCGAGGATCGGCGTAATCGGATAGAGCGGCACCTTGAACGGACGCGCGATCTCAGGGTGCGCGCTGCGCATGTACATGACGCTGATGCAGACGATGGCGAACGCCAACGCCGTGCCGAGGCTGACGAGGTCGCCCAACACGCCAAGCGGCAACAGCGCCGCCGCGATCGCGATCAGAATGCCCAGCACGAGCGTGCCCGCCGCCGGAGTTTTGAACGTCTTGTGGATGTGGCTGAAGAAGGCCGGGATCAGGCCGTCGCGCGCCATTTGGTAGAACACGCGCGTCTGCGCGTAGATCAACACCAGCATGACCGAGGTCAGGCCCGCGAACGCGCCGATCTTGATCAGCAGCGACAACACGTTGAGCTCACCGGTCTCGCTGGCGGCCCAGGGAATGATCGCCCATTCCGGGTTCATGCGGTCGATGGCGACGGCGATCGGCGCAGGCACGCCGAGTTCGCGAAACGGCACCACGCCCGTCATCACCATGGCGACAGCCATGTAAATCACGGTGCAGATAATCAGCGAACCGAGGATACCGATCGGCAAGTCACGCTGCGGATTGCGTGCTTCGCCTGCTGCAGTCGAAACCGCTTCAAAGCCGACATACGCAAAGAACACGACCGAGGCCGCGCGTAAGACACCTTGAGGTCCGAAATGCGCGCCGCCCTCGTTCGGCGGCACAAACGGAACCCAATTGTCCGGATTCACGTAGGTCACGCCGATAGCGATAAACGCCAGCAGCACGATCACTTTGATCACGACGATGAGGTTGTTGACGTTGGCGGATTCAGAGACGCCGACGACGAGCAGCAGCGTCACGGCCAGAATGCCAAGCGCGCCGACGAGATTGATGTGGCCGGTATTGACCAGCGCACCATCCTGATACTGGAACATCGACTCCGCGAGATGCGGCGGGATGATAATCCCGAAATCGTGCACCAAGCTGACGACGTAACCCGTCCAGCCCGCAGCTACCGTTGATGCCGCGAGCCCGTACTCCAAGAGCAAGAGCCAACCCATCGCCCAGGCGAACACTTCACCCATGGTGATGTAGGCGTAGGAATAAGCCGAACCCGACACAGGGATGGTCGAGGCCAACTCGGCGTAGCAGAGCGCGGCGAATGTGCAGGCGATGCCGGCGATCACGAACGAGATCGCCACGGCCGGGCCGGCGTAAACCGCAGCGGCGTTCCCGGTCATAACGAAGATGCCGGCGCCGATGATGCCGCCCACACCCATGCTAACGAGGTTGAACGGACCCAAAGTCCGCTTCAGTTCGCCGGCATGAAATTCTTGCTGAACGCTCGCGACCGATTTTCGCGCGAATAAGCGACCCGCCATACGATTGTCTCCCCCGCGCCAAAGCGCGCAATTGGGCGCGGACCTTAACGGCCCCGTCATAAGCCGCAAGGCCGCTGAGACCATCGGGTGTTGCTGCACTGCAACCTGACGCCAAAACGGGCGCAGAGGGATCGGCAGCCGGAGCTTGACGTTTGGGTTAGAAGAGAAAATTGACTGGAGACTACTCAATGCCCGCAGCCAAGATCGGCGCCGACGCCGCACTCGCCCGCCTCGATGGCTGGCACGCCGCCGGCGACCGCGACGCCATCACCAAAGAATTCCGCTTCAAAGACTTCAACGCCGCCTTCGGCTTCATGAGCCGCGTCGCGCTCTTCGCGGAGAAGCACGACCACCATCCGGAATGGACCAATGTCTACAACCGCGTCGAAGTCACGCTCTCGACGCATGATAGTGGCGGCGTCACCGATAAGGACGTGGCGCTGGCGCATTTCATGGATGAGGCAGCCGCGAAGATCGTCGGATAGTGCGGCGATAGGCGCGATGCGTAGCCGGTCAAACAGAGTCTCGATGCTTACAGGTTGGAGCGCGGGCCTCCGGCCCGCATTGGCATTAGATGCTGAGGTTTAGTGAGAAGATGCGGACCGGAGGCCCGCGCTCCAACCTGTAAACACATGCGCGCGTGTGGCGTGGTCACACGGCTCTACACGTGCTTGGCCGGGGAGCGTGTTGTGCGCTAGAGTCATATCATGAGAACGTTTATGATCGTCTTTTTGTCGGTCCTAGCCGTCTGCACCGGTGGCTATTTCGTGCCGACCCTGGTCGCCTATTGCCGCGAGCACCATAGCGGCGGCGCGATCTTCTTTTTGAACCTGCTCTTCGGCTGGACAATTATCGGCTGGGTGATCGCGCTCTTGTGGGCGTGCGGCCAAGTCCGCGCGTACAGCTACCGGTACGCTGCGGCGTAAGAGAGCGCGCGTTTCATGCGCTCCGCTCGCCCATGAAGCGCCTAACCTAAAGAAGGGGCGCAGAGCTGGCGCGCGGCGAGGGCGCCGAGCGCATCTACATCGTCGAGCCGACTGGCGCGTTCGAAGACGATCCCAATGTCACCGACAAGAAATTTCCAGGCAACCCAACCAAATCCTATCGCACGCGATACGCTGCGGATCGTTGGCGAAGTGACCGCGTGGACCGGACACTCGCCGGAGCAGCTGAAGCACATGCGCGATCGGCTGGCCGAACTTGAACGGCTCGGGATCGAGGCGATCGAGGATTGAGACCCGCTTAACCCTCAGCGCTAGGGGTTGAGCGTCCAGGTGAACGTGCCGGGGCGGTCAGCCAACCATTCCGAGAACATCACCGATTCCTGTCCGCGCCCGCATGTCGTACCGTTCGGATTGACGATGTCGTGGTACGGGCCGGGACGCAGAACGCAGTGCTCGAAATTGCCGGCCCAAGAATAAGCAACGTTCCCGACTTCTTCGGCGAACGTGTAGAAGCGCAGATTGTCGGCGGTCGCGATGTCACGGCAAGCGCCGTTGTTCACGCCAAACCAGCCTTCACTATGCCAAGCGCCGTCGCGCTGATAAATCACCGCCGTGAAGGCGTTGCGCCCGCTCTCGTTACAAACCCTGACCGTCACCTGTGCCGACGAGGCGGAGAGCCCGCCCTTTTGCGCAAATGACGGCGTTGCAAACAGCGCTGCAAAGGCAAACGCAATTGCGGCTAATCTCATAACACACCCCCGATGGCCCGTTACACAGCGAAATCGTGCCACGCCGTTGGGCCGAAGGCAAAATATTCGGCAAGAGCGTACGCCCGACCTGCACCAAGGCCAGCGCTCTGGCGCATTCAAGATGCGCCGCTAAACTGCGGGCATGACCCTCGGTACGATTATTTTCCGCGTGCTTATCGCCGCTTGGGCGCTGATCTCCATCGGCATGGGCGTGTTTGCGTTCTCGGTCGTCTACAACGTCTCCGACCACCACCTCCCCACCGCTGCGCAAGAAGCGTTCGAGACCATCCCTGAAGCCGCCATGAGCATGATGGGCTTCAACGGCTCGCCTTGGTTTGTTGATGTGGCGTACTGGCTGGCGCTGATTGCGGCGTTGTTCTTTGTGTTTCGGTCACGGGTCCAACGCAACTGACACCGCCTCGCTGAATGCAAACGCGAAGCCGCCGATGACGGCCGACGCCAACATCGAAATCCAGGCTTGTGTCAGCGTCGCATACGTCAGGAAATACAGTGGACCTAAGATAAAGGCCCAGTCGGAACGTGAGCTCGTCGCGCTCTCAACAATCATGTAGCCAAAGTGGGTGATCGCCGCCGACGCTAACAGCGTCAAGACACCGATGAGCGCGCCGCAAAAGAATGGCGCCCACGTGCGCCTCCCTGAAAGCAGCGAAATCGAGATGGGCCAGGTGATGAGTGCGCAAACGATCGTCGAG
The DNA here is from genome assembly GCA_964478365.1 of uncultured Terricaulis sp. Lineage (GTDB taxonomy): Bacteria > Pseudomonadota > Alphaproteobacteria > Caulobacterales > Aquidulcibacteraceae > Vitreimonas. The sequence goes on from CAYZIJ010000003.1 coordinate 160,045, forward strand.
GCTAGCGCGCCGACGATGGGTATTTGGCTAAGCGCCCAAAGCGGTCCGACCCAATGAATCTCTGCTGTTGGCGGCACCGTCCGAAAGACGAGCCATGTGAGAAGAGTTAGAGCGAGGACGAAACTACCATACGCCCAGCGTCTTTGTGCGTTCGCCCAAACGGCCTTCCAATCCATTCCTCATTCTTAATCCACAGCGGCGCGACCGTCTCACAAAATCAGCGCCCGCAGCGCGTAAGCGATCGCGGCTACCGCGCACAAACTCCCAACCCACAACACCGCAAACCACACCAGCCGCTTGCCCAGCGGCCGCGGTGTTTCGCCGTCCTCGGGCGGGCCTTCAATGATAGGCGGCATCGTCGTCCACTTTCGCGCGGAAGATCCAATACACATAGGCCGTATAAGCGAGGATGATCGGCAGCATCGGGATCGCGCCCCAGAGCATGAGCTCAAGCGCGTTGTCGGCAGCGGCGGCATCGGCTGGCGTCATCGCGAATGGCACGATGTAGGGCCAGAGCGAAACGGCGAGGCCGAGATAGCCGATCAGGAACAGCCCGACCGCCAACAGATACGGCAGAATGTGCGGCGCGCCCTTCCAGCGCCGCCAAAGCGCAAAGCAAATCGCAGCGGCCGCAATCGGCAACGGCGCAAGCACCGCGAACGATGACCAATCGACGCTCGTCATCGTCACGCCCCAGCGTTCGGTTACGCGCGGGTCGACGCCGAGCGTCGCCAAACTCACCGCGCCCATCGCAAGAGCCGTCAGCACCGCAAGCTGCGCAACCCATTTGCGCGCACGCTCGTAGAGATCGCCCTGCGTCTTGAACACGAGCCAGCATCCGCCGAGCAGCGCATAGCCGGCAACGAGCGAAGCCGCCGTCAGCACCGAGAACGGCGTCAGCCAATCCATCGCGCCGCCCGCGAACTGGCCGTCGACGATGTTCACACCTTGAATGAACGCGCCCAGCACAAAGCCCTGCGCGATCGCGGCGACCAGCGAACCTCCGGCAAATGCCGCAGTCCAAAACGTCTTGCCGCGCCCGCGTCCGTGATGGCGAAACTCGAACGCGACGCCGCGGAAGATGAGCGCGAGCAACATCAGAAAGATCGGAATGTAGAGCGCCGGCATCAAAGCCGCATACGCCTTCGGAAACGCCGCGAACAAGCCGCCGCCGC